>NZ_JAQGKZ010000067.1 GCF_028289855.1 Sphingomonas bacterium | reverse complement strand
CATGCTGGACGTCCAGCGCTGGATCGCGACCGACGACACCGACCATGCCGCAAAGGACATCCTGGCGCCGCATTTCCTCGACTATGTCGGGCCGACCTCGCTGCCGGCGTTCGACTACATTCTTTGAGCGAGCCAACCCATCGTGAATTGAAATAGCGATGGGCTAGCGGGCTTGAGCGAGGCATATCACGTCTGCTACCGGCTCGCACAAAGATCGGTGCATGTGTGCGACAGTGTCGGCATGATGGATTGATGCTTAAACGAACCATAACCGATCATTTTCTCAATCAAACGATTTACATCCTGGGTCTACCCGCAGTAAATCTCGATTAATAAATGGGGCTCGATTCGGGCGCACGGCCGAGACCCCGTATAACTCTTGATCGAAGTAGCTTTTTTCGACGCGGTTTCGAAAAGGTGGCCCGGTGCGCATCGCTATGGTCAGTCTTGTGCGGTTGTTGGGCGAAGCCGTCGCCCAGTCGCTATGCGCGCGCGACGCATCGCTCGACATCGCGCTGGTCCGCACCATCGACGAACTCGGCTACATCGCGCCGAATAATATGCCGTTCGATCTGGTCGTCGTCGACACGACGCAGGGACTCGACCTCGACGCCGTGCGGAATTTGCGGCGCGATCATCCGGGACTGCCGCTGCTTGCGCTCGGGTTGCGCGAGCAGGAGGCCGAGGTGCTGGCGCATGGCAGTGCAGGCTTCACCTGCTACGTCCGCCGTGAGGACGGGCTCGAGCGGCTGCACGCGATGCTGTGCGACGCCGTGGCCGGCCGGCTCGACTGTTCGCCGGAGATCGCCGCGTCAATGATGCGCGCGCTGTTTCGCAACGGTCCGGTCCCCGTTCCGATGCCCGATGCGGGCGGTCACCTCACCCGGCGCGAGGAGGAAGTGGCGCAACTGGTCACCCACGCATTGTCGAACAAGGAAGTCGCGCGCGAGCTGGGCTTGAGCGAATCGACCGTCAAGCACCACGTCCACAGCATCCTCGGCAAGCTCGGACTGGCGACCCGCGGCCAGTTGATGCGGCGGATGCGCGCCGACGGGCAATCCACGCCGCCGGCACGGATCGCGATCTAGGCCGGATCGTCCCCGCCGCCGCGCGACCGGGCGGTTTCCGCCCGCAGTCCGGCCAGGCGATACGGGAAATCGGACAATCGCCGGTCCACCGCGATCCCCGCCTGATTGAGCCGCGCCTCCACGTCCGCGAGCCTGCCGTTGGCTGCAACCACGCGCGCCGGATCGCCCGACAGCCCGTCCAAGATCGCCCGCGGCAACGCCTTGGCGAGCGACAGCATGGCGGGGATGGCATCGGGGGTCATGCTGGTATCGGCACGGACCGGGGCGCGTCTGGCGGCATCGAGCGATACCCGCATCCGCCCGAGCTTGCGGTCGATGCGGCGGCGAAGTTCGCCCAGCGCGATGCCGAACTCTTGGCTGGCCCAGGCTTGGGCTTCGTCCTCGGTGACTTCGTAGCGTGTGGCCCAAGTGGGATCGACCGTCGCCTCGTCACCGGCGAGCGAGATAATTTCGAGCGAACCGTGCGGCCGAACGGCAGCGTCAGGCGTAATGAACCGCCGAGTGCGGTCGGACGTGTGCCAGAGTTGTTCGTTCAGGGTCATGTCGTCCCTTTCATCGCACGGTCGACGACCCAACGGATGTCTTCCCATCCGTGCTCATCGCACAATAGATGAGCACCGTCGGTAATTGCCGCGGGTGCCTCTCCATAACGGAGCGCCATCCACCAAGCGGCCGCGTTTAGCGTCGTCCATGCCCGGTCCGGTTCGCCGCGCTCGTCAAGGACAACGGTCGCACTGGCATGGTCCGAGCCATCATAGCTGGTTCCTGCCGACACGAGCGTCTTGACCAATCCCTGCTGAACATCATCGAGCAGTGCCGAATCGCTGTCGGTAAGCGATGCCACTTCAACGAGCAGCGTCTCGCTCGATCCGCCATTTTGCCATGACCAACTCGGCTTCAGCAGGAGGCCTGTATCCAGACCGGCAAATCCTTCCAGCAACGGTATGAGCATTTCAGGCTCCTCACTTCCGCCGCGAACAGAAAGATCAAAGATGTGCGACCAGCTCAACGCTTGCCGGCACCAAGCACCATAGGCTTCAGGAGCGAAGACATGATCTTTTCCGGCCAATCGCGCGTCGAACCAGTCGGCAAAGGCAATAAAGGAGGGAGAAGGATCGATCCGACGCATAAGGCGGCTATGCGCGAGTTCGAACGCCAATCGGTCGTCGGATCGCTTAAATTCCTCGCGCGCCACCGAATTTTGCAGCACCGCTGCCAAAGTTTCGAGCGCGGGGCGTTCGCCGCCAAGGGCCGCATGCAAGCCGAAGCAGGCATCCGCCACCACGGGCCACGCCTCGCCAAGCTTGCGGGCATTGGACGGCGCATTCGTCAGACGGCGATGGAGCAAAAATGCGGGAAGCAATGTCCTCGCGTCCGATGACACGGTGGTCGCCTGTCCGTTTTCCACAAGTACGCCAGGCCACGCTTGCGGCGGCTGGCCGGGCATCGCAAGCAGACCAGCACCGACCAATCGGCTTCCCCACAAAATCAGGACGCCGGGAAAGGCCGTAGCGGACTCATGCGCGAGGACGTTCTGGCCAATTGCCTCGATGCCTAGGAGTTCACTTAGACAATCGGTCGCTTGAGCCTCGATTGCCGCCGTCCATTCGCTCAGCACCATGCCGCTTTCCTATGGCAGTTTGACAATGATCGGTTCCATGAACGCCGACCAAGTACGGTTAAATTCGCGATCCAGATCGCTCAACGCCTTCCTGCGGCCGGTCGGTGTTCCTTCCTCATGTTCATCCATCGCGAGTAGCACGATCGTACGCCCGGTCCGAAACGCTTCGGCGGGTGCTTTGCGCAAAACGGCGTTCAGAGGCTGGACCAAATCCGTCATCAGCACATCCTCAGAAAGTTTCGCATTTTGCTTCTCGGCCTTATCGAGGATCAGATCTACCGCCTGTATCTTTTCGTCATGACGTGCCTCACCCGGCTTGGTGTAATGCTTCTTGTCCTCGTTCTGCTTGTGGATATCGACCAGAAAGGCGCGCCACCCCGGTTTCTGCGGATTGACCGAGATGAAGGACTTGAACCCGTCGAGTTCACGCTCGGTCGTGCGTCGCGCCACGAGCAATTTTTCTTTGCCGGTCACGAGAGCGGCAAGCGCCCTCGCCATTTCGCTTGAATGAGCGCCCCCTTCCGCCTTGTGTGTGGTATGACTGAGCAGGATCGCGCTCAACCCCGGCCCCTCGCCATCAGATAGCTTGCCAATCACCTTCAAGGCATTTTCAATGCCCTCTTCGACTGCTTCGGCCAGTGGATCGCCCGCCCAGATACCGCCAGTGCAGCGTTTCTGCGCTTCACCGAGAAATTCCTTGATAACCTGCCCGAGCGATTTGGCCGGCACATGGTGAGATTCCTCTTCGCCGGCCTTGGGGTTGCGCGTGACAGGATGTTCGCCGGCAATCGGTTCGGGCAGCTTCAATGCATCGAAAATACGCACCAATATCACGGCTAACGAGCGCTCTTTCGCCTTAACCGAGTCGTTCTTGCCGGTCAGCTTTGCTTCTGGTTTGCCTGCTGCTTGGTCGGCTTGGACCGAATGAACGGTCTTAGCCAATGAGTCTATGTCATGATCAGTTTCCTTCAACGCCTTTTGGGCAAGCTCGACATCTTTGGGCAATTGCTTTCCCTTGTGTGCCTTCAGCGCCTTCACAACGGGCGCGCTTGCAAAGAAGTGATCGAGCCGCTGTTTGGCGCTTGCAACCATCACTACACCGTCGTCGCCATGCACCTCGATCCAGAGACGATGCGATTCTTCGCCGGCCGTAAAGCCGACCTCCTCACCGATTGAGCCGAATTCGTCGGCCCCATCCTTTTTCTTATCCTTCCCCCCGAGCCCGACCGCCGCGAGCAGCGCCTTGCCCTTTTCGATGACCCAGTCGAACGCCGCTTCGATCATTCCCAGGATCCAACCCTGGAAACTCTTAATCTGCTTGGCGACCGTCTTGGGCAGGTCGCCCAGGCTGAAATAGTCGGCGATGAACCCCAGCACCGGGGCGATCAGCATCTCCAGCCCTTTTTCGACCGCATTGGCGAAGCCGCCGATATTGCCCGCGATGATGTCGGCCAGCCCGTTCACGATCGTCTCGATCAGCGTGAAGATGCGCGCGGCGTTCTGGAACACCCATTTGAGCACGCGATAGATCGCCTCGATCGCCTGGAGGATCGCGCCGGCGGGGTTGAACAGCAACGCGATCCGGATCGCGACCTGCTTGGCGATCGCGGTGACCATATAGTCGACCGCCATCTGGATGACCTGGTCGATGATCGCTTGCGGATCGAGCTTCTCCTTGATCATGTCGAAGATGCCCTCGGGGCCCTTGTCGATCAGCACCGAGACCAGCGACCAGACCTTTTCGATCAGCGCGACGTTCTTCTCGCCGATCTTCTTGGCGATGATCTTGCGGATGTTGGGCCACGTGATGCCCATGATCTGGAGGAAGAAGGTGATGATGCTCCTGGGCGAAAAATCCTTGGGGATCTGGACGTCCTTCAAGTCGCCGAGCAGCCACGACAGGAAGCCGCGCACCATGTGCGTGCCGAAATTGTCGAAGAACTGGCTGAAGCCCTGGCCGATGCCGGCCATCAGATTGTTGGCGAAGCCCATCGGATCGTCGACGATGTCGCTCGCGACCTTCTTGATCTTGGCGATCACCGCCCAGAACGCCGGCGGCGAGATGCCGAGCAGTTCGAGCAGCCCCTCGATGATGAACTTGACCGGATCGTCGAGGAAGCGCTTGACCGCATTGACGATGCGCCCGACCAGCCCGCCGGCCTTCAGCCGCAACTCAGCGATCTGCTCGCGGACCTCGTCGACCGCCTGGCCGGCGCGATTGCCCAAATCCTTGTTGAACGATTGCTGGGTGTCGTGGACCTCCTTGCCGAGCGCGTCGAGCTGGCCGTTGAACTTGGCCTTTTCGCCGTCCGCCCACTTCTGCATCGATAGCGGCAACGCGCCGTAAATCTGGTCGAGGCGGTCGCGAGTCTGCTTGATCAGCGCCTCGCACGCATTGATGATCGAATTGACATAGGTCGAAATCTTCTTGAGCGAATCGATCACGCCGTCGGCGAAATGTTGCTCCGCCTTGTCGTAATCCTCGATCACCCAATCGGGCAGGCCGGTGAACCAGTCGCCGACCGCCAGCAATTTGCCGCCAACGCCCGAATGGCGATCCTTTATTTCCGCCTCGACGCCCGCCAGGTCGTTCTTGAACTTGGTCGTCAGCGAGTCCTTGGCGGTATCCCATTGCTGCATCGCGGTCGGGACGACCTCCTTGAGCATGGCCTTGACCAGCTCCTGCGTCCCGCCGATCGCGGCGGCGGCTTCGGACCCGGCCTGCTCGCGCATCTGGGCTTCGCTGCCGACCATCGCCTTTTTGTGATCGGTCGCCCGGCCCGAGGTTCCCGCGCGCGCGCCCGTCAGCGCGGCGAGCGCGCGCATCTGCAGCGCGCCCATGTCGGCATCGGCCTTGGCCAGTGCTTCCTTTTGTTGGGCGATCACCTTGCCCGGGTCGGTCTTGGCGAGGTCGTCAAGCTCGCCTTGCGCCTCGCGCGTCTCGGCCACGGGGCCGCTCTGGACCAGTGCGGCGGCGGGCTTGTTCATCCCCGCCGCATCGGCCCGCTGCCGCGCATCGCCGGCGTCCTTGTCGAGCGACACGTTGCCCGCCGGCACGGCGTCGGGTGTCGCCGTCCTGGCGTTAAGCGGTGCCGTAACCGCTGCAGCAGGCTGCGGCGTCAGCCCCGGTGTCGTCGGCGCGGGCACCGGCGTGGCATTGCCTTCCAGCGCCTTGTACCCGGTCTCGACCTTCTGGCTTTCGGACGAGATGTTCGCGTTGAGCGTAGCCCCGGCCTCGTTCGCCGCCGCGGTGGGGTCGGCTTCGGTCAGCGCGTCGTCATCCTTCGGGCGCTTTTCGCGAATGACCTCGCGGATGTGCTCGCACAGCTTGAGGATGTCGGGGCTGGGGGCGGCATGGACCTGGGCGATCAGCTTCGCACGCGCCTCGGCCAAGCGTTCGGCGGTCGGCGGCACCACCGCTTCATGCGCATCGCTGACCTGCGCGCCGCCATCGGGCAGCGTCCGCTGCGCGACGGCGGCGCTACCGGCGCGTGCCTTGACCCCGGCGATCCGCCCAAGCGTCGCCTTGGACGGCTTGGTCGGCGGTTCCGGGATGTGCAGCTTGACCTTGGTCTCGGCGGCCTGGTCGGGCGCCCCACCGTCCGCGCCGACCTCCTCTAGAGCAGGCGCCTTCTCTTTCCCGTCGCTGCCAGCGTGGCCGAGCTTCTTGTGCGCGCTGGGGCCACGTGCCGCGCCGTGGCCCGATTTGTCGTCCTTGTTGTGATGCGCCTGCTCCGAGGGCCGCTTGTCATTCGCACCCTGCCCATGGCCGGCCAGCATCTTGCGCACGCCGCTTGCGCCGATCCTGGTCTGCAACACCGCCGCGGCGGTGACCGGGTGCGGCCGTACCGGCGCACGCGCCGGGGTGGGCGCGGGCAGAGTCTTCGTGGCTTTGGCGGCACGCTCCACGCCTTTGTCTCCATGACCCGCCGCGGACGGCGGGCGGGGTCAGGACCGAAGCGTGAATTGCTCGTCGATCGGATCGGCGATCAGCTGCGGCCGGACAAAGCGGCGCACGCCCTTGTGCAGCACCACCCAGCCGTTCTTGTCGTCCCACCGCGCCCAGGCGAGCAGCACGCAACACCCGCAATCGCACGCCGAACCACAGCCGCAATCGGGCGGGCAGTCAGGTGAGTCGTGCGCGGTGATGTGCGAGATGCGTCCGTTGCTGTCGATCGGCGGCTGGTCGACATTCTTGGTGCCGCCGGCGTCTTTCGCCGCCGAGGCCGGGGTCGCCGCGCCGTTGGGGTCGATGGCCCGCATCAGCCGCGACGCCAGTATATCGCGGCTCGCGGCATCGGTTTTCAAGGCGTCGCCGTCGAACGCGCAGGCGCACTCGGGTGGATCGAAGGTCACCGAAATCTCGGTCGCGCCGCGGGCGCGCGTCGCCTCGCGGATATCGTCGAGCGAATCGTCGCAGACCAACGACCGCGGCGCGCAGCGGCGCTCCTTGCCGCACGCGACTACCCAGAATTCGGTATGCCGCGGCGCCTCCGTCGTCCCGACCGGGCTCAGCACGCCGTCGCGCTCCTCGAGCTTGAGCGATGCCGGCCCAGGCAAGTGGAGCGGGTCGCCGCACCCGTCGAGCGCGACGCCGGGCGCGACCGTCACGGTCAGCCCGCAATCCTCGCGGATGCTGACGCCGAGCCCGCACAGCACCCCGCATCCGAACAGGGTGCGGAACAACAGCCGATTGAGGTCGCGGGTATAATCGACCGCCGCGGTCAGGTCCGAATCCTGAAGGATCAGCCCGGGGGCGTAGAGTGGCCGCTCGATCAGGCCGGTGACGGTCGTCGCCAACCGGCCATCGGCGCCGTGGCAGCTGCAATCATGGGACATGTTATGCCTCCTCAGCGGACGGCGAAGCCGCCTGTTTGATGGTGTCGATGGGGTCGGGGGTGGCGGTCACATCCGGGTCGTCCGCGGCGGGTGGCGCCTCGTCTTCCTCGGCCAGCACGACGAAACTGCTCAGGAAGCGGCCCCCCGGCGTGCAGCCGTCGGTCGGCACGAAGCGCCCCCCGCCGGCGACTTCCTGCCCGCGCACATCGACGATGAAGCCGGTGCGGACCTCGATTTCGACCAGGGTTTCACCTTCGAACCCCGAACTGTTATCGGGGTTGATCTCGCCTTCCCAGAAGCGCGCGGCGACCAGTGGGCGGAACGCGCGCGTGGTGTCCTTGGGGTCGTCGCCGGTCGGCTCCGCGACCGCGACCGCCTCGATCGGCACGCGGTACATCGTCCCGACATCCTCGTTGGTATCGCGCTGGACGATGGTCATCGCCAGTACGTCGGGGGTCAGCGATTCGACTTGTACCGGGCCCGAAAAGGTCACCCAGAATTTGGTATCGACCGGAGGACGACGCGGCCGCCCTTTTTTGAGCTTCGGTCCCGACGCGGCGCTGCGCGGGGGGGCCACGAACATCGCGGCGAACTGATCGAACGGCACGCGGCGGTGGCCGCGCGGCAGCCAGCGATGCCACCCCACATCCTGAATGCGCGTCAGGTCGCAACCGCGGATCAGGTCGAACAGGGTATTGTTGGGATAGGCCAGACGCCGCGCGTGATGATCGTCGATCGGTGCTGCGATGTGCGCTTTTCCGCAATTGAAGGCGATGCCGACACAGGCGAGCGGCACGCCATCGTCGAGCGCGACGTGCAAGTGACCGACCCGCGTCAAATGCGGCCGCGCGCACAGATCGGGGTCATGACGCGCAAGGCTCCAATCGACCAACTGATCGTGCGGGCCGCGGTCGTGCACCGCGACGATATCCGGATCGCCGGGCGGCACCGGCTTCTCCGACCAAACCGGATCTAGCTTGGCGTCGTCGCCCTCGCACGGGCAATCGGGCAATCCGGGTGGACAAAGCTCGACCGGGGTCAGCGAATAGACCACCGTTTCGCAGACATGGTTGCCCTCGCACCGCGCGCCGCCGCAGTCGTCGTCGATCCGCACTCCGTCGATCGACGCCTCGGCGTAATGTGCGCGCAGCAGGTAATGGCCGCGGCGCTGATCCTTGGCGTCGGATTCGGCCAGTGGTTCGCCGGCGGTCCAGCCGCACTCGCCTTTGCCCAGCCACAATACGTCATCGGGCGCGATCAGCTCGACCGGATCGCACGCGACAAGCTCGCGCCCGCGCGTATCGAGCGCCATGCCCGGCCCCACGGCGACGCCCGTTTCGCGCAGGTCGATCGCAAACCCCTCGACCACGCCCCAGCCGAGCATCGCGCGATTGATCAGCCGCCGCCGCCCGATCAGATACCCTTGCTCGAGCTCGAAATCGGCCACCGTCAGCCTTTTTTCGCGGAAATAGCGGTTGCGTTCGGACGGGCTGCACGGGCCGCACCGCGTCGCGGTCCTGGGCGCTGGCGTTTCGCAGCTCATGGAATGTTCCTCCTTCGGTTTCATGGCAGGGCTCCGGCGATCGGCACGCCGCCGTCGCCCAGCTTGAGGGCGTGGTCGCCGCCCAGGCTGATCGCGCCGAGCGGACGCGGATCGCCAAGGGCGAGCGGGTGGGGATTGGCGGCGATCAAGAGCAAGTCGCCGCTGGCCGCGGCATGCGGATCGATCCAGCGCACGACGGGCCGCACGCCGGCGGGGACGAGTTCGCCCACCATCCGTTCGATCGCGGCGCCCCAGCGGCGGCGTTCGCGGCCGGTGCCGGGGATTTCGACCAGCAGTTCGGCGCCGCGCGACACGTGTTCGGGGCGGTCCGGGCCGGACGGGCAGAGCGCGGTGCGGCCAAGCACCAGCCGCGCGCTCAGCATCGGCGTGCGGATCGACGGTCCGGTCAGAAACCCCGGGAGCCGCGAGCCATCGAGCCCGCCGCCGCCGAGCGTCACCGCGGCGAATTCCGCGCTGCGGTCGGTCACCCGATAGGTACGCTCGCCAAGCACCGCCTCGAGCAAGGCGAGCACCCCGCGCCGGGTCCCGCGGCTTGCGAGCAGGACAGGCGAGGCGGCGACCAGGCGGCGCTGCGCGGCGGTCGGCAGCGTCGCGTCGAACGGCAGGCCGAGCAGGGCGGCGAGATCGGGCAGCCAGCGCGCCTCCGCGCGCGCCGGATCGAGCCGGTCTGCCAGCGCGCCGATCTCCGTGTCGATCCCCTGGCTGACCGCTTCGAGCACCGCGAGCAGCCGCGCGAGCGTGCCGTCCGCATCGCCATCGGGACCGCGGAAGACTGCGGGCAGATAGTCGATCAACCCGGGCGAATCGTGGACCGCCGCGAGCGAATCGAGGCGTGGCGCGATGCCGCCCTGACCGGGCACGTTGTTGGCGTCGATCCGCAGCTCAAGCCACAGGAAGCTGCCGTCCGCCTCGGCCAGCGGGAAACTGAAATCCTCGACAACCGGGTCGCCGTCGCGCGCCTCGCCGACGAAGCTGCGGCGCACCGGCGACCAGTCGAGCAAAGTCGCCAAATCGCGGATGCGGTCGCCCTTCAGCCGCGTGTCGTCGGTGGCGATCGCGGTGGCGACGGTGCGCAGCGCCGGGTCTTTGCTCGCCGCCCAGCGCAGTGCCAGCGTCGCGCCTTCGGGCAGCAGCGCGCGCAGATCGGCGCGCAGCCATTTGCCCTCGAGCGTGTCGCTTTCGAGTACCGGGGTCAGCCACATTTCGCCGCCGCCCTCCGCAGCGCCGGGAGAGCGCCGCAGGCTCCACGTCGCGCCGTCGTCGAACAGCGCCAGCAAGTCGTCGCCGGTGCAAGCGATCGCAGTCGGCTTCGCGCCGATCCACACGCCCCAACGCGACGGCTCGCCGGCATCGTCGAGCAATAGAAAGCCCGCTTTGCCGTCCCATCGGCCCTTGAGGCAGAAGCCGTGCGGTGCCGCGGTCAGGCGACCGGCCTTGAACACCGGCGCGTCGCGGCCGAGGATCGTGTGCAAATCCACCGTTAGCGGCGACGACTCCGCCGCCTGCAACGTCAGCGTATCGGTTGCGAGATCGAGCATGGCGAGCGTCGCGGCGTGCCTGGCCAGCTGGTCGCATGGCGGAACCGCGACCGGGCCGTTCAGGATCCGGCCATCGTCGGCGAGATGGAACAGCCCCGCGGCGGTCAGCGCCCACAGGCCGTCATGCTCCGCCCCGGCAATGTCGCGAACGTCGTCCAGGTCGATGCCGCCCAGCCGTTGCAGGGTTGCGGCATCGAACCGCTGCAATCCGGTGTCGTCGAGCACCCAGACCACGCGCCGCCCGGCCACCAGCCGCAGCACCATGCCGAGCAATGGGCCGGCACAGCCGCCATCGCTCCTCAGCGCGCCATCGGGGTCGATCCACAACAAGCCACCATCGGGCGCGACCGCGAAGCCTGTGACCGGCCCGGGCATGCTAGCGACCTCGACACCGTCTTCGGGCTTCAGATCGCCGCGCTCGGCGACCGCCACGATCAGGCAGCGCGCCCATTGTTCGGGGCTGGCGAACAGATAGCGCGCGCCGTCGGTCATCGCCCGCCCTCCGGACCCGTGACGTCGGCGGGGGCGGCGAGCTGCGGCAGGTCGCCCGGCCCCACCACGATCCGCGCCGTTGCGCGACCCGCAGCGGTGAGCTGCACTGTCACGCCCCCGCTCACCCCGTCGACCCGGCGGATCCAGCCAGCCAGCGCCTCATGATCGACGTCGCGGCCGAGCGGCCAGGCCGCCTTGGCGGTGTCGAACCGGTCGGCAAGCATCGTCTGGACGGCCTTGATCACCGCGGCGCGATCCGCTCCGGCGACGAGGCGCAGCGTTACCGCGGCGGTGAACGGGCGATAGACCGGGGCGACGACGATCAGTCGCTCGCCGATGGCGATGCGCGGTATGATCGCGCGCCGGATCCGCGTCAGCCAGTCGCGTGTTTCGCGCCCGGCGAAGCGGTGGCCGACGATCAGCGTGCGCGTCGCCGGAATGGCAGGCCGCGCACGACCGGGCTCCCAGCCCTCGATCACCGTCGCGCGGACCATCGCGAGCGCGGGGTCGAGCGTCAGAGCGGCCTGCTCGATCTCGTCTGCCGTCGCGAGCACGCGGTCGCTCGCCAGTTGCGGGCGCACCGCGGCCAGCGTGACCGCGACCGACTGCGCGTCCTTGCCGCCCTCGATCGCGGTGCGGTTACGCCAGCGCATCGACGGCGCGTCGAGCTCCCACTCGATCGGGTGGCGCACGTCGCCGCCAGCGCCGCAGCTTAGCGTCAGCGTCGCCTGAATATCCTCGTCGAGCGCGGGTTTGAGCCCGTTGATACCGTTGCCGAAGCGCAATCGGATACTGCTGCCGTCGGGCTGTTCGGTGATCGCATAGCGACGGTCGTCGGGTCCGGCCGGGTCGAGCCGCCCGGCGGTCCACGGCGTGTCGCTCGCGCCGAGTGTCGTGACGCTGACCGCATTCCCGGTGGCGATCCGCCAGACGCGATCCTCGACCATTTCGTCGGCGAGGAACAGGTCGCCCGGCGTCACCGCGATCGTCTGCCCCGCCCGGTCGTTCCCGTAATAGAGCGGCAGCGCGATCGTCGCGCGCTGGACGACCGGCAGCGCGTTGACCGCGAGATGCACCAACCGGGGCGACAGCGCGTAATGATGCGCGGGGCGCAATTCGATCACGTCGCCGAACGTCGCGGAATCGATCGCGAGCACGATGACGCCGCTGCGCTGGAGCCCGTACGTGTCGTCGAGGCGCCGGTCGAGCGGTCGGCCGCTCGAATCGCGGGCGTGGATTCGGCCGTCGGCGTGCGGCGGCTCCGCCGGTCCGGCGCCCGCGACCTCGACACCGATCGACAACAGCACCGGCCCGCCGGGCCAAGCGGGCGCGGGCAGCCGTTCCAGCTCGATCCGCAGCGTGCCGTCGCCGCCCTCACCGAACGGCGCGAAGGTGGCGCGGGCGCGGGCATTGATCGCGGTGTGATCCTCGCGATGGCTATCGGCGAAATCGGTCGCGACGCGCGCGATCTCGACCGGCAGGACGTGGATATCGTGCGCGACCTCGACTCGCGGCACCGCCTCGCGCGCTGGTTTGAGTACCGCGCCCGACGCGATCGCCTGGACCGTGGCTGGCGCCGCGGCGGGGAACAGCATGCCCTGCGCCGGCACCGCGCCGCGCGCCGATACGCCGAGCATCCGCGCCATCGCCGCTTGCTCGTCCTGGCGGTTGCGCGACAGCGAATAGACCTGGCTGTCGGCGAGCCACGCGAGCAACTCGACCAGCATGATGCCGGGGTCGTGATAATTGTAGTCGGTCCATTGCGGCGCCAGTGCCGGCAGCCGCGCGCGCGCGACCGCGAGCAGGTCGTCGAAATTTACATCGTCGAGGTTGGGCGCGAGCGGGATCATGCCGCCACTGCCGCTTCGTACGCGCGCACGTCGATATCGGCCGGATCGACCCGTACCAGCACGTCGGCGGGAAACGGATCGGGCATCGTCTGCGTGCGATCGGCGCGCGTGATCGCGATGTCGCTGATCACCGCACGGTCGCCGAGCGGGGCGAGCGCGGCGGCGATGTCGTCGACCGTCGGCGGCGTCCCGACCGGCCAGCCATCGCCGTCGAACCCGCCGCGCTCCGGATCGCACAACGCGGCGATCCTGGCCTTGGCCTCATCGGCGACACCGACGAAATCCAGCGCCGGATCGGGTTCGACACGCAGCTCGATGGCGATCGGCAACAGCCGTGGGCCGACGACGGTCAGCCGCCCCTTTGCGGTACTGCCGTAACTCGCGACATCGTGCAGTTCGCGCGCGATCGCTTTGAGCGCCGATGGCGGCGGGATCAGCCGATCGCCGGCCCCCACCACGATCAGCCGGATGGCGCCGTGCCGGTTTTCCGCGCGCGCCTGGGCGATGGTCGGAGTGCGCGCGAGGACATGATGCTCGATGTCGGCGAGCGTCACGATGCGGCCGCCATTGGCGAGCTTCGCCGGCGCCCGGCCGCGCGCCGCCGCGGCCGGCTCGACATCCGCCCCGCCGGCCGCGCCGTCGAGCGCGACCACCTTATCGATTCCGGCGATCGGCGAGATCGGCTGGAGCTTGTCGCCCGGCTTGACCGCGTTGGCGGCGGCGCCGGCGACGTGCTGATAGCCCAGCGCGAGCACCGCGCTGCCCATCGGCGGGACCAGCGCGTTGCGGCCGTTGCCGAAGCCGATCGTGCCGCTTTCGGCGTCGAGCGTGAACGACCGGGCCGGGTCGTCGCTGTTCCCGGCGGGAAATTCGGCGACCAGTTTCCACGGAACCCATGGGCCGGGCATGCCCGAAATCGCTGGCGCCGCCCCGAGCGCGAGCGCCTCATCCTCGCCGACCGGCTCCGCCACATGCAGGATCAGGCTTTCAGGTGCGATCGGCGCGGCGAACAGCCGGAACTGCTGGTCGGGTGCGCCCGACGACGTGCCGACCGTCTCGACCGTGCGAGTCTCGACCGATGCCGCGACCACGCCATTGAGGTGGATACCGCGCACTTGCGGCGACCACACCTTCGCATCGCCCGCCGGGGTCAGCCGTACCCAATAGGCGCTCGTCCCCAGCAGCGCTGCGCGGTCTGGCGCGCGCTCGATCTCGATCGCGATGACGCCGCTCTCACCCAATCCGCTGCTATCGTCGCTCAGCACGCGGGCGGGCTCGAACCCGCCGGCGCGATAGATCGCCGCCTCGATGGACCAGTCGCCGCTCGGCACGGCATCGACGAACAGCGACAGTGGCGACCCGTCGATCGGCTGGTCGAACCCGATCAGCAAGGCGCGGGGCGCGGCGGGCGCCGCTTGGTCCGCATCCTTGTCATGTTCAGCCGCGTCCGGCGCGGCCGGTTCGATGCGGCAACAGTCGGGGACCGCGTTCGACACCGCCGCCGGCTGCGCCTGCCGCGCCAGCGCTTGCGCGACGGTGGGAAAGATCGTCACCGGCAAACCGGCGTCGTTGGCGTTGGTCTGGTCGATCGTGCCGAGATTGTCGGCGGTGACGACGATCGCGGGCTTGACCGGTTCGACCACGCAATAATTGATCTTCAGGCTGATGACATAGGGCGCGCGGATCGCGCTCAAGTCGCGCGTCACGGTCTGCTCGGTCTTGCCGCCCGCGTCGGCCGTGCTGACGGTGGTTCGCGCCTCGCCGTAATCGCCGCCGACCAGCCGCGCGCGGATCCACAGATTCTTGCGCCCGCCGACCTCGGTCTCGCGCACGTCGGCGGGCGCCTTGAAGAACACGCCCTGGCTGATCTGCAGATTGGCGGTGCGGTCGGTAAAGCCGAACGCTTCGGTGTCGAGCGCCCACCACGACGCGCCGTTCCAATATTCCCACGACAAGGCGGGATTGGCCGGTTCGCTCGGACCGAGCGATGTCCACGGCGCGGGCGGCGGCGCGAGCAGCGCCACGTTGGCATCGACCAGATCTTGGTCGAGCCGGATCGCGGGGAAGCTGCCGAAATAGTCGACTTCGGTGACCACGGCGTCGCCGTAGAACGACTGCAGCGGGCCGGTCGAAAGCAGCCGCGCCAGCCCGATCGCTTCGTTCGGCTGCACCGCGAAATAATCCTGGAGCTGAAGATCGGCGTCGGCGACGCGGTCGAGTAGCTGATAGGCGATATCGTTTCCCGTCGGGGGAACGGGCAAGGCCGGCGAACCCGCGGGCCGCTTCCAGACTGCGGCGCCGCTGTCGTAGCGCAGGTGCCAGATCCCGACCGGCTGGCCGGCGATGCTCAAGAACAGGTCGACGTCGTGCTGCGACAGGCTCGTGACATTGGGTGCCGTGTCGAGCGTGATCGATCCGCCGCTGGAGTGGAGCGTGCCGGTTTCGCTGCCCAGCGCGAAGAACGCACCGTTGCGTATCTGGCTCATCGTCGCGGCGTCGGGCGTCAGCGGCAGCAGCAGCCGGTCGCCGCTTGGATTGGCGATCAAATAGCCGCCGCCATTGTCCTCGTCGTCGTCGACGAAATAGACCGCACCCGCGGCAACCTCATGCGCCGGGGCGACCTGGCGTTCGACGCCGTCGACCGCGATCGGCCACAACAGCCGGTTACCCGGCGCAGCGCGATAGAGCAGGCCGTGATCCCAATGCTGGACCAGCGCCCGTCCGCCGGCGAAGACGATCTGGCGCACATTGGTCGTGCCGTCGCCGATATCGTCGACCCCGCCGATATCCTCGAAATCATCGCCGCGTAGCGCGAAGCGGGTCGGCGTCGCGGTCGCGACCAGCAGGATCGGCGGGGGGTTGTGCGGTGGCCACGGCGCGGGCGCATTAACATCGGGCCGGGCCGGCGGCTCGAACGTGATCGGCAAGGGCGGGCACGAGCCCACCGTGACGATCGCGCCGGTATGCGTGGGCCCGAGCACGACCAGCTCCAGCTTGGCCTCGCCGTCCGCCCCCGCCGCGCCGTCATAGCCGGCAATGTAGATCCGGCCGCCGGCGGTGCTTTCGGCCGATTTCCAGGCGGCGCGGTTGACCGCGGGCAAGTCCGCCGGGTCGAGCAACGCGCCGTCCTCGACGTTCGTGTCGGTGCCCTGCTTGACGCGGACGCGCCATTGCCCGGCTTCCTCGACGATCATCAGCACGGCATCCACGCCCTGGATCGGGATCAGGTCGTGCGCGTCCTCCGCCGCCAGCGCCTGGAACGCGCCGGTAAAGTCGCGCTGCCAGCTCTGCAGCTGCGGGCCGACCATCGCGTGGATCGTGTCGTGCTCATCCGCGCTGGCGAAGACGGGCCCCACCGGCGTCGTGGCATCGTCGGGCGCGGCGGACAGCTTGAGCCAGGTGAACGCGCCCTCGACCAGCGGCGTGCCGACGAAGAATTGCGTGTAGTACACTGCGCCGATCCCGCCGATCGCGAGCCGGACGAACGCACCGTCGATCCGCGCCGACAGATGCGGCTGGTCGGGCAAATCGGCGGGGCGGCCGCCGTCGTGCGGCCCAGGCATGACTGCGAAGGTCGGCGTGCCGCTGCCGAACCGCGCGGCATAGAGCTGGTGGTCGGTGCCGAGCCCGAACAGATAGCTCATCTCGCGCCCGGCGACCGCGGCGATCCGCTCGAGCGAGGCGCCGCCGAGCGACAGGCAAAGGCTGACTTCCGCGCCGGCTTTGCCGAACGCTTCCTTACAGCCGACGTAGAAGGAGTCGTACAAACGCGGCTCGCGGCCGAACGGGTAATAGGGTTTGTTCGGGACGACCGGCGTGGTGACGGCGACCGCGTCATAGTCGATCGCGGGCAGGTCGGTGCCGCTCGCCGCAGTACAGCGTTGGTCGTGCTCGCGGCTGCATAGCCCGCCGCTCGATACCGCCAGGGTGATATTGTTCGCGAGCGACGACCCGCCCGAACTGGCGTCCAGCCGCCCGCGGATCCACAGCGCCTCGCGGCCGTCTACCGTGGTCTTTTCGGGCTTGCCCGCGGGCTTTTCGAGCGCCCAGCGCCCGGCGCTGAACCCCGCATTGGTGAAGCTCTGCCAGCTTGCCGGCGCGCCGTCCGCGCCCGGTGCGAACCACTCCCAGGTCATCGCCTGGGGCGGCTCGACTCCCGCGACGGTGATCGTCAGCGCGCCGGCCACGTCGAGCATCGTCGGATGGCTGAGATAGAGCGCGTGGCTTTGACGGTTGCGCGCCCCGGCGGCGAACGGCCCGAAGCGGTCGGCGACCAGTACCGCGTCGCCCTGCGCAATCGTGCCCGCCAGCGCGGGAGTGAAGCTGACGACGTCGTTCTTGACCTCAATGATGTCGTATTCGGGCGTGCTGGCGGCGGTGAAGCGGATCGTCATGCCGGGTGCGAGCCCGATCACCGGATCGACCTGCACCATCGTCGCCCCCGCTCCGGCAGCGCCGCGCACGACGCGCGCGACCGCGGTGGGGACGGGCAGCAATGGTGTGACCACGCTGCTGGGCGCCAGAAAGATCGCGTCCCCGTCCAGATCGGCGGCGGCCAAGGCGGCGACCTTGCCGCGGACGAGCGCGATCCCGCGTTCGGTTTCGAAAATGGTCGGCGTGGCGCCGGTGTCGGCGGTCAGCTTGGTACCCGCCGGCGCGATCAGCCCGACTGCTGCGGTGTCGGCGAGCGCGATCGCCACCGGCACCCGCGCGGGGAGCGCCGGGTCGCGGCCGATCCCCATCGCGGTGTAGAAATTGTCGGCCTGCTTTTCGGGCACCTTGTCAAGCCGGCGCGTGACTTCCTCGAACATCCGCGCGGCGGCGGCGATCAGCGCGCCTTCGATCTTGCCCAGCTCGACCGGCGCACCGTCGGGGCCGAGCAACGCCGCCGCCCGGCGCATCAATTGCGCGCGAAGCATCTCCTGGCTGCGGCCGTCCAGCTTCCCGCTCATGGCGCGCCGCTCTCCTTGAAGTAGAACGGGTAGACCAGATTGTCGGTCTGGTTGGTGCGGCGCACGCGATAGTCGATCGCCACCAGCAGCACGCCGTCGAGCGCGCCGATCGGATCGACCTTGACGCCGAGCAGTTCGATCCGCGGCTCGTACGTGTGGAGCGCGTCGCGCACCGCCTGTTCGACCGCGTAGAGCGTGGTGGTGCTCATTTCCTCGAACACCAGATCGTGGATTCCGCAGCCGAAGCGCGGGCGCATCACGCGTTCGCCCCGGGCGGTCTGCAGGATGATGCGGATCGCTTCCTTAATGTCGCGGCCATAGCCCGACAGCGCGACATCGCCGTTGGCGGGATCGGTCGCGACCGGAAACCGCCAGCCGACGCCGAGAAAGTCGCGCTGTCCCTGGGCGTCCATGCTCAGCCTCCGATCAGCACGGTGGGCGCGCCCATCGCGATTGCGTTGGGGGCGCCCGCCTCGACCACCATGTCGCCTTGCCGCGCCGCGGGCATGCCAGCGATCAGCACGGTCGCGCTGCCGACCGCGACGACCCCACCGACATGCGGCTTGACCCCATCGACCAGCGGGCAGACGTGCGTATCCCCGCCCGCCCGCCAGGCCGGCTGGCCGCCGATTAGTACGGTCGGCGCGCCAGGCCCGGGGCCGAGCGGGGTGCCATGGCTGGTGGGATCGCCGACGCGGGCGGCTGGCTGGCCCATCAGTTGATCCTCACCACGCCAGCGGACGCGCTCAGCGACCCCCCGCCCTTAAGCTCCAGCGTGCCCGACGCCTCGATCGTGATCTGGGGCGCCTTGAGCGACAGACTGGCTGTCGCTTCGATGCTGATCGCGCCGCTCTTGGTGTCGATCTTGATGCTGTTGGTCGTGTCAGTGATGCGGATGCCGTCGTCGTCGATCTCGACCTTCTTGCCGTCGCTTAACTGGACGGTGATGACACCCTTGGCGGCGCTGTCGTCGAACTGCAGCATGTGGCCCTTGCGCGACTTGATCACGCGGTGGTCGTTCTTCTTGCTGTCATTGGCGTCGGGCGGCTTGTCGGTATCGCTCCACAGCGCGCCCAGCACATAGGGCTTGCGGATGTCTTCGCGCTCGAACGCAACGAGCACTTCGTCGCCGACCTCGGGGATGAAATAGGCGCCGCGCCCCGCCCCGGCCATCGGCGCGACGCAGCGCACCCAGTCGGTCGTGAAGCTCGCTTCGCGCCACGGAAAGTTGAGCTTGACCCGGCCGAGCCCCTGCGGATCGTCATTGGCGGTGACGGTCCCGACCGCAACCCCCACAATCGCGCCGCCGACCTCGCGATGCGATTCGAGCTGGTCCATCAACGCGGTCATGACACCGGCCGCTCGACCGAAAATTTGGTCCGGTATCCCGCGCCATCGTAACGATGCGTGGTCTTGGTGACGTAATAGCAATTGTTGAACTGGTTGCCGATCCCGCTCAGCTTCACGCTGGTATCGGGCAGCAGGTCGGGCAGGCCGAACGTCTCGCCTTCACCTTTCATCAAATTGTTGGTCAGCTTGTCGAGCTCGGTCTGCGCCATCTTGTCGGCCTCGTCCTTCGACTTGACCGCGCGCCGCTCGCGGCGGACGGCGGTGCGGCCGAACGCCTGCGCGATGATATCGCCGCCCGACGGCTCGCCCTTATTGCCCTTATCGGCGGTGGCGACGCCGACGATCTTCTCTTTCTTGACCTCGTCCCAGCCGAGGATCTCGAACCGTTTGACTTGCTTGCCGAGGTCGATGTCGGGCTTGAAGCTGATCAGGTCGCTGCCCCAGTGGAGCTCCACGGGCGACGTTTTGGGGTCGGTGCGGGGGCGGAACACCAAAGTATCGCGGCCGGACCCGGCGCGGATGAAGAATTCCCATTTTTGCTTGGACTTGGCGGTATATTGCTCGGCAACCTTGCGCAGGAATTCGAGGTCGTTCTGGAGGTTGGCATCGAGCGTGATCGATTCCGGCGCGGTGCCGGAGAAATCGAGGTTGACGCTATAGGCCCGCGCGACTTCGTTGACCGCGTCGCGCATCGACTTATCCTGGAGCCGATGCTCGGTCGTGTCGAACGTCATGACCTGGAGGATGTCGAGCCCCGACACCTCGATCTCGGGCGCCCCACCTTCGGCGAAGCTGGTCGAGATCTGGTTGATGAAGCCCGAGATCAGCAGCGTCTGGCCCGCACGGTCGCCATAGCCCATCTTGACCCGGACGGGTTGGCCGAGTCCGAGCAGCGGCATCAACGGCTTACCGCTGGGCGTGAAGAAATCGCTTTTCTGCACGTCGAAGGCGTGCGGGATGGTGAAGCGGAACGCGCCAGGCATGCTCACCGCCAGGTCGACCTCGACCTGCGTGAAATCGAGCCCGTGTTGCTCGCGCATGTCGACGTCGCCGCCGCCGATCGCGATCGACGCGCCGGGGACGTAGAGACTGTTCTGCGCGCTAGTTGGCCCGGTTAAGAGCATTGCTCACCTCCAGCGGCGGGACCTTCAGCCAGTCGCCCGGGACCAGCGCGCGCGGATCGTCGACATCGCTTGCGGCGGCGATCACCCGCCAATGGCGCGGGTCGCCATATTCGGTGTCGGCAATCTCCCAGATCGTCTCGGCGGCACCGATCTGGCGGCGTTTGGTCTTGTCCGCCGATTCCAGCCGCACCTTGGGGGCGTCTTCGTCATACGGCGTGAAACCCTTGAACGAGATCGTCAGGTGAGCACGCGCGGGCGTGCCATCGGGGCGGAACAGCGAAGGTTTGCGGCTGAGCTTCTCGACCACCGCCCTGAATCGCAGCGGCCCCCACACGAACCGCACCGGCGGTGGTGCATGCAATTGGGGGTCGATGTCGAGCAGCAAGGTGATCTCGTCGATCCGATCCTTGACGCTCTTGCCGCTGCCCGAGGCGAACGGCAGGAAATCGCCGGGCGGGCCGTTGGGATCGGTCCAATCGTCGAGGAACAGATCCATCGACAGGGTAGCGGCGTCGCCGTTGACGAACTGGATCAGCGGCCCGCCGAGCCCGGGAAGCGGGGTCGTCTTGTAGGCGTTGCTGCGCTCCAGGCTGTATTCCGCCGGATTGAACAACACCTTGATCTGCTTGCCGGCATTGTCGCCGGCAAGCACTTCGATATAGGCTTTTTCGAGGCTCTTGCCGAACATTACAGCCCCCTGCGCAAGCGGTCTTGGCGAGTCTGGCGCTCGATCCGGCGCATGACCTCGTCGACCAGCCGGTTGACGTCGGGCGCGGCCGGCGCGGGCGACGCGGCTGGCGACGCAGGCGCGAAAGCGATTGCCGGGGCCGCCGCGCCGGGCGCCGAAAAAACGGGCGCGAAGGGCTGCGCCAACGCCGTCGCGTCGGCGCCGCTCCTGCCACCGTGCCAGACCTGCTCAGCGACGCGCGCGCGCGCTGGACGGACGCCGCGCGATTGGACGATCTCGGCGGCGGCCCGGACCGGGCTGGGCGCGCGCATGCCGATCGGTGCCGCGGCGGTCCAGCGGCCACGCGCGACCAGCGGCGTGACCGGGATACGGCGGAGCGAGCGATGCACCAGCGGATCGCTGGCGAATAGCGGCCGCTCCGCCGGACGCATCGGCGCGGAGAAATGTGCCGCCCGGCGGCGTGCGGCAGGCACAGAAAGTGCGGCGGTGTCGCTGTGCCGCGCATAGTGGATTGCCGCCGCCGCGCGGCCAGCCGGCGACACGGGAGCAATGCCCTCGCGCAGGTCGGACGGCAAGTGCCGCACCGTCCGCGTGTGCCGCCAGCGCTGCTCGACCAGCCTATGCAACGTGCGGGCGAACACCGGTATAGCGTCAACCACGGCCGCACGCGGCGCCAAAGCGAGAGCCGATGGCGATGCAAGGGCTGGCCGGCTCGATGGCGTCTCGTCGCCCGAGCGCGCGGGCCTTGCGGTATCGCGCGGCGTGCGGCGCTCCCACACCATGAGCGTCCCGGCCGGCGTCGGTCGCGCGAACGGCGTCGGCACCGCGTGGGGGGCGGCTCGGCTCGGCGGCGCGGCCGGCTCTGCCCGCGCCACGCCGAACAATAAGGTGACGGTCAGCGGCCAGTGATGGTGGACCTCGAGGCGGTTCGTCGGGGCGCTCGCCGCCGCAGCCAGCGCGTGCCGCCACGACAGTTTCTCGCCACGTCGCCGCGCGGCGGGGACGGGCGAGCCCGGCGGCGCGATCGTCGCGGCGAGCGGCCTGACCAGCCCGAGCGGCGCGCGCGGCGTCACAGCCCGATACTCCCGAGCCCGGGCCGCAACAGAAAGCCGGTATGCGCGAATTCGACCGATTCGGCGGCGACCTGGCCCGAATTGGCGTCCAGATCGGTCACCGACCATTTGACCGGATAGGCGTTGAGCACGTTCCAGCTCCACACCGTCTTGTCCTCGGCATCGCGCAGCGAGATCGTGATGACGGCGCGCTTGATCACGCCCTCGACCACCGCCTGGTGCCAGACATAGAGCAACGGATCGGCCAGCCCGCGTTCGAGCACGAGGTTGCCGTAGGTGGTGAGCGAGGCGAGCTTGTGCTCATGGTCGTTGACCCCGCCCTCGCGAAAGCTCTCGACCTTCGTCTCGCGCGTAAGGCCGCGGACCTTGGCGAAGCCGCCGGCTTCGAGCTGGTCGACCAGCACGACGAAGCGAAAGCCGGAATAGGGGCCGCCCATGTCAGATCCCTGCGAACGGGTTATCGCTGCTCGCGCCGAGCATGCGGTTGATCCGCGAAATCTCGCGGCACCAGCGGCGGCGCTCGCCATGCTCCATCGTCAGCAGCGTCTCGCTGCTCCAATGGAAATGCGCGGCGATGAACGCCATTTCCCCGTACAGATCGGCCACGGGGTAGGCCATCAAGCTTCCCCCAGGACGGTCAGGCCCCCCGCCGTCCGCCCATTGGCCCTGGCCGCCGCGGCGGGCTGGACGAGCGCGGCATCGGGCTCCTCGGCCGCGTTGATCTCCTCGTACAGCCGGCGAAGATATTCGATGTCGCAGGCGAACAGGGATTCGATCAACTGGGTGTCGATATGCGCCACGCTGCCCAAGGCGGTGACCACGCGCGCCAGCACGATGACCGTGAGATAGGCGGGGTTGGCCTGCACGCGCGGGTCGCGCAGCGGCAGGATCTCGTCGGCTGCGGTTGCCAGCCGCATGACGCCGCGTTTGTGCAGCACGCCGGTCTCGTCGATGAACCCCTTGGGCAGCGTGAAGTCGATTTCGGTCTTGAACCCGGCCGTTGAAATACGGTCCATGGCGGCCTCCTACGGTTGCTTGGCTATCGGCTATTTGCTGCGCTCGATGCCTTCGTTGACCAGCTCGAGCAGCTCGATGAAGACCTCGTTGCCCTTGCCGTTGAGGTCGCTCGGGTCGTATTTGGTCGGCCACGCCTCGGACACGAGGAAGCTCGCCTTGTCGGCGCCGGATTCGTCGATGACGACGATCTTGACCGTCTTGCGCGCGTCCTTGATCCCGCCGCCGACGACCTTCTTGTGCCAGTCGTAGAGCTCGGTGGAATCGGTCACGCCCCATTTGAGCGTGATGTTCCCGTACTTGGTCAGCCCCGGCAGCTTGCGGACATGCGTCGGGTCGGTGCCTTCACGATAGTCGATCGCTTCGTTCGAGGTTTCGCCGATCATCACTTCGCTGAAATAGCCTTGCGTGATCTGGTCGATCTCGACCCGGAACTTCATGTTCCGGATAGGGTCGTTGCGTGCCATGAAACGTCTCCTGCTGGCGCCGTCAGCTCTGCGCTTCGGCGGTGTTCTGGAAGATCCGGAAGACGACGAATTCGGCCGGGCGGACCGGCGCGATGCCGATTTCGCAGATCAGCCGGCCGTTCAGGATGTCGTCCTGCGTCATCGTCGAGCGGTCGCACGCGATGGTGAAGGCCTGGTCCTCGGTCACCCCCATCAGCGCGCCGTTGCGCCACTGGGTGCGCAGGAACAGCCGGATCGTATCCTTGACGCGTTCCCACAACCGCTCGTCGTTGGGCTCGAACACGACCCATTGCGTACCCTCGTAGATCGACCGTTCGAGGAAGATGAACAGCCGCCGCACGCTGACATATTTCCACAGCGAATTGGACGACAGCGTGCGCGCACCCCACACCCGGATGCCGCGCCCCGGAAACTTGCGGATGGCGTTGACCCCGTTGGGGTTGAGCATCTGCTGCATCTGGTCGTTGACCAGATATTCGAGGTCGAACACGCCGCTCAGCGTGTCGTTGGCCGGCGCCTTCCACACCCCGCGCGTGACGTCGGTGCGCGCGTAGAGGCCGAGCACGTGCCCGCCCGGCGGCACCATCTTCTTCTGCCCGCTGCGCAGATCGGCGACGCCGATCCACGGATAATAGAAAGCGGCATATTCGGTGTCCCAATTGTCGCGCGGCGTGATCAGCGAGACGTCGGCGCTGCTCTTGTGCGGATCGATCACCGCGAAGCGGAACTTGCTGCGCTCGCAATGCTCATAGACTTCCTTCGCGACGGTATCGTCGGCGGCGGGCGCATAGACCAACGCGACGTCGCGGAACTCGTCGAGTTCGAGCGCGGACAGGCCGGTCCGGAGACTCGTGTCGGCATTCTCACCCTTGAATTCGGGCAGGCCGGGCGCGGCGGGGGCGTCGGTGCCGCCGGCCAATTGCGTGAAAGCTCCCGTCGGCTGCGCCGCCAGCGCGACCGCCGCGGTAACCGCGACCAACGCGCTCGCCGTCTCCAGCCGCTTGACGAAATAGTCTGGCGAGGTGGGATCGTCCCACACCAGATCGTCGAAATCCTCGCGCACGGTGGGTGCGGGAAAGTGCGGCGACGTAGGATCGAACGGATCGGGATAGGTGCCCGATGTCAGCGGCGTCTGGAAATAGGCGACTTGCAGGCGGAAGCCGACCGGGCCGGTCGATCGCGTCGTGCTGCTGTCGACCACCTTGGCGAATATCCGGTTGCCCGCGTCGCCGGGGCCCTTGGCGGTGATCGTCAGCCCGCCGAGATCGACCGTCGCGGGCGTCGCGCCCGCGCCGACGATGCGGCAGATATACGCGCGCTGCCCGCCATTTTCGAAGAAGCCCGACACCGCGTCGGGCATGAATTTGCCGTCGGCGAACGACGTGCCGAAATAGCGGCGATAGTCGTTGAAATTGGTGACCAGCCGCGGCCAGGTCTGGCCGCGTTCGGTCTCGCCGAGAAACGCGGCGGTACTGGTCGAAACGCCTTCGATCGGCCGCGGACCGCGCTCGATCTCCTCGATGAACACGCCGGGTGCGAGATATTCAGCCATGTCGTCCTCCGTTCGGGATTGCGTGCGTCGTCACGATGCGGTTGCGGTGAGTGCTGCCTTGGCGTCCTTGAGCCAGGCGTCGTCCTTGAGCTTGTCCCAGCGCGCCTTGAGCGTGGCGGCATCGTCGGGGTCGAGCTTGAAGGCGGCTTGCGCGGTGGCCAGCGTCTTGGCCGAGTCCTTCCAACTGGCGAGCACCGACTTGCGCTTGCCGGGCAGGTCGCCGGCGGGGATCATATAGACGGCGCCGGTCGCGCGCGCCTTGGCCGGGTCGAGCGCGTTGGCGAGGTCGGTATAGCCCGCGTCGCCAAGCGCCTTTTTGACCTTGTCACGCGCTGCCGCGGCGTCGGTCGACAATGCCTTGTCGGACACCTGGAGATGCTTTGGCGCGACATCGAACCAGAAGCTCAGCGTCGCGGTGTCGGCCGCCACGTCGTTGTTGATGTCGGCATTGAGCTTGTCGATCTGATCGACATAGCCCCCGACGATCTTGCCGATCGCATCGCCCGGCGCCGACCAGTCGGCGAAACGCGCCGCCCATGACTTTGCGGAATCCACGGCGGCGTCGCGCGCGCTTTCGTTGCCGCCCAGCTTGGTGGCCAGCGCGGCGCGAGTCTTCTTGCGCTGTTCGAGCAGGTCGTAGAGCGGCCCGCTGGTGAATTTCTTCACCCAATCGTCGAGCCGAGCGACCATGTCGGCGGCGGTGCGGTTGAACTTGTCGCTGGCGACGTCGATCTTTTTGCGCACGTCGCCGTCGGCGGCGACTGCCTTGGCGTATTTGTCGGCGACCGCCTGGCGTGCTGCTGCGCGGTCGGGCGCGTACAGGTCGCTCGCCGCCGCTTCGATCGGTTTCATTGCCTCGGCCAGCGCCAATTGCGTCGCGATGACGCGTTGCGGATCGCTGGTCCAATCCGCGTCGGGGGCTGCCGGCGGCGGGGGCGGAGCCGGCGGTTCGTCGACCGGGCCGGCGTCGACGTCAGGCTCTACAATGGGTGCGGGGCTCATATCGTGTCTCCTCGAAAATTGTGACGGTCAGATGGGCAATGCAGGCGGGTTGGGGGCCAGATCGGCCCAGGCGAACGGCGCGGGCGCACGGTACGGGCGGCTCTGGCGCAGCGGCAGCAGCGGGCTGTGGCGCGTGGTCGCGCCGACGGTGACCGCCAGCCAGCCGACCAGCCCGCCGTCGGGCGCGGGCGGCTTCAGCAGCATCGGCGTATCGCCGCCCAGATCGCCGACGACCGCGACGAACCCGCCGCGATCGTCGCTCAGCCCTTCGTAATTGCTGTCGAGGACCGCGGCGTCGTTGCGCGACTGCAGCCAGATCCTGACCTTTGCGCCCGCGAGCGGCTGGCGCGCGGCGACGGTGTCGATCAGCATGCCCGCAACCGACAGCCGTCCCGGCGGGGCCTGATAAAGCCCGGTCGGCGTCAGAGTCACACGATGGACGATCGCCGCCGCGCCCGGCAGCCGCGGCGGGATCATCAGGATATCGGCATAAGGGGCGAATTGACCGCGATCGGCAACCGCCTCGACGACCAGCTTGCGCGGTTCGGACGGCGCGGTGTCGATCCACACGATCTGTCCGGCGCGTGTCACCGTCGCCGGCCGGAAATCGGGCGCGTGCACGCGCATCGCCTGCCCTGCCGCCCGCCCGGTCACCGGGTCGACCAGCTCGAGCGCGATCATCATGCGATGCGTGATCGTGTCGGGCGACTGCAAGGCGAGCATCGCGGTCATGCCGCCTCCGGCATCCGCCCGGCGCGGGTAGCCCCGTCGGTGACCGGCGCCGCCGCGATTTGGGGGCTGCGCGGGTCGATCCACACGGGGCTGGCACGAAAGGCGATCGACGACCGGCAATTCTCGTTCGGGAACAGCCCCCAGATCCGCGCCATCTCGTCCGATGACAGCGGCAGCAGCGACAGCCACACCGCCTCCTGGAACGCGGCCGGCACCGCCATCGGCGACGCCGCCTCGATCGCGCGGACGGCGTCGGCCAGCCGGCCCAGCCCCGCAGCCCCGGCGGGCGCGCCTTGCCCGACCGTCAGCAGGAAATGGAGCTCGAGTGGGACCGCCAGATCGAGCAGCACCGGCGGGTCGCTGGGTCCTGGCCAGGGGCGGATTCGTTCGGCGTTGCGCAGTTCGGGCGCGGGGGTGACGAGATAGAGGAACAGCACCAGATCGGCATTGGCTGCGCCTTCGTCGGGCGAGGCGAGGCTGATCACATAGGCGCCTGGCGGGATGCCCTCCTGATTGCCGAGTGACTCGCGAAACATGTCGATGATCGCGTTGGTGACGGTATCGATCGCCATCACGCCGCCTTCGCCCGCGTGCCGGCAACGATCGCGTCGAGCTTGGCGATGTCGGTGTAATGGCCGAGCCGGACCAGCTGGCTGCGTACCCCGGACAGTACATGGTCGAAGCGGATCAGCCCGCCCTGCTCGGCGGCGAGCATCGCGGCGTGAACCGCCATCTGGCGGATCGTGCCGCCGGTCAGGTCGAACGCGAAGGCGATCGCGCGCAGGTCGAGCGGCTCGGCGCGGAGCGGCGCGGGGAAGGATTGTTCCCAGATCGTCAGCCGGTCGGCGGCGGTCGGGCGCGGAAATTGGACGCAAAAGCGCAAGCGCCGGGTGAACGCCGGGTCGAGATTGTCGGCATGGTTGGTGGTCAGCAGCGCCAGCCCGGTAAACCTTTGGATCCGCTGCAGCAGATGCGCGACCTCGATGTTGGCATAGCGGTCGCGCGCGTCGCTGACCGCGCTGCGTTTGCCGAACAAGGCATCGGCTTCGTCGAACAGCAAAACGGCCCCGGCGCGCTGCGCGTCGTCGAACACTAGGTCGAGGTTCTTCTCGGTCTCGCCGATATATTTGGAGACGACCTGGGCGAGGTCGATCGCGTACAGGTCGGCGCCCAGTTCGGCGGCGATGGCGTAGGCCGCGGTGGTTTTGCCGGTCCCGCTGTCGCCCGAGAACAAGGCTGCGATGCCCTGACCATCGGTCAGCGCGGCATAGCCCCAATCCTCCAGCACGGTACGGCTATGGCGGACATGGCTGACCAGCTCGGCCAGCTGGTCGCGCTGCGCGGCGGGAAGCACCACCGCGTCGAGCGGCGCAGTCTCCTGATCCGGGTCGAGCGCGGGCGGCTCGATCCGCCGCGCCAGCGTCGGCAGCCGCGCCCCGGCGATGCGCCGGAACCCGCTTAGCCAATCGGCGGCATCCGGCTGGTTGGGACGGCCATTGGCGGCGGCCTGCGCCAGCGCGATCGCTACCGCCTGCGGCACCGCATCGATCGGCACGGGGAAGCCATCGGCGATGCGGTCGATCAGCGCCGCGTCGCCGCCGCCCAGTTCGGCGAGCGCGGCGGCGACCATGTCGCGGCGCTCCTTGCGCGCAGGCGCGGGCAAATCGGCGACGACAATGTGCGGCTGCGGCGCGGCGGCGAGGCGGCGCGCGGGATTGTCGGCGATGATGAAGGGCGGCTGGTCGAACAATGCCCATGACGCGGTCAACGCTTGCCACAGCGCGTCGCCGGCGGGGCCATCGCCGTCGAGATCGGCGACCACGCGCCGCTCCGACAGATACGCGGCAGCGGCTATATCGGCTAGCGCGGCGGCCAGCGGCTCGGGCGCGAGATGCTCCGCCGGGCCGATCATCAGCGCCGGATCGTTGATCTCGGCCGCTTCGACCCGCATCCAGTCGGGTGCCGAACCGTCGAGCATGATCGCCGACACGCGGTCGCCGTCGCGCCCGATCAGCGCGTGGCGCACCGCGGCGCGGACTCGGCGCAAGCGCTCTGCCGACAGCAATTGCCCCGCCTCGATCGGCAAGGCCCGCCGCAACTGGCGCGCGTCGGCCCCGATCAGCGCGTCGGCATCGCCGGTCAGCAGCCAGTCGACGACGGTTGCAGCCAGTTTGAGCGGCGCCTCGGCGCTGTCGACCAGCGGCCCGGTCGCGCTGGTCAGACCGAGCCGGCGCAGATGCGCGTTGGTCGCAAGCCGACCGCGCACCTTGGCTGGCGAGACGCCCTTGTCCCCCGCGGCGATGATCGCGCAGGCCAGCCCGACCGACGGATAGCGCCGCGCGAAATCGTCGTGCAGCGCGCCGAACAGGCGATGGAAACGGATGTCGAGATCGGCCGCCGCGGCGATCAACGCGATCTTCAGCGCCAGCGGATCGCGCTCGACCCGGCGGTATAGCGTCGCCAGCGGGACATGCGTGTAATCGTCCTGGTCGAGCAGGTCGGTCAGCCGGCGAAAGCTGCGCTCGGGCCGGTCGTCGGCCGACTCGATCAGCCCGACGATGTCGCCCAGCCAGCGTTCGAGCGCGCCCCAGCTGAGCGCGAAGCCGACCGCGCCATCCTTATGGTCGGACCACATCGTGACCAGCACGCGAGTCGCGGCTTCGACCCATTCGAGCGCGAGGTCGATCGCATCGACCGACTTGGGGTCGAGCTGGACGATGGTGACGACAGGCAAGTTGCGGCGCGGGGCGGGATCGGCCGTCGCCTCGGCCGGGTCGGCACGCGTATCGTTGGCGGGCAACCGCGCGGTGAAGCGCAGCACCTTGCCCTTTTCGCGCAACAGCCCGCGCGCCGGTCGCGCCAGCGTATGGATGACGCTGTTGAGCTCCGCGAAATTGGGGTCGCGCAGCGACAGATTGGCGGTGCCGGTCTCCAGCGCCAGCGCGATCAGATGGATGTTGGCGCGCACCGCGCGGATCGCGCTGACGATCCCGGGAATGCGCGCCTCGCGGCTGATGATCAGGACGACTTCGATCGACGCGTCAAGCCGAACCGTCGCAATCCCGGCATCCACATCGACCGGCGCCGGTGTCGCCAGCACGATCGCCGGGTCGTCCGCCAGGCTGCGCACGATCCCGTCGACCGGGTCGTCGGCGCCGTCCTTGATGATCAAAACTTGGGTGACGTCCAATGCGGCGATCCTCCCTCCGGCGGGAAGGATAGGCGCGGCATTACCGGCGCGGCATCGACCGTGGAGGGCTAGTCATGGCCTCGGCACGACGATCGATGTGTGGGGCGATCGTTGGATCCAGGTCGAGCCGATCGATCTATCCGATCGATGGGGGTCACCGGAAAACGCGCGCAATGTCGCGGCAAGCTGGGCACCGAAGAGGTGCCAGCCACGCCGCCATTCATTATGCAGGGTGCTTGGCCAGATACGGCATCGCTCTTAAGAACGGCCCGTGGAATCGAAGAGCGAGAAATCTGCGTTAAATACTATCACGGACGGCGCCGAGTCGCTCGCAAAAGGCACCGGCGTTCTGTCCGCGATCAGGTTTGTGCAACACATGATCGGCCAGTCGCCGCATAGCCTGCTTGCTGTTTTACTGCATGCGTACGCCGAAATCGTATACCCGCCCATCGATATGACGTTTGGACGGCTGGCCAACGTCTTCGGGCTTGAGTTGTATACGGCAACAAAAGACCTGATTGTCTTCTACTTCATCTTCGTCGGGATTTTCTATCGCGCGCTGTCCGGTTCAAGCCTTAGCGTGCCACACTGCGCGAACGAGCGGGTCAAGATTTTTGCGCTAGCCCTGATCTGGCCAATTGGCATTTTCGCGCTCATTCCAATGTGGGTTTTCGCCAGGGTGTTTCCGGAAGATGCCGAAGCGTTCGATTTTCTCACTCACGGTTTGATGCGGGAGGCTCTTTTCGTCGTCGCCATCATACTTTTTGCCTGCGTCGGGACGGCGGCCGGAATCTTGTAATAAAACGGGCGCCGGCGTTTAACGAATCGGCGCGGGCCGCCAGCGTGAACATTTCTATTTGTTGCCCGTTGGGCGTATGCGTGAGCACGAACCACCGGGGCCGTTAAATGGCGAAGCAGAAGTCGGACGATCCCGAAGTAAAGCCGTTCAAGGGCCCGGCGGGCGGCTGGGGATCGCTTCGGTCGGTCGCCGAAATCCTGCCGCGCGAGCGTGTTTCGCCGGAAGTAATCCGGGAACTGGCGCGGCAGAACAAGCCCGAGGGCTTCGCCTGTGTCAGTTGCGCCTGGCCGAAGCCGGCCGATCACCACCCAGCCGAATTCTGCGAGGAAGGCGCCAAGGCGACCGCGTGGGAACTGACCTCGCGGCGGACGACCCCGGCCTTCTTCGAAGAGCATACGCTGAGCGAGCTGCGTAGCTGGCGCGATTACGATCTCGAACAGCATGGCCGGTTGACGCATCCGCTGCGTTACGATTCCGCGACCGACAAATACGTCGCGTGTTCGTGGCAGGATGCGTTCGCGGAGATCGGCGATCGGCTCCGGCCGCTCGACCCCAAATCGGTGGTTTTCTATTCGTCCGGACGCATGAGCTTGGAAGCGTCGTACATGTACGGGCTGATGGCGCGGATGTACGGCAACCAGAACCTGCCCGACAGTTCGAACATGTGCCACGAATCGACCTCGGTCGGGCTGAAGGCGGCGATCGGCGTGCCCGTCGGCACCACGCAACTGGCCGATTTCGAACAGTGCGACGCGATATTCTTCTTCGGCCACAATGTCGGCTCGAACGCGCCGCGCATGCTTCACGATCTGCGCTCATGCCGCAAGCGCGGGGTCGAGATCATTACGTTCAATCCGCTCAAGGAGCGCGGATTGGAACGCTTCACCGACCCGCAAAACCCGTTCGAGATGGCGACGCTCAGGGAAACCGCGATTTCGACGCAATACCATCAGGTTAAGGCGGGCGGCGACATCGCGGCGATGATGGGGATCGCCAAGTTCCTGGTCGAATGGAACGACACGGCGGTGGCGAACGGCGAAAATCCCGTGCTCGATCTCGATTTCATCAAGGCGCATACCAGCGGGTTCGGCGAATTCGTCGGTGTCGTGCGCGCCGCCGAATGGGTCGATATCGAGCGCGAGTCCGGGTTGGCCAAGGCCGAGATCGAGCAAGCGGCGCGCGTCTACGCCACATCCAAGGCGGTGATGGCGATTTACGGCATGGGGCTGACCCAGCACGTAAAGGGCGTCGAGAACGTCCGTATGGTCGTCAATCTGTTGCTGCTACGCGGCAATATCGGCCGACCGGGAACGGGGCCGACCCCGGTGCGCGGTCATTCCAACGTGCAGGGCCAGCGCACGGTCGGGATCACCGAGAAGACCGAACTGGTCCCGGTCGACAAGCTTGAAGAGCAATACGGCTTTACCGCGCCGCGCGAGAAAGGGCTCGACACGGTCGAGGCGTGCCGCGGGGTGATCGACGGGTCGGTCAAGGCGTTCGTTGCGGTCGGCGGCAATTTCCTGCGCGCGGTGCCCGAGACGGCGGCGATGGAGGAAGCCTGGCCGCGGCTAGACCTGTCGGTGCAAGTCGCGACCAAGTTGAACCGCAATCACCTGTTTCCCGGCAAGGTCACCTATCTGCTGCCGTGCCTCGGGCGGATCGAGCAGGACGTTCAGGCGAGCGGGCCGCAAGCCGTGTCGGTCGAGGATTCGACGAGCTGCATCCATGGATCGCGCGGCAAGGCCAAGCCGGCGAGCGAGTTTCTGTTGTCGGAACCGGCGATTGTGGCGGGGATCGCCAAGCAGATCCTGCCGCCTAATCCGAAGGCCGATTGGGATGCCTGGGTCGCCGATTATGCGCTGATCCGCGACGCGATCGAGGAGACGTATCCGCTGATATTCAAGGACTATAACCAACGGCTGTTCACGCCCGGCGGGTTTTGGAAGGGCAACAAAGCCGCCGAGCGGATCTGGCAGACCCCGAGTAGGAAGGCCGAGTTTTTGGCGCCGAGTGGTCTTTCCGCGACAGGGTTCGCGGACGAACAGGGGCGGTACCGGTTGATGACGCTTCGCTCGAACGACCAGTTCAACACGACGATCTACGGCTATCACGATCGTTTTCGCGGGGTGAAGGGAACGCGCGACATACTGTTCATGCACGCCGCCGACATCGCCGCTGCCGGGCTGCGGGAAGGCCAGATCGTCGCGCTCGAAAGCGATGCCGGCGACGGCAAGCTGCGGCGCCGCGACGGATTGATCGTCACGCCATATGCGATCCCGCGCGGGTGTCTCGGCGCTTACTATCCCGAGTGCAACGTGCTGATGCCGGTCGAGCATCATGCCGAGGAGAGCCACGTCCCCGCAGCCAAATCGGTCCCCGTCAGGATCGCAGCCTGAGCACGGACGAACAGCCGGGATCGGTGCGCCGTTCGCTGTCGCGCATCGGCCCGGACGGCAGCAACGTCGCGATCGAGCGGGATATCGCGATCGAAACACCGGTCGCGCTGGAGTTCAACGGGATCGGCTATGCCGTGTTGATGGCGACCCCCGCCGACCTGCACGATCTTGCGACGGGGTTCTCGTTATCCGAGCGGTTGGTTGACCGCGCGGAAGACATTCTCGACATCGACGAGCATCGCATGAGCGAGGGCATCGTCGTTCGTGTCACGCTCGCGGCAAATGTCGCCGACCGAGTGCTCGACCGCGTGCGGCATCGCGCGTCGGATTCGTCGTGCGGGCTGTGCGGGATCGAAAATCTCGAGCAGGCGGTTCGTCCGCTGCCATCCATCCGGACCAAGTGGCGCGGCAATGATTCTGCGATATTTCGGGCGTTGGCCGAACTCGATTCTGCCCAACCGCTCAACCACGCCACCCGCGCGGTCCACGGCGCCGCGCTCTGCTCCGAACAAGGCGAGGTCAGGCTGGTTCGCGAAGATGTCGGTCGGCACAACGCGTTCGACAAACTGATCGGCGCGATGCTTCGGACCCACGTCTCGTGGGAAGGCGGATTCGCGTTGCTGACCTCGCGCTGCTCGTACGAACTGGTCGAAAAGGCGGTGTTATCAGGCTGTCCGATGCTCGCGACGATCTCGGCACCGACCAGCCTAGCGATGGATCACGCCGCCGCCGCCGGCCTGCCGCTCCGCGTGCTGGCGAGGCCCGACGCGGTGCTGGCGATGGCGACATGAGCCGCGTGCTGGGGGCCGTCCTTGCCGGCGGTCGATCGCACCGCTTCGGCAGCGACAAGGCCAATGCGCGGCTCGACGGACGCCGCCTGATCGACCGGGCAATCGATGGTCTGGCGCCGCAAGTCGATGCGGTCATCGTCTGCGGTCGCGAGGTGCCAGGATATGTTAGCGTGCCGGACTGCCCTGCGGCGGACCTAGGGCCATTGGGCGGGCTCAATGCCGCGATGCATTATGCCCGCGAGCACGACTTTGAGACCGTCGTCGCGGTACCGTGCGACGTCCCTTTTTTACCGAGCGATCTGGCCGTTCGGCTGGCGAGTGCCGGAGCGTCCGCTTATTTGCCCAATCTCCCGGTGATCGGTCGTTGGCCGTCATCGCTGGCGGCGTTGCTGGACCATCATCTCGCGACCTCGGCGGACCGCTCGATGCGGTTCTGGGCGACGGTAGCGGGCGCGCATCCGGTCCACGCCGGTGAGCTCGCGAACGTGAATACGCCAGCCGACTTGCACCGCATAGCGTCCGGCTCCTCCCCGCTCTGAGTGACTTCGGTCTATTGGCTTGCGTCGGCGGCGTTCCTGCCCGAAAAGTTTTGGTCACGAAAAGGGGCGAACATGAACAAGCTCGGTTGGGTCGCGGCAATTGGATTGATGGTCGCGGTAGCGGCGTCCGCGCAGACTCGCTCGGCGCACCCCGCCGCCGATGCGCAGGCGCTCGATCTCGCGATGCGCGCCATCGCGCTGCGCTCGGTCGCCGGGCCCGGTAACAGGACCCCCGAGGTCGCGGCGCTGTACAAGGCGGCGCTGGTCGCCGGCGGGTTTGCCGATCGCGATGTCGAGATCACGCGCGTCGATGACACCGCCTATCTGATCGGCAGCTGGCCGGGGACCGACCCCAAGCTCAAGCCGCTGGTCATTTCGGGCCATATGGACGTGGTCGAGGCCAAGCCGTCCGACTGGCAGCGCGATCCGTTCACCCCGGTGGTCGCGAACGGCTATCTGTTCGGCCGCGGTGCGACCGACATGAAGCTCGACGGCACGATCGCGATCGCCGCGCTGACCGAGCTGCGCCGCCAAGGCTACAAGCCGCGCCGCAGCATCGTGATCGAATTTTCGGGTGACGAGGAAACCCGGATGAAGACCTCCGGAATCATCGCGGAGAAACTCAAGAACGCCGACCTCGTGCTCAACATCGACGGCGGCGGCGGCGTGCTCGACGAAAAGACCGGTAGACCTGAATATTTCACCTGGCAGGGCGCCGAGAAGACCTATGCCGATTTCGAGATAACGGTGACCAATCCCGGCGGCCATTCGTCGGCGCCGCGCCCCGTCAACGCGATCGTGCAGATGTCGCGCATTCTCGACCGGATCGGCGCGTACCGCTTCACGCCCGAGCTGAGCCCGCTGACGCGCGCTGCGCTGACCGCCGCCGCGCCATACGAGGAGCCCGCGATCGGCAAGGCGCTGCTGGCGTTCGTCGCCGACCCGACCGATCAGCAGGCGATCGCCACGCTCGTCGCCAATCCCGCGACGGTCGGGCGGATCGGCACGACGTGCGTGGCGACGATGATCAACGGCGGCCATGCGCTCAACGCCTTGCCGCAAAAGGTCACGGCGAACATCAACTGCCGCATCTTTCCCGGCCACAAGCCCGCGGAGATCATGGCGGAGCTGCAGCGCGTCGGCGGCGATCCCGGCGCAACATTCAAGGACGTCACCGAAGGATCCGTGCCCAATGATGCATCGCCGATGCGCGCCGATTTCATCGCCGCGATCACCAAGGCGATGGGACGGATTTACCCGGGCGTGCCAGTGTTTCCGAGCCAGGCGTCGGGCGCGAGCGACAGCATGTGGTTCCGCTATCATAACGTGCCGAGCTACGGCGCCAGCCCGACCTTCCTGAAGGAATCGGACGATTTCAGCCACGGCCTCAACGAGCGCACCCCGGTGATGAACATCGCGCCGGGCATCACTTATTATCTGTCGCTGTTCGCCGACCTGTCGAAATAGCCGAGTGGCGGGGGTGGCGAGCGACGGATCGTGGATGGCGGCGACCGGCCGCTATCCACCGCGGCTGGTCGAGGCGGCGCTGGCGCTCAACGACAATGCGCTCCACGTCGCCGAGCCGTTGCTCAAGCAGCATCTGCAGGATGACCCGTTCGACGTCGCGGCGATCCGCATGCTGGCCGAGCTCGCCGGGCGGATCGGGCGCTACAAGGATGCCGAAAGCCTGTTGCGGCGCGCGGTCGAGCTGTCGCCCGGCTTCACCGCGGCGCGCGCCAATCTGGCGCTGGTGCTTTACCGGCTCAACCGCCCGGCGGAGGCGATCGAGCAGCTAGAACGGGTCGTTGCCGAAGATCCCGACAATCCCGGCCATGCCAACCTCCAGGCGGCGGCGCTGGGCCGTGTGGGCGATTTCGACGAAGCGATCCTGCTTTACGACCGCGTCCTGCGCGATGCGCCGGACCAGCCGCGCGTATGGATGAGTTATGGCCATATGCTCAAGACCGTCGGCCGCCGGCAGGAAGGGGTCGACGCCTATCGTCACGCAATCGACCTGACCCCGGCGCTGGGCGAGGCGTGGTGGAGTCTTGCCAACCTCAAAACGGTCAAGTTCGACGACGACGACATGGCCGCGATGGAAGCGGCGCTCGCCGCGCCGGGGCTGTCGGACGAGGACCGGTTTCACCTCGATTTCGCGCTCGGCAAGGCGTTCGAGGATCGCGGGCAGGCCGAGCCGGCGTTCCGGCACTACGCCGCGGGCAATGCGCTGCGGAAGACTAGGCAGGTCTATGACGCCGACGAGACCGAGCGCTTCGTCGATCGCAGTATCACGCTATTCTCCGCCGATTTCTTTGCCGCGGGCGCCGGCCTTGGCTGCGACGCGCCCGACCCGATCTTCATCTTGGGCATGCCGCGCGCGGGATCGACGCTGGTCGAACAGATCCTGGCGAGCCACGGCCGAGTCGAGGGCACGACGGAGCTGCCAGACATTCCGGCGCTCGCGCGGCGCGACGCCAATTATCCCGACGGGGTCGGTCATTTTACCGGCGAGACGCTGCGCGCGCTGGGCGAGGAATATCTCCGGCGCACGCGCATCCAGCGCCGCACCGACCGGCCGTTGTTCATCGACAAATTGCCCAACAATTGGGCGCACGTGCCGCTGATCCACCTGATCCTGCCCAACGCGAAAATCATCGATGCGCGGCGGCATCCGCTCGGCTGCTGCTTTTCCAACTTCAAACAGCATTTCGCGCGCGGCCAGGCGTTCAGTTACGACCTGTCCGACCTGGGGCGTTACTATCGCGACTATGTGCGTTTGATGGCGCATGTCGACGCGATGCTGCCGGGGCGCGTTCACCGCGTGATCTACGAGGACATGGTCGATCATACCGAGCGCGAGGTGCGCGCGTTGCTCGAATATTGCGGACTCGATTTCGAACCGGCGTGTCTCGCGTTTCACGAGACCGAGCGCGCGGTTCGGACGGCAAGCTCGGAACAGGTTCGCCAGCCGATCTTCCGCGACGCGACCGAGGCGTGGAAGCCGTTCGAGCCGTGGCTCGCTCCACTCAAGGGTGCGCTGGGCGATGTGCTCGATCCCTACCCCGCCGTGCCCGCGGCGTTTTCGTTGTAATTTCGCAACGACTCTCAAGCTTTGTATTGCCGGGCTAAAACACTTCCTTGACGATTGTTGCGTACGCGAACAGTTTGAGCGCAACAAACGATTAAAGGGGCTCTACGAAATGAAACCCTTGTACCGTCGTGCCGCCCTGTCGGCCCTGCTCGCATCCGCCGCCTTGGTCGCCTATCCGGCCTTTGCCCAGACCGCGCCGCCCGCCGCCGACGCGCCGGCGCCGCAGACCGACGACCAGAACGGCAGCGATATCGTCATCACCGCGACCAAGCGCTCCGAAAGCTTGCAGAACGTGCCGATCGCGGTCTCCGTTCTGACGACCAAGAAGCTCGACGACCTCAACATCACCAACTTCTCGCAATATGCCCAGATGCTGCCCTCGGTGTCGTTCCAGGCGCTGGGCGGCACGCCGGGGACCAACGTCGTCTACATGCGCGGCGTGGCGTCGGGCGGCGACGGCAACCATTCGGGATCGCTGCCGTCGGTCGGGGTCTATCTCGACGAACAGCCGGTGACGACGATCGGCGGGAACCTCGACGTCCACATCTATGACATCGCGCGGATCGAGAGTCTGTCGGGCCCGCAGGGCACGCTGTACGGCGCGTCGTCCGAAGCCGGCACGATCCGCATCATCACCAACAAGCCCGATACATCGAGTCTGTACGGACGGATCGATCTTGAGGGCAACAAGGTCAGCAAGGGCGGCTATGGCGGCAAGGCGGAGGGGATGATCAACATCCCGCTGTCGGCCAGCATCGCGTTTCGCGGCGTCGCCTTCTACCAGCGCGATGCCGGCTATATCGACAACGTTCCGGGCACGCGCAGTTTCGACGTGTCCGCACCGCTCGCACCGCTCGCAGCCGGCTACACCGGGACGGTGAACAACTCTGCCTTCGTCAAGAAGGACTATAACGACACCGAGATCGCCGGCGGCCGCGCCGCGTTGAAGGTCGACCTCGACAGCAATTGGACGATCACGCCGAGCATCATGGTTCAGGACACGCGCAGCCATGGTTCGTACGGCTACGACCCGCGGCTAGGCGATCTCAAGGTCCAGCACTTCTTCCCCGAATTCCGCCGCGACCGCTTCTGGCAGGCCGGGCTGACGATCGAGGGCAGGCTGGGCAATTGGGACCTGACCTATGCCGGTGCGTATCTCGACCGCAAGGATTACGCGTCGAGCGATTATACCGATTATGCCGAGGCATACGACAATCTCTATTCCTCGGTCGGCGGTATCGCCGGCTATTTCTATTTCCGGAATGCGGCGGGCAATACAATCGACCCGCGCCAGAAGGTGATCGGTACCGATCACTTCAAGAAGATGAGCCAGGAATTCCGCGTCGCGTCGCCCTCGACCAACCGCTTCCGGATCGTCGCCGGTCTATTCTATCAGCGTCAGTCGAACGACATTCATCAGGATTATCAGGTGGCCGGTCTGGCGCCGTTGCTGTCGGTCAACGGATCGCCGGGAACATTGTGGCTGACCCAGCAGCATCGCGTGGACAAGGATTACGCCATGTTCGGGGAGGCGAGCTTCGACCTCACCCCAACGCTGACCTTCACCGCCGGCGGTCGCGCGTTCATCTACGATAACAGCCTGATCGGGTTCTTCGGTTTCGGGCGGAATCCGGCGTTCAACCAGCTCACCGGTGGCCCGCCGCCCAACGCCGCTTATTCGACGCGCACTGGCGTCGCGGGATGCTTTACCACGAGTGGCGTGCGCCTGCGCGATGCCCAGCTGGTGGGGCAGGCGAACACGACGTTGTTGCCGGCTGCGGTCGCCGGCAGCCCGTGCACCGATCTTGGCGTGTATTCGGGTGGGACGATCCTGCCGGTGAAGGCGTCGGGGCAGGGGGTCACCTATCGCTTCAACCTGAGCTGGAAGCCGGTCAGCGGCGTGCTGCTGTACGGCACGATGTCGCGTGGGTTCCGTCCCGGCGGGATCAACCGACGCGCCGACGTCGCACCCTATGCAGCGGACTTCCTGACCAATTACGAGGTCGGCGGGAAGTTCACCGGGTTCGGCGGCAAGTTCCGCTTCAACGCGGCGCTCTATCGGCAGGATTGGAAAAAGTTTCAATTCTCGTTCCTCGGCCAGAACAGCTTCACCGAGATCCATAACGGGCCCGACGCGCGAATCTGGGGCGCCGAGTTCGACAGCGCGCTGACGCTCGGGCCACTCAGCCTGACGGCTTCGGGGTCGTACACCGATGCCAAGACGACCAAGAATCTGTGCATCGTCGACGATCCGACCTACACCTGTACCGGCGCGGGCAATCTGGTGTCGGCGCCCAAGGGAACGCGGCTGCCGGTGACGCCGCAGGTCAAGCTGAACGGGTCGGCGCGCTACTCCGTGCCGATGGGCGGGGCGAAACTCTACGGCCAAGCGGTGGTGGCGTATCAGAGCTCGGCATCGACCGACATCCGTACGGCGGTGTTCGAAACCTTCAGCGGCAACGTCATCAATCCGGCGGCGCAGCTGGGCCGACTGCCTTCCTTCACGACCGCCGACTTCGCGATCGGCGCGGAATGGAGCAAGTTCAGCCTGGAGCTTTATCTGCAGAACGCGTTCGATGCGCGCGGGCAATTGTCGCGGTTCCAGGAATGCGGCAGCTGCGGCCAGCGGCCGTACATCGTGCCGATCACGCCACAGACGATAGGGCTACGGTTCGGCGCGAAGTTTTAGCGGCGCTTCATCGGCCGGCTCAGGGCGACCGATGCACTTGTTCTAACCGGCGTGAACGAGACCGGGGCGTTGAAACTGGTCCGCGGGCGCCGCTGCCGCGTCGCGCCGCACGCGCCGGCGCAATAGTATCACGGCGAGCGACATCAATGCGGCGTTGGCCTGGGCGACATGGAGCGCTTGGATCGCGACGCTTCTTTCAATCCGCTCGACTGCCTCGCGCAGCGGAGCGATCAGGTCTTCGGGATTCTCCACCACGCCAAATGCAGTTACAATCAAGCTTGTGTCGGTAATCGCGACTGTCACCGGCGCACTGTCCACGCCCCACGGCAGTACCGCGAACAAGCTGCGATCGCCCCTATAGTCCAATACCACCTCGACCTTGAGCCCCGGCCGGCCATCGCAATCGCTCGCGCCCGCATGCCATCGTGCCGAGCGGGCATCGATCGCCAGCGGGGTGAGGCGTACCTGGTCAGCGACCCGCGCCAGCGCGTCACCACCCGGCCCGTCGATTTCGTCCGCGTTCAAACAGTCGATCGCGTGCCGCGCGCGCGCGCCTATTACGGGCACGACCGGGTTACCCAGAAGCGGTGTGGATGCAGCTCCGGCAAATTGGTTGTGAGTGTCGATCAACATTGGCCCAACCCCGAATGTATGTTCCGCGTTTGGCGGTCGGAGAGGAATTGACGTCGAGGCGCTGCCGAAAAAGTTAACCGTATGCATTAACCATACTAAGTGTTGAGCCAATCCATCGGAATGTTCATCCATGTGGATGAATTCGGGTGTGCAGAGCTCCATCTCCGTTTTCCCGGGCGGCGTCCAAGGCGACGGTCAATCCCCGCCCCGGCGTTCGCCCGACGTCACTTCCGTGGACCCGCAACGCGTGCCACAGCGCACACTGCCGTTTACTTCTCGTTAACTATTCCCTTTCATGAAATGGTAATGGGGGAAGCGTCGATGTCGCGCATAAATTTGTGGCTTCGAAGTCCCGCACTTCTGCTCCCCGCAACCTATGGCGTATTGTTTGTCGCGTGCTGGCTTGGCCTCGGCTGGTCCCGCGACGCACAGAAAATCGCGGCGCTGTGGCTGCCAAACGCCATTCTCGTGATCATCGTCCTGCGCGCGCGGGGCTGGACGATGCCCGCGTTCCTGATGGTCGGCTGGTTGGCGAACGTTACCGCGGGGCTATTGGTCGGCAGCCCTCCGGCTCGAATTGCCAGTTTCGCTGCAATCAACACGATCGAGGTCTTGGCGGTGTGTTGGGCGTTACGCCGCGCGCGCGTCGATCACCCCGACTTCGGCAACATTCGCGATTTGACGTGGTTCGCCGTAATCGCGGGATGTTTCGTTCCGCTCGTCTCTGGTCTGCTGGCGACGACGCTGCGCCTTGCCCAGCTCGGGCGCTTCGAGCTCAGTGCCTGGGCAGCTTGGTCTCTCGCGCACGGGCTTGGCATGATGGTCGGCGCCGCGCTGATCATGATCTTCATCGATGGCTGGCAGAGGCGGCACCAGCTTACCCATCGTTTGGCGCGCGAAGCGGTCCTTATCCTCGGCCTCACGCTGATTGCCGCTATCTGGGTATTTGCCGAGGCACAGATCCCGTTATTGTTCCTCGTCTGCCCGCTCGTGCTCATTGCCGCGTTCCGGCTGGGCTCGGTCGGCACCGCTGCGTCCATCGCGCTGATGTTGGCAGTGGCCTTTACCGTTACGACGCGCGGCGTCGGTCCGGTCACTTGGATCCATGGCGATCTTCCGACCAGAATCCTCGTCGTCCAGGCATTCGTTGCGGTGAATTTTACGATCGGCCTGCCCGTCGCCGCGGTGCTGGCCGGCGTGGCGCGGACTCAGCGCGAGCTTCATGCCAGCCGCGATTTCGCGCGATCGATGCTCGACAATCTGCGTGAGGTGATTTTCCGCACCGATCACGACGGGCGCTGGGTGTTCCTGAACGACGCGTGGGAGCAATTGTCGAAATACAGCGTCGCCGACAGTCTCGGCCAATATGCGATGCTTCACATGCATGACGACGATCGTGAGCAGGCGATGGCGTTGTACGAGAGGATCGTCAGCGGCGAGATCGACGAATGCCTGGTCGAAGTGCGCTTACATTCGGCCGATGGCGCCATTCATAACATCGAAGTCAGCAGCCGCGCCCTGCACGACGATGGCGGGCGCTTTGCCGGCACGATCGGCAATATTCGCGACGTTACCCAACGCCGTGCGGCCGAAACCGCATTGCGCGAAAGCGAGACACGCTTTCAAACGCTCGCGGCACTGTCGCCAGTCGGCATCTTTCGCACCGATGCGCTGGGGTATGGCAATTACTTCAATGCCGCCTGGTCGGAGCTGACCGGGCTGGCCGACGAGGAAGCCGCCAGGAACGGGTGGCTCGCCGGCCTGTCGGAAGCCGACCGTGATCGCGTCAAGGCTGTGCGCGCCACGATGATGAGCGACCGTCAGACCCGCCGCGGTGAGTTTCGGTACACGCGGCCCGATGGCACGGTGGTGTGGATCGACAGCATCAGTACACCCGAAGTCGACGTGGACGGCGAGATTGTCGGGCATATCGGCATCGCACTCGATATCACCGACCGCAAGAATGCGGAGGAATTGCTGGCGCAAAACGGCGCGCTGCTCGAATTGCTCGCCAACAATGCGACCGACGCGGTCTTCCGTCTCGATCTCGACGGAACCTGTCTGTACGCGTCGCCGTCGGTCAAGGACATCATCGGCGTCGACCCAAAGTCGTTGCTGGGCCAGCAAATGCTTGATCGCTTCCATCAGGAGGATGCCGGCCACGCGCTAGAGGCCTATCGGTCGCTGGCGCGCGGCGAGGTGGACCGGATGGTCACCGCTTACCGCGTCGATTCGATCAGCCGACCGGGGACCTGGCCGTGGCTAGAGGCGCATTGCGGGCTTGTCCGCCACCCTGGCACCAATCAGCCGCAGGAGATCATCGCATCGATCCGCAACATCTCCGAACGCAAGCAGCTGGAGATCGAACTCGCCGCCGCGCGCGATGCGGCGGAAAACGCCGCCGACGCCAAGGCAACCTTCCTCGCCAATATGAGTCACGAAATCCGGACGCCGATGAACGCGGTGATCGGGTTTATTGAATTGCTGCTGGCCAGCGAGCTAGACGCCGAGCAACGGCGGCAGGCAACGCTCATCGCCGATTCGGGCTGGGCCATGATGCGCCTGCTCAACGATATCCTCGACGTCTCCAAGATCGACGCGGGCCAGATGCAGATGATTCGCGAGCCGGTTGATCTGCGCCATGAATTGTCCGCCTGCGTCAAGCTGATGGAGCCGATCGCGGCGTCGAAGGGCATTATCCTGTACAGCGACATCGACGACGATTTGCCCGATCTGGTGATTGGCGATGGCCTGCGGATTCGCCAGATCGTGCTGAACCTGGTGGTCAACGCTCTGAAATTCACCGAAAAAGGTTCAGTGACGATTTTCGGTGGAGTGCTCAAAACCGCGGACGGCGAGCAACTCGAGATCGAAGTGAGCGATACGGGCGTCGGTATCGCGCCCGATCGCCAGGCCGCGATCTTCGAGCAATTCGTCCAGTCAGACGTGACGATCGCACAGCATTTTGGCGGCACCGGGCTTGGCCTGACGATCAGCAGCCAGTTGGCCAAGCTGATGGCGGGCGATCTGACGCTGGACAGTACGCCCGGCACGGGAACCAGCTTTTTCCTGCGACTGCCGCTCGAGGTCGCGCCCGCGCGGCCGGCCCCCGCCGCCGCCTTGCCTGCTCCGACTGTCATCACCGACGGCGTCCGTGTGCTGGTTGCAGAGGATAATGACGTCAACCAACTATTGCTGACCGCAATGCTCAAGCGTTTCGACTGTGACGTCGTAGCGGCGACCGACGGCGAGCAAGCAGTGACCGCGGTCCTCGATGCCGCGCGCGACGGCGAGCCGTTCGATCTGGTGCTAATGGACGTTCAGATGCCGAATCTCGACGGGATAGAAGCAACACGGCTGATCCGCGCTGCGGGAATTCAACCCGACCAGCTACCGATCGTTGCGCTGACGGCCAATGCTTTCGCCGACAGCATCAGGGCATGTCTCAACGCCGGCATGCAGGATCACTACTCGAAACCGTTGACGCTAGCCGACCTCGAAGCCGCCTTGGCGCGGTGGGTTCCTGACGCGGCTAGTCGGAGCGAGCCGCAGGGCGACGTGTTGATTGACGGTGGCGCGCGCCTTTAGACGCGCTTGATCCAGGTCCTGACCACAAGGCGCCCGAGTTCGGCCTCGTCGAGCGGTTCGTCGAAACATATGCCTAGTTCCCGGGCTTTCGACCAAACGACGTATCCACTGAGAAGTCGCATCTCCGGGATCTCCAGGATCATGGGCGTGTCGACCGGTAGATTGACCGCAACGCGAAGCCGGGCGCCCTTGGCCGACAAATCCACCAACGCAGCCTTGAACACGCCGCGTTGCGGGCAACTGACGGTCACGGTGGTGGCGGTCGGGTACCTGCGGCCGCGCGGAATCCAGCGGTGCACGTGGGCAACATATTTATCCAAGTCCAAAAGGCCGTGCATTTAATCGCATCCTTTCGTGGGGTTAGAGTCAGTTGATTCTGGCGACGAACGTTATCGCGAAACTTGAATTGGCGGCCATCGTGCCGGTGGGCGTGACGCGGACGGCGCTGACGTTGGCGTCGTAACCGGACGCAGGCGTGTAGGTGTAGGTCGATCCGCCATTGTTCGAATAGGCCGGCGAACTCGCCGACAACGCCACGCCGCTCGACCCGGCAACGATCGAAAACGGCGTGCTCGATGGCGCGAGCGCGGTGTTACGAAACGTGATCCCGGTTGGGAGTATGTCGGTCAGCACGATGCTGCTCGCATCGACCGGGCTGGCGCCGCTGTTGGTCACGGTCAACGTGTAAAGCACGTCGTTGCCCGGCAGATTGTAGGCGCCGAACGTGCCCGACATCGGCGACGAGCTTTTGGTGACGGTCAACTGGGGCATCGGACAGAAACTGATCCCGGCGATGCCGATACCCTGTTGCCCGGTGGTGTTCTCGCCCGAGGTATAGGGGGCGTTGCCGTATCGGACGGTCACCGTTGTGACCGGTTGCGCGAAGCTGGCGGTGATGGTGCCGTCGTTCGAATTGTTGTCCGACGCACCGACGCCGACCGCCTGCGCCGCGGTGATGGTGGTCGGCGTGGCAACCGGCCCGAAGCTCAGGCTCGATGCCGCCGCGGTGCGGCTGCCGCTACCGTTATTGTTGCCAGCGGGGCTCGACAGGGCGGGCGTGTAGGTCACCGCACTGCCGACGCCGGTGACTTGGATCAGGTCGCGATACTGGTTCGCCGCGAAGTCGATGTCATGGACGGTCATCGTGAAGTCGCGGATCGGCACCGCGAAGGTGAAGGTCGCGGTCACGACGTTGGTGGTGCCGGTAATGCTCGCCGTGCGTCCGCCGAAGATCCCGCCGAGCACGAGGTCGCGCAGCGTTGTGTCGGTGCCGGTGATGAGCGTGCTGATCGCGGGCAATTGCGTGCCGTTGACCGTGGTGCTGGCCAAGCCGTTTTGCGTGAGCTGCATCGTAAAGGCACGGCTGCCGCCGCCGCTCGTCGTCGCGGTATAGTTATAGCTCGATCCGTACGCCAGATTGGCCGCCGCCTGACTAGCGAAGGTGAAGTTGAACTGGTTGACGGCAGTACACGTCCCGGCATCCGCCGGCGATGCGCCGATCGTCGCGATCACGAGCATCAGGAAGGCGAGCAAGCGAGTCATCGGCGGCCAAGTCCCAGGAAAGCGAAGCTGTTCTGGTCGAACTTCAGCTTCATCGACACGAACGGTCCGGCGCGCGTGGTGCGGGCGGCGGCGAAATCGCGGTCGGCGAACCCGCGCACGTTCCAGCCGGCGGTGACCAGCATGTTCTTCGCCGGCCGCACGCCGATCGTCGGGCCATAGGCATAAGCGAAATTGCCCTTGCCGACCGCGCCGCGGACGGTGCCCGACACCCCGACCTCGACCTTGCTGCCGATCCCGACCCGCGCATCCGCGCCCGCCATGATCGTGAACCCCGCAAGGTCATAGGCGTCGATCCGGTCGAACACGTAGCGCGCGCCGAGGAACAGGCTGACTTCGCTGCGCTGGTATTGCCCGTCGGCATCCCGACCGCGCGGCGCCCAGTCGAGCGAGAGACTGCCGACGACCCGCCGCGACTTGGCGTCGCCGGTGACGATCAACGGCAGATTGCCGACCGGCCCGGCCTGTCCGGCAACCGCATTGGTTACACGGTCCTCGGTCCAGGCTAGCTTGCCGAGCGCCGCGAACGGGCTGGACGCGGGCCGCCACGCGCCCGACATCGCGAGGTCGAGCGTCTCGGTGGTGGCGGCGCCTTTCTGCTCGGCGCGCGTCCAGGTCGCGAGCGCACCGAACGACGCGCCCTCGCCGAGGCGGTGGATCAGCCCGAAGGTCGCGCCGGCGCGGTCGCCCAATTGGCCGAAGCGATATTCGACACGCCCGGTACCGCTCCACCATGTGGCGCGATAGGTCGCGCCGAGCGTCAGCGCGGTGAAATTCTCGGTGATCTGGTCGCCCGCGCCGACATTGCCGCCCGATGCCACGGGCTGAAACGGGTTGACGATTTTCGACGCGTCCACGCCCGACAGCGTGCGGTTACCGTCGAGCGTCGCGTCCACCGACCAGCGCTTGCCGAGTTGGAACGATTGCGCGAGGCCGTAGGCGGCGAAGGCGCGGCGGCCGTATTCGACCGAATTCTGACTGCCCAATCCGGTGGTCAGCCGCGCGCCCGCCCATGGCTTGAGGTCGAACCCGACACGAGCGGTGCGGGCGTTGAGGCCCTCGCCCTTGGCGATCTCGTAACTGCCGGTCAGGATCACGTCGGACGACAGTTGATAGCGCGCGCCCAAACGGTATTGCGCCGGGAAATCGACGCTTTGCGCCTTGCCGATCGCGACGCTGGCGGCGGCGTCGATTTCGAGCTTGCCGCCGAACAGTCGTTGCGTCGCGCCGCCCTCGATCAGCGTCGAGGTCGCCGAGGAGACGCTGTCGGTACGATCCTGCGCGTAGGCGACGCCCAGCCGGAAATCGGTCTTGTCGCCCTTATACTCAACGCGCGCGCGTACCGCGCGACGGCGCGCGTCGCCCGTCAGGTCGTCGTCCACCCAAGCACTGGTCGCGATTGCCAGCCGGTCGGACAGGCGATAGCGGGCGTCGATGCCCACCTTGCGGCGGCCGAGCTCGACGCCGTTCTGCTGATCGGTGCCGTAATCGGCGGCGATGCTGCGCGCGTAAGCGAGCAGATCGAGGCGCTGAGTATGCTGTTCGTATTCGACCAGCCAAGCGGTTGCGATGTCGCTTTTGCCGTCGCGGCGGCTGCCGGCGATTTCACCGCGGATCTCGATCGTCTTGCCCAGCCGGATTCGCGCGTCGGCGGCGCCCAGTATCGTGCCGCCGTTATCGCCCTTGTCGCGGATCGCCGTCGCGCCGATCCGGACGCGATCGTCCTTGCTGGTCCAGGTCGCGCGCGCGCCGGCGTTGATGTCGCCGCCCGACGCCGACAGGACTTCATAATCGACCACGACGAACTGCGGGTCGAGCGCGCTCGACCGGCTGAGCACGGGCGACGAAAAGCGGATCGTGCCGGTGGCATAGTCGATGTCGTAGTCGGTGAAGCGGACCAGCGTGCGGCGTTCGACGATCCGCTCGGAGCGCAGCCGGTCGCGAACCTCGATGGTTACGGCCTCACTGTTGGCGAGGATGTCGCGCGACGACAAAGTGTAGCCGCTCGACAAGCCGTTGCCCTGGATTTCGTCGCGGCGGTGCGTGGTCGGGAACTTGGCGACGAACGCCGACGCTGCGATGCGCTTGCCGCGATATTCCGCCTTGCCGCCGGTCGCCGAGCGGACGTAGCGGCCGAGCTCGGTATCGACGAAATTGGTCTCGAAATCGCCGAACAAGGCATAGAATTGCCGCGTCTCGAGCTTGAGATACAGCTTGTTCGTGCTCGCCGCGTCGTAGCGCCGCTCCGAACGGTCGGCATAGACGGTGTAATAGGTGTTGGGGTCGATTTCTCCGGTCAACCGCTGATCGCGGCGGCGCTTGGCGCTGTCGTACGCGGCGGTCAGCAGCCACGATCCCTTGATCCGGCCCTTGGCGTAGAAAGCGATGCGGCCGTCGGCGGTGATGTCGTCGGTCGGCTCATTAAGCGGCTCGACGCGGTTGGCGAGCTTGCCGAAGCCCAGCCGGCCCTCGGCCAACCCGACGATCGTCCACGGGCGATCGCCCGGCGATAGCCAGGTTTCGAGCTTTTGACGGCGGACCTGATCGCGGTCGCGGAAAGTGAAGTCGAGCGTCAGCGCGCCGCTGGTGGTGGTCGGGGCGAGCTGGATGTACGCGATGCCGTCGTCCCCTGCGACGCGCCACACCGGCGCCGCGCGGTCGAGCCCCGACAGGAGCCGCGCCTGTTCGGCATCGACCTCGATCGCCGCCTCGTACGGTGCGGGCAGGACGAAGTCGCCGGTCGTGCCGGCATGGACCGGGCGGCCCTGACGGTCGGTGAAGCGCACCGCGATGACCGGGCGCTTGACCCCGTCGGCGGTGAGCCGCGACCTGGCGGGAAGGTATTCGGCGCGCGCCGGGGCGGTCGTGTACCAGACGTCGCGGGTCAGCTTTTCGGCGACGGTGCCGTCGGCGTTGCGCACCTCGGCGGTGAAGCGGTTGAGCCCGTCGGTCACCGGCACACCGCGCCACAGGCTGACGGTGAAACTGTTGGCGGGATCGTTGCGTGTACCGTCGAAGGTGATCGGATCGACCGGCTTGCCGCCTAGGAATAGCATGATCTTTTGACCGACCAGGTGGCGGATCGCGACGCGCACCGCGGGTTGGCGCGGGTTGTAGTCGGCCTCGGGGAACAGCCAGGCGATGCTCGGGCCGCCGCCTTCGAACCAGCTGCGCTCGCCGCCGGCGGCCGCTTTGTCGGAGAGCGGCGTGGGGATGGCGGGGTCGGTCTCGACCGTCGCGGCGGCCTCGGGCAGAACCGCCTGGAAATCGGCGACGACCAGCGAGCCGCCCTGCCCCTCGACGAAGCGCGAGGTCGCGCTGCCGGCGGAGCGCGTGCTGCGGACGCAATCGACGAACGTGCCGCCGGAGGCCAGCGTGCCGGGATCGACCTGAACGACGTGGCTGCCCGGGATCAGCCCTTCGAAATGGTACCGCCCGTCGCGATCGGTAATCGCGTAGCCGCCGTCTTCGAGCATGACGCGAACCCCGGGGATGCCGGGGGCCTTGGCGGAATCCGCGGTACACGGTCCCGCGACGACCCGCCCGACCAGCGTCATCCGCGCGGCGATCGTGTCGCGATCGATCCGCACGGTCGCGCTGGCGTTGGTCTCGACGCCGAGCGCATCGGTGACGCTCGCGCGATTGATCGCCTGACCAGCCTGCGCGGTGGGGAGGACGGTAAGGACATAGCTGACTATGTGGCTCGCCGCTGGCGCCAGCGTGCCGAGCGCGATTGTGAGCCGACGGCCATCTGCGGAGGTCGTGACCGAGGTCGGGTTTTTTGAACCATCGATGCGAACCGTATCGGTTCGCAAACGCATCGCGATCGGTAGCGTATCGGTGATCGCGACGCCGCGGCGCAATCGCGAGCCGTCGGGGTTTGTCACGGCAACCGTATAGAGAATTTGGTCGCCGGGCTGAGCGACCGCCAGCGACGCGGTCTTGGTCAGGCCGAGCGCGCCGGCGGGCCGGTCGACCGGCACGTCGATCCGCAGGATTGTCGGCGCGGTCAGCGTGAAGATCTCGCCACGCGATCCGCTCGCCAGCGCGAGCGCCGACCCGTCGGGCCGTGTCAGCCCGGCGAGTTGCGCGTTGGTCGTAACCGACGGCGCCCCATAGGGCGACGGCGGTTGGACGATCAGCCGGTAGCGCCCGGGCAGCACTGTCGGGAAATAGAATTCGCCCGCCGCCTGCGCATAGCCCGCACCGTTGCCATCGGTCACGCTTTGCCCGGTCGTCACCGTCGACGGCCACGGCGTCGCGCCATCGGGGGCGTAGACCGTGGCGGGGCGGCCGGTATCGGCATCGATCAGGCTGACGCGCGCGCCCGATACCGGTGCGCCGGTGCCGCTGTCGAATACAATGGCCTGCGTTTCGACGCGGACTGCCAACGTCTTCGTAACGAGGATCGCATTCTGACCGGGCATGCGGCCGTCGATCGTGACGGTGTCGCCGGAGGCGAGCGCTAGGATGCAATCGCCGGTCACGACATTCATCGTTCGCGTGGCGATCGTCCCGCTGAAGATGCCCGAATTGACGTCGGTCTCGTATACCGTCAGCGTCTCGCGATCCCCTCCGGGAGTCGTGATCGTCGCGAGGACGGTATCGATCGCGGCCGGATCGCGGTTCGCCGCGGCGGCATCGATGCTGAAGATGAATTGATCGCCGGAACGAACCATATCGGTGTGCACGATCACGCTAGAATAGGTTGAAACGGTTCCCGTGAGCGGCCCCGCGCTCGCCGTCTGCGTTCCGCCGCGCTGGCAGCCCGGCAGGCGGATCGAAGTCATCTGGCCGGGCCCAGGATCGGGGCGGTACGCGGTGATGGTCGCGGGAGGATAGGTCGCCGGATCGACCTCGATATCGACCGGGTTCGAATCGGTGGTGCGCGGCGTGCCGTTATCGGTCCACGTTGCGTGCGCGGTGTTGGAAATGAGTGTCGCCGCGCTGGCGGGCGTGACGAGCACACCCACCAGCGCGGCGACGACCATGATCGTCAGCAACAATGAGGAGAGTTGACGGATCATGGCGCCCGACGGGGCCGGCGGTCCCAAATGGGGGGAGGGGCCGCCGACGCTCCGATCAGTTCACGGTGACGCGAAACACGACGGTGCGCGAATCGCCCGCCACGACGGTCGGGATGGTCGCGGAGACCGTACCCGACGCATAGGCGCCGCCCGCTGTACCATCCAGGTTACAGGTAGTGCCGGTGACCGTACCGTTGAGCAGGATGCCGAACGCCGACTGATAGGTCGTCGTCGTCGGCAGCAAGTCGGAGATGGCCACACCGGAGGCGGACGCGCCGCCGGCAGCATTCTTCACCGTGATGCAATATTGCACCACGGACCCCGGGATCATCTTGGGATTGGTCGTGCCGTTGAACGGATCGCTGATCACCGAGCTGACCTTGGTCACAGTCAACGCCGCGGCCAGGACAGTATAGTCGCCCTTCGCCGAGAACGCCGCATCGCGCGCGGCGTCGGTTGCACCGGCGCCATCGGCGAACACCGTGTCCATGCCGGAAGTATTGGCGCCGGCGGTCTGGACCAGCGCGATACCCATGCTGCCCGACGTGCCGGCTTCGCGGCCGGTCGCGGTCAGCGTGACCGCGGCGACGTCACCGGTGGCGCGGCCGAGCGGGATGTCCGACACGATGAACACGGTCTTGGACGCATCCGCACCGAGTTCGTCGAGATAGGTCACCAGCGTATCGCCGGCGTCGTAGCTGCCGTTGCCGTTGGTATCGACATAGATGCGCACGTTGGTCACGTCGAAATTGTCGGTGTTCGAATGCGCGCCGGCACCGCCCGTTTGCTGGGCGGCGGTCAGCGCCAGATCGAGCGTCGCGTTCGACAGGTTGGTGACGGTGAAGGCCTCGACCGCGGCCAGCTGGCCCGGCGACACGCTCGTCGTCGTGCTGCCGACTTCGGTGACCGTCACGTTGACCTTGCGGTCGACCGTGAAAGTATCCGACGCCGAGATCGCCGTCTGGGCGACAGTGCCGACATTGTAGTTGACGGTAACGGTATTGGTGATGGTGCTGCCCGCGGTGACGCCGGAGGCGGATGCGGGAGTGGCGGCCAGGCCGGAGAGCACAAGGATGCTCGCCGCGCCAAGCCAATGGCTGACACGTTTCATGATTTGCTCCAATCTCAGTGTTTTGATGACGCGCTTCGGTCGCCGGCGCGTCGCGACGGGCCGCGGTTACCGAACCATGCCGCGATACTTGACGAGACCCGACGCGCCGGGCGCGATCGAGGCGAGGGTCCAGCGGATGTGCGTGACATCCGCCGGTTGCGCGGGGCGAAGCGCGCCGTTGGCGCCCTTCACCTTCAACTGGCTGAGCGGTGCATAACTGCGCCCGCCATCGACCGATTCGACCGCGCCGGGGGTCGCTTCGCCGGTCCAGGCGACCGCGGCGGGGACCGGGTTGGTCACAACGAATTGCGTCGCCGGCTGGCCGCCCGCGTTGCGATAATTGGTCTGGAAGATTAGCTTGTCGCCGGGCAGCACGTTGGTCGGTTTCTGCAACTCGACCTGCTCGCGCCCCCCGACGCTGACGGTCTTTTCGACCATCACGGTGCTCGACAATTGCACCGCCTGCGGCGCAGGCGTCGCCGCCAGCACCATCGGCGCGGACAGCAGCATGAGATATTTGTTCACGATCGTACTCCTCAGTTGATCTTGACGATGAAGGTAACGGCATGGTTGGCGCCAGCGGCTTGCGTGCCGAGCGTCACGTCGATGCCGGTCGCGTTGGCGGCGACCCCAGCATCGGCATCGGGGGCATCGGTCAGTGCGGCGCCGTCCAACGTGAGCGAACCGAGTTGGTACATCGAGCCATCTGGGATAGCGTCTTTCAGGTGCACCCCCGCGAGGCTGCCCGACCCGCCGACGGTCGCGACCAGGCGATAGGTGATCAGCGCCCCCGGCACCGCGCGCGTCCCGCCATAGGGATCGGCGACGGTCGCCGTCTTGACGAGCGCCAGCGTGGCCGCCTGCACAACGAAGCCGCCGGTCGCATTGGCCTGGGCGTGCGTCGCGCCGACGATCGCGTCGCCGCCGCCGGTGCCCTGGCCGGTGAATACCGTGCCTGGCGCGCCGGTGCCGGTCGCCGCGGTCGCGGTCAGCCGAACCTGGCCGTGTTTGCCATCGCCCGCGCCGGCTGGAATAGTCGAAAGAACGAACACCGTGATCGCCGCATCGGGATCGAGCAGTGGCGACGTCGCGCCGGCTGCGATCACTTGATCGACGCCCGCATCGTAGATGCCGTTACCGTTGGTATCGATCGCGATGCTGGTCACTGCGGGACCGAAATCGTTGCCGCTCACCGCGCCGACGCCCGCGAGCGAGAACGCTTCCTGGCCGTTGCCGGCATTGGTGAGCGTGAACGAGCGGATTTGGCCGGTGCCGCCGGGGCTGACGCTGGCATAGCCGCTGTCGCGCGATGCGACGGTGACGTCGAGCACCTCTTCGACGGTCAGATCGACGGAGTTCGAGTTGACTGTGCGGGTGCCGCCGCCGTCGTCGAACGTCGCGGTGGCGACGTTACGGATCACCGTGCCGGCACGCACGCCGGATGCGGCGGCGGGCGACGCGGCGATGCACGTCACCGCCGCGGCTCCAGCGAGCAACAGCGGCAAGTGGTGGCCAAACAGGGTCGGTTGCGTGTTCATGCCCCTTATGCAGGGGCGCTTGGGTTAATCTGAGGCTAAGCAAGTTCTTGCTTCATACCAAGAGTTGAACCCGACCCGATGCCCCCGCCGTACTTTAGGTTGAGTAGAGCTGTTTGGGGCGCCGACCCAAAGTGAGACTCGCCGACGGTAGAATCCGGTCGATTCGATGCTATTGGGGCGGCGGGGGGAGTACATGATTCGACGGATTTTAATCGCGGATGATCATCCGATGTGTTCGGCTGCCTTGGGTATGGCGGTCAACGTTGCCGACACCGCCATCATCGCGGAAACCGCGGCAACATTGCAGGAAGCGGAGGACATCGCGCGGCGCGGCCCGCTCGCGCTGATCCTGCTCGATCTGCTGCTGCCCGATGTCGAGGGGTTTGCCGGCTTGGCGCTGATCCGCGCAATCCGCCCCGACACGCCGATCGCGATCGTGTCCAGCCTCGACCACGACGATACGATCCGCAAGGCGATCGGCCTTGGCGCGCGCGGGTTCATTTCAAAGGCGTCGTCGATCGATCAGATGGTCGCCGCGTTGCGGGTGCTGCTCGCCGGCGGGCAATGGTTCCCCGATCGCGCGCTTGCGAATGCCGACGCCGGACCCGACATCTCGACCAGGATCGGCGAGTTGTCGATCGCCCAATTACGCGTGTTGCGCGCGATCGCCGATGGCGGTCAGAACAAGCATATCGCGCACGCGCTCAATTTGTCGGAGCCGACCATCAAGTCGCATCTGAACGCGATCTTTCGCAAGCTGGGCGTGTCGAACCGCACGCAGGCAGTGCTGGCGTTGCGCGAACTGGAACCTATCGGTCGTTAGCGCGCGCCGAGAAGGGACGTCGCGTCGATCAGCGCGGAGAGTTGCGCGTCCGCTGCGTCGAACAGCTTTTCGCTGACACCGCCGGGCTGGCATTGCTCGATCGCGCGAAGCGCCTCGATCAAATCGTCCGCGCCAACGATCTGCGCCGCGCCCTTCAATCGATGCACGTCGCGCCGCAACACACGATCGTCGCCACCATTGCGATGCCCGCGCAGCGTGCCACGCGCCTCCGCAGCCTGCGTAGCGAGCGCAGATAATAGCTGGTTGCGCTGCTCCGGGCCGAGCACCGTATCGAGCTCACGCAACCGCTCCGCGCTGAGAATTGTCATCATACCCTTCTTTGCAAGGCCTTAAGAATCCATGATATTGCGTCGTGCGGCGACGTTCAATCGCCTAACGTTGGCATGTCGTGTAGCGCATTTGCCGGTTGATCCATATCAACTTGCGTTGATTTTGATGCACGGCCTGCGGTGCCGATGATCGCCGCCGCGCGTCCGAGGCAACTTACCAAGCATGTTTTCTCAGTCGCGCAGCCTCGCGCGCCACAGACTTGCGGCAAGCACCAGCGAGACGAACGACGCGCCGACCCAGAACAGGATCGCTGCGGTGAAATCGTGGTGGACGACGCCGTTGACGGTCGTCTTGCCGGCGTCGATCAGGATGCCGCTGACCTGGTCCTGGATACCCGCGCCGACATAGCTGAACACCCCGACCATGCCGAGCGCCGCGCCGGCGACGCGTTTGGGACAGATATCGATCGCGAACAGCCCGCCGACCGAGGTGACCAGCCCGGTCATGCCCAGCCCGAACAGAATCATCGCCAATATCTCCCAGCCGAACCCTTGCGGTCCGTAAAAGAACAGCAGCAAACCGATGATCTCGACGACGCCGAACAACAAGTTTACTGGCGGCCGCCTCGCGCCGAACATCTTGTCGGAAATGAAGCCGAACGCGACCGCGCCGACGATCCCCGCGAGCGTGTTGACGGTCAGTAGCGATCCGGCCTGAAGCACACTGTAACCGCGCGCTTCCTGCAGATAGAGGATGCCCCAGCTGTTGATCGCGTAGCGCGTGACGTAGATAAACGCGCTCGACAGCGCGATCACCCACATCGACGGGATCGCCAGGATCGATAATTGCGTCCTGAGCACGCTTCTGGGCGGTTGCGCTGCGAGCGCTTCGGCTGCGGCGGGCGAAAGATAGTCGTGCCTCCAGTCGGCGACCGCAGGCAAGCCCATCGTGCGGGGCCGGTCGGTCATTATCGCATAGCTCGCCACCGCCGCCAGCAATACGACGATCGCCGGACCCCAAAACCCCCATTGCCACCCGAACCAGCCGACCAGCGCCGCGACGACGAAAAAGGTCAGTCCCTCGCCGATCGAATGCGAGGTCGACCAGATGCCATAGAACCGCCCGCGCTCGCGGTTGGAAAACCAGCCCGCCAGCGCAACCACGCTGCCCGGCGCGCCATAGCTCTGGAACCAGCCGTTGAGCCCCCAGCCGATCGTCGCGGCGATCAAGGTGACCGAAAATCCCATCCAGATGTTGCACAGCGCCGACAGGATCAGCCCGATTGCGAAGAATTTGCGCGGATTGGCATGGTCGGACACGAAACCGTTGATCAGCTTGCCGGCGGCATAGCTGAAGAAGAACGCCGACCCGATCGTGCCGAGGTTGGTCGCGGTGAAGATGTGTGCGTCGATCAGCGGCTTCTTGACCATGTCGATCGACAAGCGGCACGTGTAGGAAAGGCCATAGCCCAGCGTGATCGCGATGATCGTGCGCAGGCGCTGACGGCGATACGTGGCGTCGATGTCGATATCCGTCCTGACCGGCAGGTCGGGGCCCGTCGCGAATGCCTTCAGCACATCTCTCTCCCCGTCTACCCGGTCCGTCGCCGATCTTCGAAACCTATCACCCCATCGTCGGAATGACGAACACGCTGTCACTTGCGCCGCCGTCGGGCCAGTGCCGAGTCCCAGCGTCGCCTGCCAGCTCTAATGATCGGCGTATTCAGCCTTCCGAGAGCCGATCGAGTGCTTCGCCGTGATCGCCAAAATTGAGCAGGCATCGTGCGATGAAATCGTCGAGCCGCGGCAGATCGACCTGGTCGCGCGCGGGCGTGAGCTGTGCGTTGTCGGGGAAGGTGCCATAGCCGGCCAACAGGCATTCCCACGATGCCGGCGCATAGTAAGCGGCGAGATCGCGCTCGACGATCAGCGCGGGCACGTCGCCGCCTGTGAACCACGCGGTCATGATGGCCTTGAGGTCGTCGGACAAATGGTCGTGGGCGGCGTTCTCGCGCCAATAGGGCGTGTCGCTGCGCCGATTGAGCCTGTAATGCGCGACGATATAATCGCGTACGCCTTCATACCGGCGCGCGATGCGCGTGTTGAAGGCATCGCGGTGCGCAGCGGTGAAGCCGCCCTCCTCATAGGCGCGGATGAACGTTTCGACGGTGGCTTCGACGATGTGCAAAGCGGTTGCTTCGAGCGGTTCTATGAAGCCCTGCGCCAGCCCGACCGCCAGGCAGTTGGCGGACCAGCTATGCTCGACCCGCCCGACCTTCATCGTCAGATGCCGGGCCGCGACCTCCTCTCCCAGCCCGAGATGCGCGCGCAATTCGGCTTCGGCCGCTTCCGCGCTGCAATAGCGGGTCGAATAGACGTAGCCGTTGCCGGTGCGATTGGTCAGCGGGATCGACCACGCCCAGCCGTTCGACAGCGCGGTGGAGACGGTCTGCGGCGCGATCGCGCGCTCGGGGCGCGGCGTTGGCATCACGACCGCGGCGTCGTTGAACAGGTTTGTGGCGAACGGCAGAAAGCGCACGCCGAGCGCCTTTTGCGCAATGACCGATTGGAAACCGCTGCAATCGACGAACAGATCGCCGCCGATCGCCGCGTCGTCCTCGATGACGAGCTGCGTGACGTCGCCGGCCTCGTCGACGGCCACCTCCACAACGCGGCGGGGCACATGCGTAACCCCGAGTGTCGCAGCGTGCGTCCTCAAGAACGCGCCGACCAGATGCGCGTCGAAATGATAGCCATAGCCGATGTCGAACGGAAAATTGTCCGCCGGTAATGGCGCGAGCGCAGCGCGCGCGATGGCGGTGTTGACGAAGAAGCGGTCGGGATGCGCCGGCGCATCGGCGCCGCGGCGGCGCGCCAGCGTATTGTAGTGGAATTGCGGTTGCGTGTGGACGTCGAGCTCGCTCGCGAACGGGTGAAAATAGCGATCGTGACCGGGCCGGTCGGACCAGCCGCGAAACTCGATCCCGGCCTTGTAGGTGGCGTTGCACGCCGGCATCCACTCGGCCTCCGCGATGCCCAGCTTCGCGAAGAAGGCGCGCAGTTGCGGCGTCGATCCTTCGCCGACGCCGATGATGCCGATGTCGGGGCTTTCGATCACCGTCACCGACGTGCGCGGCCAGGCGTGCGCGAACAGGCAGGCCGCCATCCAGCCGGCGGTGCCGCCGCCCAGGACGACGATGCGCTGGTCCATGCTCATCGCAGCAGCCAGCCGATCATGTCGTCGAGCCGGGCCGCCCAGGCATTCTCCTCATGCGCCGCGCCGGGATAGGTCCGACTCTCGAAGTCGCGGCCCTTCCGCCAGCCGAGCTTCACGAGCCGCGCGTCGATCACGTCTTGCCACGGGCCGTAATTGGCATCGAGCGTTTCGGTGCCATGGTCCATCCACAGCTTGCGCCCGGCGGGTTTGCCGAGGTGGGCGGAGAAGAAGCTTTCCCACAGGCCGAGCACGTTGGCATCCTTTGGCAACTCATTGGGCATCGCGAGCAGCCAGTGCGTCGATACGCAGGCCGCCCGGCCGAAGGTGCGGGGATATTGCACGAACGCGTAGCACGAGATCAGCCCGCCCATGCTTGAGCCAATGATCGCGGTATGCGCGGCATCGCTCCGCGTGCGGTAGCTGCGATCGATGAGCGGTTTCAGATCGCGCGCGAGGAAGCGCAGATAGGCATCCCCGGTGATCGCTCCCTTCGCGCTGGCATCGAATACCGCCCGAACACCGGCTGGCGCTGAATCGTAAATCGCCTGCGGGAAATACTGGCGATAGCGCGCGCCGAGCGGGTTATCGATCGCGACGATGATGAACGGCCGGACCCTCTTCGCCGCTATCAGCCGTAGCGCCGATTTGTCCGCGGCCCACACCTTGTTGAAGGCCGAGCGTTGCGGAAAGAAGACGTTCTGCCCGTCGTGCATATAGACGACCGGATAGCGCTCTTTGCTGCGGTCGTAATCGGGCGGCAGCCAGACGACGACGTGCGGCGGCTTGATCTCGGGTTGGGTCGATGGCGCCGCGGCGATCTCGACAAAGCGCCCCTGATCCTGCGCTTCGGCGGGTTGCAGCGTCAGAACGAAGGCGATCGCGAGCGCGGCGGTCCGCAACAGGCCAGTCATGCACTCTGCCTCCTGATGACGCTTTGCCCGGCATGGCAAGCAAGGCTTAGCCCTGATCGCTTCGCGCGTTCAATGGAAAGACCCGCCTGCTTGACAGCGCGTCGGCAAAGGCTGACCCGGCGACGATGCGCGCGATCGCCGAGTGTTCGCCTCCCGACGAGGCCGCTTTTGCCCTGATCCGGCAGGCTGCTGAGCCGGTCGTCATGCGCGGTCTGGTCGCCGACTGGCCGATAGTCGAAGCTGCGCGGGCGGGAACGTTCGCCGAGTGGCTTTCGGCACGCGCGAGCAACGACCAAGTGCCGATGATACGCGCCGCGGCGGCCGAGCATGGACGGCTACATTACGCGCCCGCCCTTGACCGCCCGAATTTCGATCGCGAACCGGTCACGATCGCCGGCTTTCTTGCCGACGCCGCACGGCAGGCCGATCTGTTCGCCCCTGACACGCTCGCGATTCAAGCGCTGCCCGCCGCGCAGGTCGTGCCCGATTTCGCGCGGTCGCACCCGATGCCGTTGCTGCCGGACGATGTCGAGCCGCGCTTCTGGCTCGGCACGCCGGCTGTCGTTGCGACGCACCACGACACGGTGGAGAATATCGCTTGCATCGCGGCGGGCCGGCGGCGCTTCACGCTGTTTCCGCCCGAGCAAGTCGCCAACCTTTACATGGGCCCGTTCCATCTCACGCCGGCCGGGACGGCGGTGAGCATGGTGCATATCACTGACCCCGATCTCGACCGCTTTCCCCGTTTTGCCGACGCCCTGGCCGCCGCGCGGACCGCGGAGCTGGAGCCCGGCGATGCGATCTACATTCCGTACGGCTGGTATCACCATGTCGAGGCGCTCGCGCCGCTCAACCTGCTGGTCAATTACTGGTGGAACCCGGCGCGCCGCGACGTCGGCTCGCCGTGGGACGCGCTGATGCACGGGATGGTTGCGCTCCGCCAGCTGCCGTCCGATCAACGCCGGGCATGGCGGGCGATGTTCGACCATTACGTGTTCATGACCGACAGCGATCCAGCCGCGCATTTGCCCGAGACATTTCGCGGTATCCTCGGCGCCGACTCTCCTGCGGACCTCTCGGAAATGCGCCGGTCGATCATCGCCGCGCTCGAACGCCAGAACCAGACGCCGCGCTGATCAGGCGGCGGGCGTTTCCGTTACCAGCAGCATCGCCGCCGCGGCCAGCACCATCACCCCGGCCGCCACCGCCATCGTCCAGATTGGCTCGCCCGGAAAGAAGGCACGGATGATCGCGCCCATCACCGTCGCCACGACCAGCTGCGGCAGCACGATGAAGAAATTGAAAATGCCCATGTAGATGCCGAACTTCCGCGGCGGCAGCACGCTCGCCAGGATCACGTACGGCATCGTCAGGATCGATGCCCAGGTCAGGCCGATCCCGACCATCGGCAGCAACAGCATCTGCGGATCGCGAATGACCAGCAGCGAGGCGAAGCTCGCAGCGCCGATCAGCAGGCAGACCATGTGTGTCCGCGCGGTCCCGATCCGCCTGGCGAACAGCGGCAGTACGAACGCCGCTAGCGCCGCGACGCCGTTATAGACCGAAAACAGCACCCCCACCCAATCGGCGCCGTCGTTATACGCCTTTGCCGCGGTGTCGGTGGAATGGAACACATACTGCGCGACGACCGGCGTCGTGTAGATCCACAGGATGAACAGCGCGAGCCACGAGAAGAATTGCGCCAGCGCCAATCGCCACATCTGGCCCGGCATCCGCACCAGATCGCTCATGATCTGGACCAGCGCATTGTCCTGCCCGCCCCGGATCATCGCGGCGGCGATCAACATCAGCGTTCCGGCCCCGCTCAGAATGCCGCCGAGCACGTAGAGATCGCGCTCCAGCGACCAATGATAGATCGCCGCAATCAGCGCGACGCCCAGCACCAACAGCGCGATGCCGGCCCGGATCAGCACGGTCGGTAGGCCGCCCGCGACAAGGCCTGCGCGATGGTCGTCCGCCGCATCGCCGAACGCCGCCATTTGCTCGGGCGGATATTCGCAGGTCGTCAGCACGGTCCACAGCACCGCGCCGAAAATCGCGACCGCGCCGAGATAGAAGGAATAGCGCACCGAGTCCGGGATGCCGCCCGCCGCTGCGACGTTGCTGACGCCCAGTTTCGCCATCGCGAACGGCGCCAAACTTCCGATGACAGCGCCCGCACCGATAAACGCGGTCTGGAACGCGTAACCGGCGGTGCGTTGCGACGGTGCGACCATGTCGCCGACGAAGGCGCGGAACGGCTCCATCGACACGTTGATCGACGCGTCGAGCATCCACAGCATCAGCGCCGCCGCAAGCAGCACACCCGCATTGGGCATACCGATCAGCGCCAGCGCGGCGAGTGTCGCGCCCGCCAGGAAATAGGGCCGTCGCCGCCCGAACCGCCCCCAGGTGCGGTCGCTGAAATGCCCGATGATCGGCTGCACCAGCAACCCCGTCACGGGGCCCGCGATCCACAGCAAGGCCAGACTGCCGACGTCGCTGCCGAGCGACTGGAAGATGCGGCTGACGTTGGCGTTCTGCAGCCCGAACGCGATCTGGATGCCGAAGAAGCCGAACGAGATATTCCACAACCCGCGCCAGCTCTGCCGCGGCTTGGCGGTTGTCACCGCGTCCATTATTTGGCCTCGGCGGTCGAGCGGCGGACGATCAGCCGCGGCGGCAGCACCACCGCCTCGGTCGGCTCGGACCGGACGCGGCGCAGCAACGTGTCGACCAGCATCTCGCCGGCCTTGCGGTAATCCTGCGCGATCGTCGTCAGTGGCGGGTGCGACAGACTGGCGGCGGGAATGTCGTCGAACCCGACGATCGACACGTCGCGCGGCACGTCGAGCCCGGCTTCCTCCAGCGCGCGCATCGCGCCGATCGCGATGAGGTCGCTCGCAGCGAAGATCGCGTCGAAGGCAACGCAGCGCGCCAGCAATCGCTGCGCCGCCTCGTACCCGGAGGCTTCGGTGGTAATGGCATCGACCTGAAGCCCGACATCGGGCTGAATCCCGGCCTCGGCCATCGCCTCGCACGCGCCGCGATAGCGTTCCTCAAGTTCGGGCGAATGGCTCGACGCCTCGCCGAGAAACGCGATCCGCCGCCGTCCGAGCGCGATCAGATGCTCGGCGGCATCGCGCCCGCCGCGCGCGTTGTCGCAGCCGATCGTCGTCCCCGGCTGGCCCAGCTGGACCGAGCCCCAGCGCACGAAATGCGTGCCCTGCGCCTCGAGCTGTTCGAGCCGCGCGCGATAGGTTTCGTAATCGCCATAGCCGAGCAGGATGATGCCGTCCGCCTTGTGGCTGTCCTCGTAATCGACGTGCCAGTTCGACGAGAGCTGCTGGAACGACGTCAGCAGATCGTACCCGCGCAGCGAGCAGGTCCGTGCGATCGACCCCAGCATCGACAGGAAGAACGGGTTGATCAGCGAATCGTCGGGGGTCGGATCCTCAAAGAACAGCAGCGCCAGCGTGTTGGTGTGCCGGCTGCGCAGCGACGAGGCGTTCTTGTCGACCTTGTAATTGAGCTGCGCGGCGATCGCCTCGATCCGCTTGCGCGTCGCCTCGCTGACCGTGGGGTCGCCGCGCAACGCCCGGCTGACCGTCGGCTGCGAAACGCCGGCGCGCTGCGCGATGTCGAACGAGGTCGGCTTGTCGGTCAGCATCGCGCGCCGGATTCTCCCGCTGGCGGCCGTCTGGTGCGGCCAGTGGGGGCCATGTGTAGCCGGGCGGTCGGCGCGGCGATAGGGTTCGCGCGCGAAACGGGTGTCTGACACTTTCCCCTCCATCCGCCCTCGCTGGATGGAGCGGTCGCGGCGATGCTAGGCGAGCCTGTCGCGACCCGATACGCCGCCGCATACGTATTCGGGAGGCGCGGCCGCCGCGGCGTGGCACAGGGGCGGCAAAAGGGAGAGGGCGATGCTGAAACCGATCGTGCTGGCGCTGCTGGCGAGCCTGACGACGACGCCCGCGACGGCGGCGACTAAGGCGCCCGACCCTTACACACCCAAACCGTACGTGACGATCACGCATCCCACCTGGTCGAAGGACGCGGTGCTGTACCAGCTCAACACCCGCCAGTTCACCCGCGAGGGCACCTTCCGCGCGGCCGAAGCGCAATTGCCGCGATTGAAGGCGCTCGGCGTCGGGATCATCTGGCTGATGCCGATCAATCCGATCGGGGTGGAGAACCGCAAGGGCACGCTGGGCAGCCCCTATTCGGTGAAGGACTATCTGGGCGTGAACCCGGAGTTCGGCACGCTCGCCGACCTCAAATCGTTCGTCGCAACCGCGCACAAGCTCGGGTTGCACGTCATCCTCGACTGGGTCGCCAACCATACCGCCTGGGACAACCCGATCCACAAGGCGCACCCCGATTGGTACGAGCACGACTGGAAGGGCGCGAACCGGCCGACGCCGTGGTGGGACTGGTCGGACATCATCGACCTGGATTATGCGAAGCCGGGCCTGCGCCGCTACATGACCGACGCGATGAAATATTGGGTGCGCGAGGCCGGGATTGACGGTTTCCGCTGCGACGTCGCGGGCTATGTCCCGCTTGATTTCTGGGAGAATGCGCGCGCCGAGCTCGACCGCATCAAGCCGGTCTTCATGCTCGCCGAATTCGACCAGCGCGACGTCCACCGCGCGGCGTTCGACGCGAGCTATGCGTGGAAATGGAACAACGCTCTGGCCGACATCGCGGCGGGCAAGGCCGATGTCGGCGCGCTGTTCGGATACTATTCCGAAACCGACAGCGCCTGGCCGCGCGAAGCGATGCGGATGACCTATACCGAGAACCACGACCAGAATGCATGGGAAGGCACCGAGTTCGAACGTTTTGGCAAGGCACTCCCCGACGCGATCGTGCTGTCGTTCGTCGGCGAAGGCATCCCGCTGATCCATAACGGCCAGGAAGCGGGCAACCGGAAGCGCCTCAAATTCTTCGAGCGCGACCCGATCGAGTGGCGCGACCATCCCAACAACGATCTGTTCAAGCGGCTGATCGCGTTTCGCAAGAGCCATCCGGCGTTATGGAATGCACCCTGGGGCGCGGCGATGACGCCGGTGGTCAACACCGCGCCCACGAAGGTGCTGTCGTTCGTCCGCGCGAAGGACGGCGACAAGGTGTTCGCGCTGTTCAACCTCTCCGGCGACAGCCAGACGGTCAGCTTCACCGACGGCCCGAGCGATGGCGCCTATGTCGATTTCGCCGACAGCGCGCCGATCGCCATCTCGCGGGCCACGAGCATCAAGCTCGCGCCGTGGAGTTATCGCATCTTGGCGGCACCGCGTTGAATCGGCAGCGATGCAGCCGCGCAACACCGGGGATGCATATCGTTGAATACGTATGTGGCCGCCTTGGCCGCTTATCGCGCGCACCATAGAGCGCAACATATCTGCAACGCGCCGTGTGGGCGCGAGCCGTGGCCAAACGTGGCGCGGTCGCAAGGGGAGGAATTCATGACTGCTTCTCGTTCGCTCCGTCGTACCGATCTCGCGCTGCGCGTGAGCGGCATCGCACTCGCCGGGGCATTGGCGGTGGCTGGCTCGCCCGCCTTCGCGCAGACCGCGACGACGCCAGCCCCCACGCCGAGCGACCAAGCGGCCGCCGACGACGGCAGCACCGACATCGTCATTTCGGGTTTCCGCAATGCGCTGCGCACCGCGACCGCGAAGAAGAAGAATTCGGAACAGATCGTCGAATCGGTGTCGGCCGAAGATATCGGCAAGCTGCCCGACAACGGCATCGGTGAATCGATAGCGCGCCTGCCCGGCCTGGCCGCGCAACGCAACGCCGGCCGTGCCACGATCATCTCGATCCGCGGCTTCGGCCCCGATTTCTCGTCCACCACGCTGAACGGCCGCCAGCAGACGACGACCAACGACAGCCGCGCGGTCGAATTCGACCAATATCCGTCGCAGATCCTTGCCGGGGTCGACGTGTACAAATCGGCGGAGGCGGACAAGACCGCCGGCGGCGTGGTCGGCAGCATCGACCTGCGCACGGTTCGCCCGCTCGATGTCGGCAAGCGCGTTTTCGCGGTCGGCGTGCGCGGCACCTATGTCGACCAGAAGATCGATCCGAATTCGAGCGACAAGGGCTATAACGCCTTCGCGACCTACATCGACACCTTCGCCGACGGCAAGGCCGGCATCGCGCTGTCCGCCGCCTATACCGACGACCCGTATCAGACCCGCGACTTCAACGCGTGGGGCTTTGGCGGCTATCCCGGCGGCGCGCAGGGCATGAACGGCATCAAGACGTGGTCCGAAACCGACAAGCTCAAGCGCTTCGGCCTCAACGGGACGTTCGAGGTGCGCCCCGACGACAATCTGACGGTGACGATCGATACCTTCTATTCGCGCTTCATCGACCGGATCGACCAGCGCGGGTTCGAAATGCCGTTCAACTGCGGCGGCGGCTGCGGGCATGACGCGATCAGCAACGTCACCGCGTCGAACGGTCTGGTGACCGCCGCGACGATCGCGGGCACGCCGATCATCGAGAATTACGCCAACGACCGCACGGCCGACCAATATTCGGTCGGCTGGAACGCGACGTGGAAGAACGCCAACGGCTGGCGTGTGATGGGCGACTTCAGCTGGTCGCGCACCGATCGCACGGACACGTCGATCCAGACGACCGCTGGCCTTGGCCGCGCCTTGCCCAACGCGACCGGCGTCGTCAGCTACACGGCGACCCCGACCGGGCCGCAGTTCACTAGCAATTACAACGGCACGAACTCCGCGCTCGTGCTGACCGACGTCGAGGGTTGGAGCGGTTCGCCGGTTCAGGCCGGATACGACAACATTCGCAAAACGAAGGACGACCTGGTCGAAGCCAAGGCGGAGATCGAACGCGACATCGGCGGTTTCCTCAAGTCGATCAAGGTCGGCGCGGATTACACGTCGCGCACCAAGGCGCTGAGTGGGTTCGAAGGTTTCCTGAGCCCGCCGGGTGGCGCGGCGACCGCGGCCATCCCGTCGAATTTGCTTCTGGCACCAGTCACGCTCGACCGCGGCCTGGGGAGGATCATCGCCTATGATCCCCGCGCCATCGTCAGTAACGGCATACTGGTCTTTTCGCCCAATATCGACGGCGCCAAAGGCGTCAATTACGGGACGGAAAAGGGCTATAACGTCACCGAGAACGTCTGGACGCCCTATGCGATGCTCACGCTCGATGGCGATCTCGGCGGGGCGAAGCTGACGGGCAATATCGGCGTGCAGGGTGTTCACACCAGCATCGCATCCAGCAGCGTCCTCTTCCCGACGGTCCGCGACAATTACTGGATGGTTCTGCCCAGCCTCAACCTCAACCTGCGGACGACCAGCGACTTCGTCATCCGCTTCGCGGCATCAAAGGAAATGATGCGGCCGCGCCTGCCCGACCTCAACAACGTGATCTCGTTCGGGTACGACCCACAGCTCAAGATCTACTCGGGCGGCGGCGGCAACCCGCAGCTGCGGCCGTATCGCGCGACCGCGTTCGACCTGAACTTCGAAAAGTATTTCGGCACGAAGGGCTATGTCGCGCTGCAGCTGTTCTACAAGAACATCGATACCTATATCGCGAACGGGAACGGCATCTTCGACTTCTCCGGCCTGCCGGTACCGGCCAACCAGATCGTTCCGTCGACGCCGATCGGCATCATCAACGGCAACGCGAACACCCACGGTGGCCATATGTATGGTGCCGAGTTCGCCGGCACCCTGCCGTTCGAGGTATTCTCCAGCGCGCTGTCCGGCTTCGGCATCACCGGCGGCGTCGGCTATACCCAGACCAAGGTCTACGACTTCAACCACAACGTGACGGTCATCCCGGGCTATTCGAAGTGGGTCGGCAGTATCACCGCCTTCTTCGAAAAGAGCGGCTTCAGCGCGCGCGGCAGCATGCGCTACCGGTCGTCCTTCCTTGGTGACTTCTCGCTCTACAGCGGCGGGCTGGATCGCCAGACCGTGCTGGGCGAGACGACCTATGACGCACAGGTCGGGTACGATTTCTCGTCCGGCTCGCTCAAGGGTCTGTCTGTCTACGTGTCGGGTCAGAACCTGACCAACACGCGGTCGGCGACGCTGGGCATCGTCACCCAACCGCTGTCTTACCTGAAATATCAGACCTACGGTCGCCGCTTCGTCGCCGGGGCGACCTTCAAGTTCTGATGACACGAACCGCCTCGCCGGGTAACCGGCGAGGCACGTCGGTTGTGAAGGCAGTCAATGAGTGAGCGGCCCCCCCTCGAGATCGTCATCGCGGGCGGCGGGACGGCCGGGTGGACCGCAGCGGCGACGCTCGCCCGGTTCCTCGGCAATCACGCGACGATCACGCTCGTCGAATCCGACGCGATCGGCACCGTCGGCGTCGGCGAAGCGACGATCCCGCAGATCCACAACCTGATCGTTGGGCTGGGTCTCGACCAGGCCGAGTTCCTGAGGGCGACCAACGCCACCTTCAAACTCGGCATCGAATTCGTCGATTGGCTCCGCCCCGGCCACTCCTACATTCACAGTTTCGGGCAAGTCGGCCGCGGCGTCGGGCTGATTCCGTTCCGCCAGCTCTGGCTACGCGCGCGGGCGCTGGGCCAGGCAGGGGATTACGGCGATTACAGCGTGAATATCGCCGCGATGCGACTTGGCCGCTTCGCGATCGCCAATGGCGAGGGCGTCCAGCCTGATCTCGCTTATGCCTATCATTTCGACGCAACGCTGTTTGCGCAAATGCTGCGGCGTTATTCGGAAGATCGCGGCGTGCGACGCGTCGAGGGGCTGATCGAGAGCGTCGAACGCGATGCGGAAAGCGGCGACATCCGCGCGCTGCGGCTCGACCGCGACCGAACCGTCGAAGGCGCATTGTTCATCGATTGCACGGGCTTTCGCAGCCTGCTGCTGGGCGACACGCTCGGCGTGCCGTTCGTCGACTGGCGTCGCTGGCTGCCGTGCGACACCGCGCTGGCCGTGCCGAGCGAGAATCCTCCCACGCTTCGGCCTTACACCCAATCGCTCGCGCGACCAGCGGGATGGCAATGGCGCATCCCGTTGCAACACCGGACCGGCAATGGCCACGTCTTCTGCTCCGAATTCATGTCGGTCGATGAGGCGAGCGCGTTGCTGCTCGCCAATGTCGAAGGTACCCCGCTCGCCAATCCGCGCCCGGTCCGCTTCACGAGCGGGCATCGGCAACAATTTTGGTCGCA
>NZ_JAQGKZ010000056.1 GCF_028289855.1 Sphingomonas bacterium | reverse complement strand
GTTATAGTAAGGCAACACACCAGATAATGAGGTCGTCCATGAAGCTTGCCGCCGCCGCCGTCGCCCTGATGTTTACTGCCTCGACGCCGGCGCTCGCCGCGGCGCAATTGACCCGCGACGTCGCGCCGATTGCATACGACATCACGATCGACCCGAACGCGCAGGCCATGACCTTTACCGGCAGCGAGACGGTGACGGTCAACGTCCGCACCGCGACGCGCACGATCACGCTCAACGCCGCCGATCTGGCGATCAGCAAGGCGACGGTCGACGGCAAGGCGGTCCCGTTCAAGCTCGACAACGATGCGCAGCGCGTGACGCTCACGCTGCCCGTCGCGGCCAAGGCCGGCGTGCACACCATCGCCTTCGCCTGGACCGGCAAGATCAACGAATCCGCCGCCGGCTTCTTCGCGATCGACTACACCAACACCGACGGGTCGAAAGCGCGGATGCTGGCGACGCAGTTCGAAGCCCCCGACGCGCGCCGCTTCGCGCCGATGTGGGATGAGCCGAGCTTCAAGGCGAAGTTCACGTTGCGGACCGTCGCGCCCAAGGGACAGCTCGCTTTCTCGAACATGCCGGCGCTCGTGACCAAACGTCCAGATGGTACGCAACTCTACAGCTTCAGGCAGTCGCCGGTGATGTCGAGCTACCTTCTGTTCCTCGGCATGGGCGACATGGAACGCAAGACAGTGATGTCGGGCAAGACCGAGATCGGCGTCATCACGCGCAAGGGCGTGTCGGATCAGGGCGATTATGCGCTGGCCTCGGCCAAGCGCCTGCTGACCTATTACAACGATTATTTCGGTCAGCCCTATCCGCTGCCCAAGCTCGACATGATTGCCGGACCGGGCACTAGCCAGTTCTTCGGCGCGATGGAGAATTGGGGTGCGATCTTCTATTTCGAGCCCGAATTGCTGTTCGACAAGAAGCGCGCGACCGAGAGCGACAAGCAGCGCATCTTCGTCGTCGTCGCGCATGAAATGGCGCACCAATGGTTCGGCGACCTGGTGACGATGAGCTGGTGGGACGACCTCTGGCTCAATGAGGGCTTCGCGTCGTGGATGGAGAACAAGACCTCCGCCGACCTCAACCCCGACTGGTTCGCGCGTGATTCGGCGGTGGCGTCCGATCGTGAGCAGGGCATCGGGGTCGATGCGACCGCCGCAACGCATCCGATCATCCGCCACGTCGAGACCGTCGATCAGATCGGCGAGGCGTTCGACAGCATTACCTATCAAAAGGGCCAGGCGGTCATCACGATGATCGAATCGACGCTCGGTCCCGACAAATTCCGCGCCGGCATCCGCCGCTACATGGCGAAATATAGGTACGGGAACACCCAGACCGACCAACTTTGGGCGGAACTGGAGGCGGCGTCGGGAATGCCGGTAAAGGGCTTTGCGCACGACTTCACGCTGCAGGGCGGGGTGCCGTTGATCACCGTGAGCAATGCGGCGTGCAGCGGCGGCAACACGCTGGTGACGCTCGATCAGGGGCGGTTCGGGCTCGATGCCGCGTCCAAGACGCCTCAACTGTGGCAGGTGCCGTTGCGGCTCGGCACGGTCGGCGGCGCGGTCACGACGACGGCGGTCAAGAGCAGCAAGCCCTATTCGGTGACGGTGAAGGGCTGTGGCCCGGTCGTCGGCAACCTGGGCAAGGGCAGCTACACGCGGATCCGGTATGATGCGCTGGCGCACGCCGCGTTGGTCGCCAATTATGCGAAGCTCGATCTCGCCGACCGGCTCGGGACGCTGGGCGACGATTACGCGTTGGCGCGCTCCGGCGACCAGGATTTTGCGATGTACGCCGCGACACTCGACGCGGTGCCCGGCGACGCCAGCCCGCTCGAATGGTCGCTGGTGTCGGGACAACTCGGCTCGCTCAGCGGGCTGTATGCGGGCACGCCGTTGCAGGACCGCGTCAATGCGTTGACCATCCGCAAGCTCGGACCGGTGCTGGCGCGGATCGGGTATGAGGCTCAGCCCGGCGAATCGCCACTTGTCACCAATTTGCGGGAGGATCTGGTCGGCCGCTTGGGTGCGGCTGGCGATCCCGAAGTCATCAAGCGGGCGCGGGCCTATTTCGCCAAGCTGAAGACCGAATCCTCGGCGATCCCGCCGGCAATCCGTCAGCCGATTCTCGGCACGTTCGCGCGCAACGCGACCACGGCCGATTGGGACGACCTGCTCGCGCTGACCAAAGCGGAAACCAACCCGGTGGTGAAGAACGAATATGTCCGGCTGCTCGGCGCGGCGCGCGATCCGGTGCTGGCGGCGCGCGCGCTGGAATTGGTCAAGGGTGACGTGTTGAGCGCGCAACAGAAGCCGACGATCCTGCGCGCGGTGGCGGGCGGCCACCCCGACCAGGCGTTCGACTTCGCGGTCGCCAATGCCGATTTGGTCAACGGCCTGCTCGAGGCGAGCACGCGCGCTGGATTCATCGTCAGCCTGGGCGCCGGATCCAATGACACAACCATGCCCGACAAGATCGCGGCTTATGCCGACAAGAACTTGCCGGCATCGTCGCGCGGCGGCGTCAAACGTGCGCTGGCGGGAATCGCGGTGCGCAAGGCCGTAGCGGACCGCTTGCGGGCGGGGGTCACGAACTGGGCGGGGTGATCGGCGCTTAGTCGATCCGCTTCAGCCCCTTGGCGAAGCGGCGCGCATTTTCGATGTAATGCGCCGCCGACGCTCTCAGGAACGCGCGCGCGTTCGGGTCCAACGCCTTGATCGCGCGCGCCGGGCTGCCGACGATCAGGCTGCCAGCGTCGAAGCTTTTGCCCTCGGTGATGAGCGCATTCGCGCCGATCACGCATTCGTCGCCGATCACGGCCTGATTGAGCACGGTCGCGCCCATGCCCACCAGTACGCGGTCGCCGACCGTACAGCCGTGGAGGATCGCGTGGTGCCCGATCGTGCACTCCGCGCCGATCGTCAGCGGCACGTCGTAATCCGAATGCAGCATCGTTCCGTCCTGCACGTTGGTGCCGTCGCCCACGTTGATCAGCGAGGTGTCGCCGCGAATGACCGTGCCGAACCACACCCCGACATTGTCGCCGAGGACGACCTCACCGATGACGTGTGCGTCGGGCGCGATCCACACGCCCATGCCGATCACCGGGATTTTGCCGTCGAGTTCGTAGATCGGCATGCGTTTCTCCCTGAGCCCCAATCCGTCATGCCGGACTTGATCCGGCATCCATTTATCCGCGCGCGGTACGCTTGAGGCTCGAAGGACCCCGGATCAAGTCCGGGGTGAGGGCGCAGAGGCGACGAGTGCCTTCATTACCGCGCCGACCAGTTCCTTGCGGCAGATCAGCAGGTCATGAACATAGGTGTCGTCGCAATTATAGACGAGTGGTGTGCCGTCGAGCCGCGCGCAGTGGAGCCCGGCCGCGAGCGCCACCGCGACCGGGGCGGCGCTGTCCCATTCGTGCTGGCCGCCCGAATGGAGGTAGATGTCGGCAATCCCGCGCACCACTGCCATCGCTTTCGCGCCCGCGGAACCCATTGGCACCAGATCTGCGCCGATCGCTGCCGCGACCGCGACCGCTTCGGCGGCGGGGCGCGTGCGGCTGACGACCATGCGGGGCGGATCGTTAAGGGGTTGCAGCGCGGGGGGCGCATCCGACCGCAACACCAGCCCAGCATCGGGCAATGCTACCGCGCCAAGCACCGGTGCGCCATCGACGCACAAAGCGACATGCACCGCCCAATCGTCGCGCGCCTCGCCATATTCGCGCGTGCCGTCGACCGGATCGATGATCCACACGCGCGACTTGGCCATGCGCGTGCCGTCGCATTTGCGTTCTTCGGACAACAGCCCGTCGTCGGGGCGAAGTCTCCCCAGCATCTTGCAGAGGTAATTGTTGGCCTTGGCGTCGCCTCGCATGCCAATTTCTTTGGAGCCCTCATCACGAAACATCAGGCGAGAGCGGCTTGCCTGTAGCAATTCACCTGCCTCACCGGCCAACAAAGCCGCCAGATCTCCGTCGGTCACAGATTAGGACTCCACACGCCCATGATATGCTCGACGATCCGCTCGGCGGCCGCTTCGGGCGTCTCGCGCGTAGTGTCGATGCGGATATCGGGGCGTTCCGGCGCTTCGTACGGGCTGGATATGCCGGTGAACTGCGCAATCTCGCCCAGCCGCGCCTTCTTGTAGAGCCCCTTCACGTCGCGCGCTTCGGCGACTTCCAACGGCGTATCGACGAAAATCTCGACGAAATCGCCCGCGGGCATCATTGCGCGGACCAAGTCGCGCTCGGCGCGGAAGGGGGAAATGAAGGCGGTCAGCACGATCAGCCCGGCATCGGTCATCAACTTGGCGACCTCCCCGACGCGGCGGATATTCTCGACCCGGTCGGCGTCGCTGAAACCCAGATCGCGATTGAGCCCATGACGGATATTGTCGCCGTCGAGCAGGAACGAGTGGCGCCCCAGCGCGAACAGCTTCTTTTCGACTAGGTTCGCGATGGTCGATTTGCCCGACCCGGACAGGCCGGTGAACCAGAGCAGTTTGGGCTCCTGGCCCTTTTGCGATGCGTGCGCGGCGCGCGACACATCGATCGCCTGCCAATGCACGTCGCGCGCACGGCGCAGCGCGAAGTGCAGCATCCCCGCCGCGACCGTCGCGTTGGTCACCTTGTCGATCAGGATGAACCCGCCGAGCTCGCGGCTGTCGGCATAGGGCTCGAACACCAACGGCTTGTCGGTCGCCAGATTGGAGACGCCGATCGCGTTGAGATCGAGCGTCTTGGCCGCGAGCTGTTCGAGCGTGTTGACGTTGACCTGATATTTGGGCTGGTGGACTTGCGCGGTAACGGTCTGCGTGCCGAGCTTGAGCCAGTAGCCGCGCCCGGGCAGCAGCGGCTCGTCGGCCATCCACACGATCGTCGCCTCGAACTGGTCGGCGACCTGCGGCGGGTCGGCGGCAGCGGCGATCACGTCGCCGCGCGAGCAATCGATCTCGTCGGCCAGGGTCAGCGTAACCGATTGCCCGGCGACCGCTACGTCGAGGTCGCCGTCGGCCGTGACGATCCGCGCGACGGTCGAGGTCCGGCCCGACGGCAGCACGCGGATCGCGTCGCCTGGGGCGATTGTCCCCGACGCGATCGTGCCGGCGAACCCGCGGAAATCGAGGTTGGGGCGGTTGACCCATTGCACCGCCATACGGAACGGGCGCGCCCGATCGGCGTCAGCGTCGAGCGGCACGGTTTCGAGATGCTCGATCAGAGTCGGACCGGCGTACCACGGCGTGTTGGTCGAGGGCGCCGCGACATTGTCGCCCTTGAACCCGGAGATCGGGATCGCGGTGAACGCCTCGATACCGATGCTCTCGGCGAACGCGGCATAGTCGGCGACGATCGCGTCGTAGGTCGCCCGGTCGTACCCGACCAGATCCATCTTGTTCACCGCCAGCACGACGTGCCGGATGCCGATCAGGTGCGCGAGGTACGAATGCCGCCGCGTCTGCGTCAGCACGCCCTTGCGCGCGTCGAGCAGGATCACCGCCAAATCGGCGGTCGACGCGCCGGTCACCATGTTGCGGGTATATTGTTCGTGCCCCGGCGTGTCGGCGACGATGAACTTGCGTTTGTCGGTCGCGAAGAAGCGGTACGCGACATCGATCGTGATCCCCTGCTCGCGCTCGGCGGCGAGGCCATCGACCAGCAGCGCGAAGTCGATTTCCTGGCCCTGCGTTCCGATGCGCTTGCTGTCCGCTTCCAGCGCCGCCAGTTGGTCGTCGAAGATCATCTTGCTGTCGTAAAGCAGCCGGCCGATCAGCGTCGACTTGCCATCATCGACCGACCCGCACGTGATGAACCGCAGCAACGTCTTGCGCTGATGCTGGCCGAGATAGGCGTCGATATCGGTGGCGATGAGCGCGTCGGGGCGGAAGGCGGGGGTCACGCCGCGCCTCCGCCACATCCGTCATGCTGAACTGGTTTCAGCATCCATCGGGCAACTGGCGAAGCCTTCGGCGGTGGAGAATTGGACCCTGAAACAAGTTCAGGGTGACGGAGAATTTGGGGCGAGCGAGAGGCCATCAGAAGTACCCCTCCTGCTTCTTCTTCTCCATCCCGGCGCCGCCCGCATCCTTGTCGATCGCGCGGCCCTGGCGCTCGCTGGTCGTGGTCAGCAGCATCTCCTGGATGATCGCGGGAAGGGTTGTCGCGTCGCTTTCCACCGCGCCGGTCAGCGGATAGCAACCCAGCGTCCGGAACCGGATCGAGCGCTCGATCGGCACCTCGCCCGGCGCGAGCCGAAAGCGCTCGTCATCCACCATCACGATCATCCCGTCGCGTTCGACCGTCGGGCGCGGCGCGGCGAAATAGAGCGGGACGATCTCGATCCCTTCAAGATGGATGTATTGCCATATGTCGAGCTCGGTCCAGTTCGACAGCGGGAACACGCGGATGCTTTCGTCCTTCGCCTTGCGCGCATTGTAAAGATTCCACAGTTCGGGCCGCTGCGCCTTGGGATCCCACCGATGGCTTGTCGAACGGAAACTGAAAATCCGTTCCTTGGCGCGGCTCTTCTCCTCGTCGCGCCGTGCGCCGCCGAACGCGACGTCGAAGCCGTGCTGGTCGAGCGCCTGCTTCAGCCCCTCGGTCTTCCAGATATCGGTGTGGAGCGCGCCATGGTCGAACGGGTTGATTCCGCGCTCCATTGCCTCGGGGTTGCGGTGGACGAGCAATTCCATCCCCGCATCGCGCGCGGCCTTGTCGCGCAAATCGTACATCGCGCGAAACTTCCACGTCGTATCGACATGGAGCAGCGGGAAGGGCGGGGGTGCCGGATAGAACGCCTTGCGCGCCAGGTGCAGCATCACCGCGCTGTCCTTGCCGACCGAGTAGAGCATCACCGGCCGCTCGGCCTCCGCCACGACTTCGCGCAAGATATGGATGCTTTCGGCCTCGAGCCGCTGAAGGTGAGTCAGCGGCGCGGTCGCGGGAGCATCTGAAGTCTTGGCCAGCGGCCGGGTCGCCATCAATATACCTTTCGCGCGCTAGATTAGCCGTGCATGCCCAAATTACACCCACGTTTCGCGAGCCTACATAGGGGCGGTCGTCACGGACGCATCGCACCGTTTCTTTAGCGTGCCAAAGCGGGGTTAGGTCAGGCCGACTTCCGCTCGTTTTCGAGGCAGGTCATGATCTCGCGTGCGAGCGCCTCGATCTCGGAAACGGTTTCGGGCGTGTTTACGACGTGCGGCTCGGGATCGATCGCGCACAGCGTACCGAAGAAGCTGCCGTCGGGGCGATAGACCGGCACCGAGACGTAGCTTTGGAAGCCGTACAGCACCGGCGTTGGATGCGTGCGCCACATCGGCTCGTCCTGGACGCTGTCGATATACACCGCGCGGCCATGATCGCGGATTTCGTCGCAGATCGTCGTCTTGACCTGCAACTCGCCGCCCGGCTCCATGCCGAACGCGATCCGGTCGAGGACCTGGCATGCGATCCATCGATGCTCGCTCACCCGCGCCACCGCGGCAAAGCCCATGCCCGTGATCGCACAAAGTCGGTTGAGCAGCACCCGCACCGCCGCGCTTCCCGATACGACCGAGATATCGCGCGCGAAATCGCTCATGATAAGAAACCCCTTGTCCAGCCGACGGCCGAAGCGGTTAAACTAGCAGGAAAAATGGTGGACGTGCTAGAACTCGAACCCAGTTGCCTCGCTTCAACTGCATGCATCGATACAGGCTTTCTTGGCCAGTTCGGCAGCCTCGTCATCATTGGCCGTATTGAAAAATGCCGGGGCTTCCCGGGACTTCCTGCATCGAAACATATTCGATCCTGCCCGGCAGCCAGAAGTGATGCTTGACCCAATCAAAGGCATGGCAGGTCTCGCAGACCGAATCGACGGCTGCTCCGAACGGCGCGAGCAGGCCCAACAGCGACTCCGTTTCAAATATAGAGATTTGAGCTCGAGCGGGGCGGTATGCTCAGCGAGAATATCGCGCCGCCGGTGGGATGGTTGCCAGCAACAATTTTCACCCGGATTGCCTCGGCGAAGCCTTTCGCGATTGCCAGGCCCAAACCGCTTCCTCCTTGTTGATCTCCGCCCAGACCCTGTGCGAACGTCTCGAAAACAAGAGCTTCGGATCCGGACGTAAGACCGGCTCCATGATCGCGGACTGATAGTACGATTGCGTTGGGCTGGCGCTCACCCGTGATCTCGATCGCTCCTTTGCCACCGTGGATTGCCGCGTTCGCGAGCAGGTTGATCAGAATGTGGTGGAGCAAGGTCGCATCTGCCTCGACCAGCGGCAGGTTCGCGGGAACTCTCAAGTCGATATGGGTGCCGCGAAGCAAGTCTTTCAGGTCGTGCACCGCGCTCCCAACCGCGTCGGTCAAATCGACCGCTTCCATCTTGAGGTTGAGAGCGCCTGTGTCGATCCGTACCATATCGACCAGATTGTCGAGAAAGCGACGCAGGCGCGCGACTTCGGCGCGTGCCATGGCGGCAGCGGCGGGATCGGGGTCTTGCGCAGCCAGCGCATCGATCGATGCAGCGACCGATGTCAGCGGCGTGCGTAGATCGTGTCCGATCGACGACAAAAGAGCAGCGCGGAGCCGATCACGCTCGCGCAACACCGACACTTCGCGGACCTGTTCTTCGAGCTTGAGCCGTTCGTGCGCGAGCGCCGCCTGGCCGAGCAACGTGGCGAGCAGCACCGCGCGCCCAGCCCCCACTGGATCGCCACCGTCGGACGAGGCGAGCCCGATAACACCCAGCACACCAAGCGCGGTTTTGAGTGGCTGGAACTGCCAATCGGCGGACACCAGCGTTCCCGTGCCCGCGCCCGCCGCTTCGCCACGGCTCCAAGCCCAATCGGCGGCGGCGCGATCGACTGGGCCGAATGGCGGGAAATCATCGGTGGACGTGGCGATGCACTCAAGCTCCCCATTTCGATCGTCGAGCAGGATCACCGACAGACCGAGCATCGCTGCCATTTCCTCGCAGGCGGTGCGGCTGGTTGCTTCCCAACTCGATGACCGCGCCAGTGCCTGCCCGAATGCAGCCACCGCGGCGTTTTCCTGCGCGCTTCTTGCCCCCAAAGTCGCGCGGACCCTCAAGCGGCCGGTCAGGTTCGCGGTGAACGTAGCGATGCCGATCAGCACCAGCATCGTCAGCACGCTTTGCGGGTCGGCGACGGTGAAGGTGTAGAGCGGTGGCAGGAAGAAGAAATTATAGGCCAGGCCTGACAGGACACCGGTTGAGATCCCCGGCCATAGCCCGAGCCGCGCGGACGCGACGATCACTGGCAGCAGGTAGATCAAGTCGATGCCGCCAACGCCGATCCAAGGCTCCGCCAGCTTGCCCAGACCCGTGGCAGCACCGACCAGCGCGATCACTGCAGCCGCCACTAGGGCTAAGCCCCAATCGCCTCTAATCGGCGTCGGACGGCTTCGCGGCGGGGCCGCCCCGGCCGGGATCACGTGTACCGCCAGCCCGTCCCCGGCCGCCAGCATCGCATCGACCACGGAGCCGTGGCGAAGCGCAAACCACCAACTGCGCGTTGACTTGCCGATCACCAATTGGGTCGCACGCATCTCGTCGATCTGCGCCCGCAGACCTGCCGCGACATTCTCGGCCGGGATCGCCGCGATCGACGCGCCCAGACTGGCGGCGAGGCTCAGTGTGTCGGCGACTTGGCGTTTCTGATCGTCGCTGAACCCGGCGGCGCGGGGCGTTTCGATCGAGACGGCCTGCCACGGAGCCTTGAGCGCGTCGGCAAGCCGTTTAGCGGTTCGCACCAGCGTATCCGACCCGGGTAGCTCGCTTACCGCGACCAGAACGCGCTCACCACCGCCATAGGTGCCGGCGACCGCATGGCTGTCGAGATGTTCGAGCATCGCTTGATCGACGCTCTGCGCGGCGCGGCGCAGCGCCATCTCGCGCAAGGCCGACAGGTTGGCTTTGGAAAAAAAGCGATCGAGCGCGCGCGTCGCCTCGGCCGGGATGTAGACCTTGCCGTTCTTCAGCCGCTCGATCAATTCGTCGGGCGGCAAGTCGACGACCTCGACCTCTGCACCGTCGAATACGCTGTCGGGCACCGTCTCGCGCACGCGGATACGAGTGAAGCTGGCTATAACGTCATTGAGGCTCTCGATATGCTGGACGTTGAGTGTGGTGTAGACGTCGATCCCCGCGTCGAGCAGTTCCATCACGTCCTGCCAGCGCTTGGGATGGCGGCTGCCCTCGGCGTTGGAATGCGCGAACTCGTCGACCAATGCGAGTTGCGGGCGGCGTGCGAGCACGGCGTCGAGGTCCATCTCGTCGAGCTTGTGACCCTGATAGTCGATCGACCGGCGAGCAATCACTTCGAGCGGCGCGACGAGAGCATGCGTTTCGGCGCGGCCATGCGTCTCGACAATCGCGACCGCCACATCGATCCCGGCACGCTGCCGCTCGGCACCCTCCTGCAGCATCTCGAAGGTCTTTCCGACCCCGGGGGCGGCACCGAGGAAAATCTTGAGCCGGCCGCGTTCTTCGCGCTTGGCGGTGCGCAGCAGGGCGTCGGGAGAGGGGCGATCGTCGATCACGACGCGAACCTAGGCCTTGTCGCCCGTGGGAAAAGCCGAAAAGCGGCGATTCTTATGACTTTTTAATGCCGAGGGACCGCTTTCACCGGCGAACCTTAATGCCCCCAACGCCTATCTCGCGTGGCGACAGCCGCTCCTGACGCGGCACCGACTCGAAAGGCTTTCCATGCCCGACCTCATCTGGCTCGCCGTGCTTGGCGGGCTCTTCTTGGCGACGCTCGCCTTCGTTCGCTTGTGCGACAAGGCCTGAGATGGGCCTCCACCTGATGCTCGCCGGGCTGACCGCGCTCGGCCTCCTTTTCTACCTGATCGCCGTGCTCGTGCGGCCGGAGAAGTTCTGATGGTTTGGCAGGGCTGGACGCTGATCGCGCTGTTCGTCGCCATTCTCGCCGCATTGGCCAAGCCGATGGGGATGTGGCTGTTCGCGCTCTACGAAGGCCGCCGAACGCCGCTCCACCGCGTGCTCGGGCCGGTCGAGAACGGTTTCTACCGGCTCGCCGGGATCGACCCGAACGCCGAGCAGGGTTGGCGGCGCTACACCGTCCATATGCTGCTGTTCCAGCTAATCGCGGCGCTGTTGACCTATCTGGCGCTTCGCGCGCAGGGCGGGCTGCCGTTTAACGGACGCGCGATGGCCGGCGTCGGCGCGGACGGCGCGATGAACACCGCGATCGCCTTCGTCACCAACACCAACTGGCAATGGTATTCGGGCGAGGCCACGCTTTCCAATTTCAGTCAGATGTTCGGGCTGACGATCCATAACTTTCTCAGCGCCGCGACCGGCATCGCGATCGCCTTCGCGCTGTTTCGTGGATTCGCGCGGCGGCAGGCAAGTGGCATCGGCAATTTCTGGGCCGATATGACACGGATTACGCTCTACCTGCTGCTGCCGGTCTCAATCGTCTACGCGATCTACCTGATCCTGAGCGGCGTGCCGCAGACCTTCGCCACGTCGGTCGATGCGACCACGCTGGAGGGGATCAAGCAGACCATCGCGCTCGGCCCGGTCGCGAGCCAGGAAGCGATCAAGATGCTCGGCACTAACGGTGGCGGTTTCTTCAACGCCAATTCGGCGCACCCGTTCGAGAACCCGTCCGCTGACCAACCTCGTCCAGATGCTGTCGATCTTCTCGATCGGCGTCGGGTTGACCTGGTGCTTCGGCAAGGCGGTAAACGACACGCGTCAGGGCTGGGCGATCCTTGCCGCGATGGCGATCCTGTTCCTCGCGGGCACGACAGTCGCCTACTGGCAGGAGGCAGCCGGCAACCCGGTCCTCCATAATCTCGGCATCGCCGGCGCGAACATGGAGGGCAAGGAAGTCCGTTTCGGCACCGCTGGCAGCGCCTTATTCGCCGCCGTGACGACGGCGGCGTCATGCGGCGCGGTCAACGCGATGCACGACAGCATGACCGCGCTGGGCGGGCTGATTCCCCTCTTCAACATGCAACTCGGCGAAGTCGTGGTCGGCGGCGTCGGTGCGGGCATCTACGGCTTTCTGCTGTTCGCGATCCTCGCGGTGTTCGTCGCCGGGCTGATGGTCGGGCGTACGCCAGAATATGTCGGCAAGAAGATCGAAAGCCGCGAGGTCAAGTTCGCGGTGCTGGCGATCGCCGTGCTACCGCTGTCGATCCTCGGTTTCACGGCGTTAAGCGCAATATTGCCGGATGGCCTCGCGGGGCCGCTCAACAAGGGGCCACATGGCTTCAGTGAAATCCTGTACGCGTTCAGCTCGGCCACCGCGAATAACGGCTCCGCGTTCGCCGGCCTGACCGCGGGCACTCCATATTATAACGGCATGCTGTCGATCGCGATGTGGGTCGGGCGATTCTTCATGATCGTGCCCGTGCTCGCCATCGCCGGCAGCCTCGCGTCGAAGAAACACGTACCCGCGGGCGCTGGATCGTTCCCGACCACCGGCGGCCTGTGGACCGGTCTGTTGGTCGGGATCATCCTGATCCTCGGCGGCCTCACCTTCCTGCCAAGCCTCGCGCTTGGTCCCATCGCCGATCATCTCGCGATGATCGGCGGCCAGCTTTCGTAAGGGTTCCGCCATGGTAGCCGCATCTTCCATGTTCTCCGCCAAGCTCGTCGTCCCGGCGATCGGTGACTCGTTCAAGAAGCTCGACCCGCGCCAACTGGTGAAGAACCCGGTGTTGTTCGTGACCGCTGTCGTTGCATTGTTGCTCACGGTATTGCTGATACTGGGCGGCGAACCGTTGGCGATCTCGTTCCAGGCCCAGCTGATCGTCTGGCTGTGGCTCACCGTATTGTTCGGCACGTTTGCCGAGGCCCTCGCCGAAGGGCGGGGACGCGCCCAGGCAGCCAGCCTGCGGTCCACCAAGGCCGACCTCCAGGCCAAGCGGCTTGCCGGGGTCGGCGATGCGTGGAGCAAGGTTGAGGCATGGCGGCTAGAAAAGGGCGACGTCGTGCTGGTCGAGACCGGCGACTTGATCCCCGCCGATGGCGAAGTCGTCGAGGGCGTCGCATCCGTCAACGAAGCCGCGATCACCGGCGAGTCTGCGCCCGTCATCCGCGAGGCCGGCGGCGACCGCTCGGCGGTCACGGCAGGCACGCGCGTCATTTCCGACCGGATCAAGGTGCGCGTAACGCAGGAGCCCGGGCAGGGCTTCCTTGACCGCATGATCGCGCTGGTCGAGGGCGCCGAGCGCCAGAAGACCCCGAACGAGATCGCCCTGACCATCCTGCTGGTCGGGCTGACGATCATCTTCCTGATCGCGGTCGGCACGATCCCGGGTTTTGCCAGTTATGCTAAGGGGCACATCTCGGTTGCAGTGCTCGCAGCCCTGCTGATCACCTTGATCCCGACCACGATCGCCGCCTTGCTGTCGGCGATCGGCATTGCCGGAATGGATCGGCTCGTCCGCTTCAACGTTCTGGCCAAGTCCGGCCGCGCGGTCGAGGCAGCGGGCGATATCGACGTGTTGCTGCTCGACAAGACCGGCACGATCACGATCGGCGATCGCCAGGCGAGCGAGTTTCGTCCGCTCGGCGGCATCGATGCGAAAGTGCTCGCCGAGGCGGCAATGCTCGCCAGCCTTGCCGACGAGACCCCGGAGGGCCGCTCGATCGTCGTCCTAGCGCGCGAAAAGTTCGCTACGTCGGGCACGCTGCCCGCTGATGCGGAGATCATCCGGTTCACCGCTCAGACGCGCAGTTCGGGCCTGCGGATCGGCGAGAGCCAGGTGCTGAAGGGCGCGGTCGATTCGATACTCAAGACGCTACCGGCCGACACCGCCGGTGCTTTCGAGCTGCGCAAGATCACCGACGAAATCGCGCGCGCTGGCATGACCCCGCTCGCGGTTGTGCGCGACGGCAGGCTGCTCGGCGCAGTGGCGCTCAAGGACGTGGTTAAAGCCGGCGTGCGCGAGCGGTTTGCCGAGCTTCGCCGGATGGGTATCCGCACGGTGATGATCACCGGCGACAATCCGCTGACCGCCGCCGCAATCGCCGCCGAAGCCGGGGTTGACGACTTCCTCGCCGAAGCGACGCCTGAGGACAAGCTCGAGCTTATCCGCAAAGAACAACAGGGCGGCAAGCTCGTCGCGATGTGCGGTGACGGGACCAACGACGCGCCAGCGCTGGCGCAGGCCGATGTGGGCGTGGCGATGAACACCGGCACGCAAGCCGCGCGCGAGGCGGGCAATATGGTCGATCTCGACAGCGACCCGACCAAGCTCATCGAGATCGTTGGTTTGGGCAAGCAATTGCTGATGACGCGCGGGGCGCTCACGACCTTCTCGGTCGCCAACGATGTGGCGAAGTATTTCGCGATCATCCCGGCGATGTTCGTCGTGCTCTATCCCGGACTCGCGGTCCTCAACGTGATGGGGCTCGCGTCCCCGCAAAGCGCGATTCTGTCGGCGATCATCTTCAACGCGCTAATCATCCCGCTCCTCGTGCCGCTAGCGCTGAAGGGCGTGACCTACACAGCGATGGGTGCTGGCCAGCTACTTGTGCGCAACCTTACCATTTACGGTCTGGGCGGGCTGATCGCGCCGTTCGTCGGCATCAAGCTGATCGATCTCGCCGTATCCACCCTCAACCTCGCCTAGAGGATAAGACGATGCTCAAGGACTTCACCACCGCGCTGCGCCCGGCGATCGTGCTCACCCTGTTATTCGCGGTCCTGCTGGGATTGGCCTATCCCGCCGCGCTGACCGGCATCGGCCAGCTCGTCGCGCCCGCCGCCGCCAATGGCAGCCTGATCCGCGACGCGAAGGGCAATGCCATCGGCTCGGCGCTGATCGGCCAATCCTTTGCCAGCGACCGCTATTTCCATGGCCGCCCGTCCGCCGCCGGCAAGGGCTACGACGCCACCGCGTCGTCGGGCTCGAACCTCGGCCCCGCCAGTCAGGCGCTCACCGACCGCGTGAAGGGTGACCTCGCCACCGCCAAAGCATCCGCACCAGGGAATGTTGTTCCCGCCGATCTGGTGACGGCCTCCGCCTCGGGGCTCGATCCCGACATCAGCCCCGAGGCGGCTTTGTTTCAGGTGGTTCGCGTCGCCAGCGCGCGCGGGATCGAACCGGCAAGGCTGCGCAAGCTGGTCGAGGACAACACCGCATGGCCGCTGCTTGGCTTTATAGGCGAGCGCCGCGTCAACGTGCTCGCGCTTAACCTCGCGCTCGACCGGATGACCGTGCGGCCGTAACAGGAAGCCATGACCGCGCCCAAAGTTCTGATTGTCGAAGACGACGCGCATATCCGCCGCTTGCTGCGCATTGTGATCGAGCGGGGCGGATACGCGGCGGTAGACGCGGGAACGGCGCGCGAGGCGTTGTCGCTCGCTGACATAGAGAAGCCCGAGGTCGTGCTGCTCGATCTCGGCTTGCCCGACCGCGACGGGCTCGAACTGGTCCAGTTGATGAAGGCGCGCCGCGCCACCGTGCTGGTCGTTTCCGCACGCGAGGATACCGCGGAGAAGGTCGCCGCGCTCGATCTCGGTGCCGACGACTATGTGACGAAACCCTTCGATACCGACGAATTGCTTGCCCGTGTCCGAGCGGCATTTCGTCATCGCCTTGCGTCCGAGGCGGAGCGCCAGCTCGTCTTCGCGGGAGACGTTGAGATCGATCTGGAGCATCGTCGAGTGCGTCGAGGCGGAGACGAGGTCCACCTATCACCCAAAGAATATGACGTGCTCGCTGAGCTGGCGAAGCGGCCTGATCGCGTCATCGGGCACGGCCAACTTCTTCGAACAGTCTGGGGCCCGGCGCACGAAGGGCATGTCGACTATCTGCGCATTGTCGTTCGCAATCTGCGGCAGAAGCTGGAAATTGATCCTGCGCGACCATGCCTGATCTCGAACGAGGTTGGCGTCGGCTATCGCCTTAATGCCTAGATTTCGGTAGATACCGTCGAATACTGCTGATCAGGTCCCAGCGGCATGCGCAGCCTCGTCGCGCTGGGCGGGGTGATAGGCAAGGCGAACGGCGACAACGTAGTGACTTTGCGAGCTTAATAGTGAATGTCGCTCGCCTTAGCGTGACTTGCCGCTAGGATGCTTATGAACGTCTCGATTGTCTACGGAAACATGCGCGCGATTCAGGCTCATGGGGAAAGTCGGCTGTGTCAGCCGACGTCAGCGAAGAAAGCAGAGGACTGCAGGCGCGAACAATCTTACTTCAAAGTCGAGTTCACGATGAAAAAATCAGGGACTTAGTCCGCGAACTCAAGCGATACTGCTCTGCCTCCGGTTCTGCAAAAAGTGAGAAGGATTCTCGCGCGGCGCTAGATGACGCCACGATACTTTTCGAAAAGTTCAACGAGCAGGTTGGCAAGACAATACGACACATGGACGGCGAAGACGGCCGCACGCGGCTAAAGCGCTAGCAGGCAAATGCTTCCACGCCCCGAACGACGCCCGGATCCACGTAAGTGGCTGCTTTTGCTAGAAGAATGGTGGACGCACTAGGGCTCGAACCTAGGACCCGCTGATTAAGAGTCAGCTGCTCTACCAACTGAGCTATGCGTCCATGCCGGATAACGGCCCACCGATCGGCGGCCCCGTTCGGGGAGCGAGGCGGTTAGCATCGCGGCCGCTCTTTGCAAACCCTTTTTGCGACGGCATTGCTACCAGCGTGATTGCCGGCGATTGGCGCGGTCGAGCGACATCAGGATGCCTAGGCACAACAGCACGGTCAGCTGCGACGATCCGCCGTTGCTGATCAGCGGCAACGGTACCCCGACCACCGGCGCCAGCCCCATTACCATCGCCATGTTGATCGACACGTAAAAGAACAATGTCGTGGCGAGTCCCGCCGCGGTCAGCCGGGCGAAGCGCCCCTCCGCGCGCAACGCGATGTTGATTGCCCACCAGATGATCGCGAACCAGGCGATGATCAGCAGCACGCCGCCGACCAGGCCCCATTCCTCCATCATGGTCGCCAGCGCGAAGTCGGTTTGCCCCTCGGGCAGATAATCGAGGTGGCTCTGCGTGCCGTTGAGAAAGCCTTTACCCCAAATGCCGCCCGACCCGATCGCGATTTTCGACTGCGTGATGTGATAGCCCGTGCCCAGCGGGTCGCTTTCCGGGTTGAGGAAAATCAGGATGCGGTTGCGCTGGTAATCGTGAAGCACGAAGTTGAAGCCGACCAGCGCGGCGGGGATTCCGGCCAACGCCCCGCCGATGAACAGGCGTAGCGGGATGCCGGCCAGGAACATGACGGTGATTCCCCCGGCGGTGATCATTAGCGCGGTGCCGAGGTCGGGTTGCAGCATTACCAGCCCCGCAGGTAGGCCGATCAGCAGCAAGGCGGGCCAGATCGCGCCGAACTTGCGCGTCTCGCTGGGCGGCAACAGGTCGTAGAAGCGCGCGCAGGCCAGCACGATGAACGGCTTCATCAGCTCGGACGGCTGCAGCCGGATGACACCAAGTTCGAGCCAGCGCTGGCCGCCGCCGGCGACCTTTCCCAATATTTCGACGCCGACGAGCATCAGGATGATAACGGTATAGGCCGGCAGGCTGATCATCCCCCAGACTTCGGGCCGCACGCGCGACAGCGCCATCGCCGCGGCCAGCAGGACGAAGAAGCGGATGCCCTGCGGCAGCGCCCACGGTCTGATATGCCCGCCCGCGGCCGAATAGAGGACCAGCAGATCGAAACAGCCGATCGCCATTACCAGCAGCAGGATCTTCCACGGCAGCTGGGCGAGCGGCTCGGGGACGAAGCCCAGCGAAGCGGACGATGGCTGCCTCACTGTTCGACCTCGTGCGATCCCTGTTCGGCGGGGAGGGCGGTGTTGGCGATGGCGGCGGCAGAGACATTCGCGGCATCGGTCGCCGCCTCGACCGCCGGCGCATCGACCGGGGCGGTGGCGTCGGCTTCGGTTTGCACCGCCTGAACCGCCGAAATCTGCCCTTTGTACGCTGCCGTCTCCGCCGCCGCGCGCGTGACGATGTCACCGCCCCATGTCGGTTCGAGCTCGGCGAGCGATTTGAGCGCGCGGTCGCGGTCGATCAGGTACGTGATGATGTCGCGTCCGATCCCCGGCGTGTCGAGGTTGCGGACGGTATGGCCGCCATGCTCCAGCACGATCCCCGCAGCGTAGCGCGGATTTTCGACCGGCGCGAAGCAGACGAACAGCGCGTGGTCGCGCAGCTTGAACGGCAGCGACGCATTCTTCAGCACGCCGCCGGCGCGCTCGGTCATCGTGATCCGGCGAACCTGCGCCGTCCCGGTCTTCGCGCCGAGCGATACGCCCGGAATGTTGAGCCGCGCCGCGCCGCCGGTGCCGCCTTCGTTGACCACACCGTACATCGCGTTGCGGATCAGCGCGAGGTGATCCGGATCGAGCGGCAGCGGATTGGCGCGCGGGGCAGGGCCGTTCATCACCAGCCGCGGCGTCAACGATCGGCCCGACGCGATGCGCGCCGCCATCACTGCCAATTGTAGCGGATTGGCGAGGACATATCCCTGACCGATCGACGCGTTCAACGAGTCGGCGACGGTCCATTCGTCCTTATACTTCTTCAGTTTCCACGCGCTGTCGGGCACAGTGCCGAAGCGCTGGGTCGAAAAGGGAATATCGAATTTCTGCCCGAGACCGAGCGTCCGCGCGATCGGTGCGACCCGGTCATAACCGAGCCGCCGCACCATCTCGTAAAAATAGATGTCGCAGCTCGCCATGATCGCTTGCTTCAGGTTGAGCGGACCATGACCACTTTTCTTGTGGCAGTGGAAGATGCCGCCCCCGACCTTGAGCGCGCCGCTGCAACTGATCCGATCCTCCGGGCTGACTCCATTGTGAAGCAGCGCCAGGCCGTTCATCGGCTTGACCGTCGATCCCGGCGGATAGAGCCCCTGCAGGATCTTGTTCATCAGCGGCACGTGGTCGTTGTCCGACAGCATCTTCCATTCGAGAGGGCTGATCCCGTCGGAAAAGCTGTTCGGATCGTAGGCGGGCATCGACACGAAGGCGAGCACGTCGCCGTTGGTCACGTCCATCACCACCACCGAGCCCGAATTGGTGCCCAGCCGGCGCGCGGCATATTCCTGCAGCCCGGCGTCGATCGTCAGCCGCTGGACGTGACCGGCGACGTCGCGCCGGGTTTCGAGTTCGCGCACCAGCTTACCGTGCGCGGTGACTTCGACACGCTTGGCGCCGGGTTCACCTTGCAGCGTGCTTTCCAATGCCTTTTCAAGGCCATCCTTGCCGATCTTGAAACCGGGGGTGATCAGCAACGGGTTCTTGCTCTTCTGATATTGTTCCGCTGATGCAGCGCCGACATACCCGGTCAGATGCGCCACCGCCTGGCCGGCGGGATAGCTGCGCGAATAACCGGCGGTCGGCGCCACCCCGGGCAGTTCGGGCAAGCGGACCTGCACCGCATTGAACCGGTCGGCATCGAGATTCTCGGCCACCTGGACCGGCTGAAACCCAGCGGCGCGCTTGATGTCGGTCTCGATCCGCGTGATCTGTTCGGGCGGCAGCCCGAGCAATTGCTGGAGCAGTTTGAGCACGCGGGGCTGTTCGGCCTCTGGCAGCCGGTCACGGATGATATCGACGCGGAAATCTGTGCGGTTGTTGGCGATCGCGTGGCCGTTGCGGTCGACGATCCATCCGCGCCGCGGCGGAATCATCGTCAGATTGACGCGGTTGCTTTCCGACAGCAGGCGATAATGCTCGTTCTCGAACACCGACAGCCACGTCATCCGCGCGGCCAGCGCCACCGCGACGGCGCCCTGCACCCCGCCCACCATCAGCGCCCGGCGCGAGAAGCTATAGCTTTGGGTCGCCTCGGTCGTCAGGCGCGGCGGACGGCTCACGCACGCCCTCGCTTGGCGTCGAGCCATCCGACCAGCCGGGCGACAAAGGGATAGAGCAACACGGCCGCGATCACCTGAAACAGCAACAGCGTATCGACATGCGCCTCAAGCGGCGTCGCGATCAAGCGCCCGATGATCAAGCAAGCGCCGATCGCGCCCGACGCCAGCACCCAATCCTGCCAGAAATCACGCGACATCAGCCGCTGGTCGAGCAGATCGACGACCAGCAGGCTGACCGTCCAGAGCAAGATCGCGCTGCCCAGCGGCTGGCCGCTGACCAGATCGTCGAACAGCCCGAGCGGCAACGGGCTCCATATCCGCACCGTGTCGGGCCGCAACAGCCGCCAGGCGAGCAACGTCATCAGCCCCAGCGGCGGCAACACCGGAAACGTCGCGATCAGCGGCAAGATGGTGATCAACGATCCCGCGACGATCGATGCCGCGGGGATCGCCCAGGCGGCGATCGGGGAGGGTTCGGGCGCGAACGCGCCGCCCGCTTGCCTCACGGCCGCTTCTCGTCGGCAGGAGGTGGCGGCGCGGTGAGGAAGGCGCGCAAGACCAGAGCGTAATCGAGCGCGTCGGGTTCGGCATAGGGTTTGGCGAGCGCGCCGTCGCGGCTACGGCTGATGACCTTGGCGACCGGAATATTGGGCGGAAAAATGCCCCCGGAGCCCGAGGTGACGAGCACGTCGCCGGGGGCATATTCGGCGTTGCCGAGCGCGATCGGCTTGACGTCGAGCTGGCCGTCGCCACGCCCGGTCGCGAAGCCCGGCGCACCATCGCGCGTCCGTCGCACCGGCACGATGCTTTCGGGATCGATCAGCAACAGCACGCGCGCGGTATCCGGTCCGGCCTCCAGCACGCGGCCGACCAGTCCATCGGGCGCGCGTACCGGCATCCCGGCATGAACGCCCTGGATCAGGCCGGCATAGAGCAAAGCATAGCGCCGGGTGCTGGTTGCGGACGAACTGACGATGCGGGCGGTCGCGATCGTTTCGACGCTCGGCTCACGCAGGCCCATCAATTTCTTCAGGCGCAAATTTTCATAGGCGATGGCGCGCGCGCGAAGCAGTTGTTGGCGCTCGTCGGCGACTTGTTTTTTCAGCCGCGCATTCTCGCCGCGGACGCCAAAGAAGCTACCGATCGCCGAGGGGATCGAGGCGATCCCGTTCCACACCGACCCGATCGCCCAGCTGACCGGCGCAGTGACTTCGCCGGCGCCGGCGCGCAGCGCGGAGAAGGCCGGCGGGTTGAGCGTCGACAAAGCGAGCAGGACAGCCCCCACCAGCGCCCCCGCGATCGCGATGACGTACCCGATGAACAGACTATATTGCGCCCGCCGTGAGAAACCCGGGCGCCGGTTGCGTGGCGGCGCCATCCCACTCCCTCACATAAAAGGCCGCGATAGTGGCCTTAGCAGAAATCAGGCGGTGTGCAGAACGCCGCGATACATCGGATCCTCGAGCGCGCGCCCTGTGCCCAGCGCCACGCAGGTCAACGGATCGTCGGCGATCGTCACCGGCAGCCCGGTTTCGTCGCGCAGCACTTCATCGATCCCGTGGAGCAGCGCGCCGCCCCCGGTCAGGACGATGCCCTGATCGACGATGTCGGCGGCGAGTTCGGGCGCGGTATTCTCCAGCGCGATCCGCACACCCTCGACGATCGTGCCGACGGGTTCGCTCAGCGCCTCGGCGATCTGGCCCTGGTTGATCTGAATTTCCTTGGGCACGCCGTTGACCAGGTCGCGGCCCTTGATGTGGATCGTGAGTCCGATGCCGTCGGCGGGCGGCTTGGCGGTGCCGACTTCCTGTTTGATCCGCTCGGCGGTGGCTTCGCCGATCAGCAGGTTATGGTTGCGGCGGACGTACGACACGATGGCTTCGTCCATCTTGTCGCCGCCGACGCGGACCGACGTGGTATAGGCGAGGCCGCGCAGCGACAGCACCGCAACCTCGGTCGTGCCGCCGCCGATATCGACGACCATGCTGCCGATCGGTTCCGTCACCGGCATGTTGGCGCCGATCGCGGCGGCCATCGGCTCCTCGATCAGCCATACCTGGCTGGCGCCGGCATTCTGCGCGGCGTCGCGGATCGCGCGGCGCTCGACGCTGGTCGATCCCGACGGCACGCAAATCACGATCTGCGGCCAGCGCATGAAGCGTTTCTGCCCGCCATGCGCCTTGTGGATGAAGTGCTTGATCATCTGTTCGGCGACGTCGATGTCGGCGATCACGCCGTCGCGCAACGGGCGGATCGCCTGGATGCTGTCGGGCGTCTTGCCCATCATCAGCTTGGCGTCGTCGCCGACCGCCTTGACCTTCTTCACGCCGTTGATCGTCTCGACCGCGACCACCGAGGGCTCGTTGAGCACCACACCGCGTCCGCGCAGATAAACGACGGTGTTCGCCGTACCCAGATCGATCGCCATGTCCTGCGACATCAGCTTGAAGAAACGCCCGAAGACCATAAGGAAAATACCGCCCGAAAAGCCGCGCTGTCGAAGCGCGCGCACTGTTATTTATTCCCCCGCCGCCAAAGCCGCTTTCCGGGCTCCGGTTGGTCGGCATTAACGGTCGCGAGAGCCCGCCGCTTGGGCTAGAGCGTATCCCATGTCAATACGGCGCCTCCCCGAACATCTGGTCAACCGTATCGCTGCCGGTGAAGTGGTAGAAAGACCCGCCAGCGCGTTGAAGGAACTGGTCGAAAACGCGGTCGATGCGGGGGCAACGCGGATCGCGGTCAAACTGGCCGCCGGGGGCATCGATTTGATCGAAGTCGTCGATGACGGTTGCGGGATGACGCCCGCAGACATGGCGCTCGCACTTGAACGTCACGCGACGTCGAAACTGCCCGATGAGGAAATCGATCAGGTCACGACCCTGGGGTTTCGCGGCGAGGCATTGCCCTCGATCGCCAGCGTCGCGCGGTTGACGCTCGAAAGCCGGGTGCGTGGCAGCGACGGCTGGCGGCGGGTGATCGATAATGGCGTGCTGGTCGAGGAGGGGCCGGGCGCTTTGCCGCCGGGAACGCGTGTCGTGGTCGAGGCATTGTTCGACAAGGTGCCCGCGCGCCGCAAATTCCTGCGCACCCCGCGCGCCGAATATGGAGCGAGCCTCGACATCGTCCGCCGGCTGGCAATGGCGCGGCCCGACATCGCTTTTTCGGTCGAACATGACGGCAAGCGGACGCTGGCGACCAACGCGCCGGAAAATCGGCCCGCGCGGGTCGCGGCATTGACCGATCGCGCGCTGGCCGAAAACAGCGTCGGCGTGGATCTCGAACGGGAGGGTGTACGGCTCGGCGGGGTGGCAGGGCTACCAACGTTCAACCGCGGCGTCGCCGACCACCAATATCTGTTCGTCAACGGCCGCCCGGTGAAGGATCGCCTGCTGATGGGCGCGATCCGTGGCGCCTATGCGGAGATGATCGCGCGCGACCGGCACCCGGTGGTGGCGCTGTTCCTCGATCTCCCCGCCGACCTGGTCGACGTCAACGTCCACCCCGCCAAGACCGAGGTGCGCTTCCGCGAGCCGCAAATGATCCGCGGACTGATCGTCAGCGGATTGCGGCGGGCGCTGGACGAAGCAGGGCATCGCAGTTTTCAGCGGCCGAGCGAGGACGCTTTGGCGGCGTGGCGACCCGAACCGGTCGGGCCGACATTGTGGGATGCGGGGGAGGTCGGCACGCTTACCGCGCCGCGCCATTCGGTGGTGTTCGATCGCCGCCCGAGCTTCAATGCGCCGCCGCCGCTGGCGCGCGCCGAGGTCGCCTACGCTCCGCCACCCGACACCGTCGCGCATCCGCTCGGCGTCGCGCGTGGCCAAGTCGCCAAAACCTACATCGTCGCCGAAGCTGAGGACGGGCTGGTGTTGGTCGACCAGCACGCGGCGCACGAACGCCTGGTGCTCGAACGTATGCGCGCGGCGCTCGCCGGCGGGCGGGTCGCGAGCCAGGGTTTGCTGGTTCCCGAAGTGATCGAACTCGACGAGGCCGCGTGCGACCGCCTCGAAGCGCGCCTTTCCGAACTGGCCGAATTCGGTCTCGAACTCGAACGGTTCGGCCCGCGCGCAATGCTGGTTCGTGCTACCCCGGCGTTGTTGGGGCAGGGCGACGTGGCTGGCCTCGTCACCGACCTGGCCGACGAACTCGCCGCGTTCGACGAAGCGCTGAGCCTCAAGGAACGCCTCGACCACGTCGCCTCGACCATGGCGTGCCACGGCTCGGTCCGCGCCGGGCGGGTGCTGTCGGTTGCCGAGATGAACGCGCTGCTTCGCGAAATGGAAGTCACGCCGCATTCGGGCCAGTGCAACCACGGCCGTCCGACTTGGGTGAAGCTGGCGCACGGCGATATCGAGAAATTGTTCGGACGAAAGTGATGATTATCGAGGGAGTCTTCGGCAACGAAAAGTTCCACTGACCCACGAAAATCTATTTCGTTCATCTTCTGGAAATTTCGCGGGCGATGCGCATTTTAAGCGGCATGGGTCATCACGACCTGCTGGAACTCACGCCGTGAAAAACGTCATGCCCGTCGTCTTCGCCCTGATCCCGCTCGCAGCAGTGTTGGGCGCCTGCGTTTCGACGTTCTGATCCCCCTCGGGACGTCGCGGCTCTCTCCCCCCTCCCAGAGAGCCACAAGAAAAAGGGCCGCCCGGACATGATCCGGACGGCCCTTTTTCTTTGTCTCGGCGTAAGCCCGATCAGGCCTCCGGCGTTTCCTCGGTCGCTTCGGCTGCGGGAGCCTCTTCGCGGACATCGGCGGTCGCGCCGGGCTCGGCGTTGGGATCGAAATCCTCGACGAAGCCGGCCTCGTCCTTTTCGAACATCGCCGACATCACATCGACGCCCTGCGACTGCATCTCGGCCTCTTCGGGCGAGCGCGCGACGTTGACCTTGACGGTCACCGACACTTCGGGGTGCAACGCGACGTTGACGTCGTACACGCCGATCGCCTTGATCGGCTTGTTGAGCACGATCGCCGACTTGGCGACCTTGTGGCCGTCGGCCTCGAGCGCCTCGACGAGATCGCGCACCGCGACCGAGCCGTAGAGCTGACCGGTGTTCGACGCCTGGCGGATCAACGTCACCGTCGCGCCGTCAAAGTTCTTGGCTTCCTTTTCGGCATCGCCGCGGCGCGACGCATTGTCGGCCTCGATCCGCGAGCGGTTTGCGTCGAAAACCTTACGGTTGGCGTCGTTGGCGCGCAGCGCCTTCTTGTTGGGCAACAGGAAGTTGCGGGCGAACCCGTCCTTCACCGTGACCACGTCGCCGATGGCGCCGAGCTTTTCGACGCGTTCGAGCAGAATAACGTCCATGTCGGGCGCTCCTTACTTAACGAGGTAGGGCAGCAGGCCCAGATGACGGGCGCGCTTGATCGCCTGGGCGAGCTCGCGCTGCTTCTTAGCGCTCACCGAGGTGATGCGCGAGGGGACGATCTTGCCACGCTCGGAAACGAAGCCCTGGAGCAGCCGGACGTCCTTATAATCGATCCGGGGGGCATCCTTGGCGGAAAACGGGCAGCTCTTGCGGCGGCGGAAAAAGGGTCGTGCCATGTCTCTGATTCCTTATTCGCTGTCGAAGCCGCCGCGGGGACCGCGGTCACGGTCGG
>NZ_JAQGKZ010000044.1 GCF_028289855.1 Sphingomonas bacterium | reverse complement strand
ATCACCGGCGGCGGCAACGGCAAGCACATGGTCTATCTGTCGGGCGTCACCGACCACCACGTCCAGGACGCCGACATGATCGAGCATATCGTCAAACTGGTCGAGGCGAAGGCGGCGGAGATCGAGGCGAGCGAGCAGGCACGGGCGGCGTGAGGTTCGCCGCATTCGCGCTTGCGCTGGCGGCGGTTCCGGCGTTCGCGCTCGCCGCCGATTCGCCGCCCGCCGCTCATCCTGAAGCAAAACCCTTCGGCAGCCCCGACAGCGCCCGTGGCGAAGTCGAATTGGCGCTGACAACCGCCATCGCGACCGACACGCGCGTCATTCTCGTGTTCGGCGCCAACTGGTGCCACGATAGCCGCGCGCTGGCCGGCTGGTTCGCAACACCGCGTTTCGCGACGATGCTGCGCGATCGCTACGAGATCGTCTGGATCAACGTCGGCGACAATCCGGGAGAGAAGGACCGAAACGGCGATCTCGCCCGCCGCTTCGGGCTCGGCGCGATCAAGGGAACCCCGACCGTGCTGATCCTGAATTCGAAGGGCAAGCCGCGCAACCTTCGCGGTGCGCCCAAATGGCGCAACGCCGCAAGCCGCTCGGGCGACGCGATCTACGACTATTTCGCCAAGCAGTAAGCGTTGCGTTAAGCATCGCGATAAAGCGGACTGCAAGCCAAGCGCGTTATGCCAGCGGTCATGAAAGCTGCTTTCTTCGTCGTCACCGCCTTGGGCATCCTCATCGGTATCATGCTGCCCGGCAGCAAGCCCAAGGCCGCGCCGCCCGCCGCGCTCGCCGCGACGGTGACCGACCAGCCGCACGAAACGGTGCTCGAGCGCGAGGATAACGGGCATTTCTTCACCGTCGCCGACGTCAATGGCGAGCCGATCAAGTTTGTCGTCGATACCGGCGCGACCACCGTCGCGCTGACCGAAGACGATGCTCGCCGCGCCGGTGTCGCGTTCGACCCCGGCCAGTTCGACGTGGTCGGCAGCGGTGCATCGGGTGCGGTGCGCGGGCAGGAAGTGGAACTCAAGGACGTCGTGCTCGATGGCAAGCGCGTCAGCGACATCCATGCGCTGGTGCTCGACGGCCTGACGATTTCGCTGCTCGGCCAGAATTACCTCCGCCACCTCGACAGCGTGTCGATCAGCGGCGACAAGATGACGCTCAAATAATCTGCGCATCCTCCTTGTGACGTCATAAGGAGGAGGGCTGGTGACGTAACGATCCCCGCCCGCTATCGGCTGGGGATGACCCGCCGCCCTACTTCGCAAGCTCTGGTCTTCGCGGTCGCGGTGATCGGCATCGCGATCTTCTCGTCGATGGATGCGGTGATGAAGGGGCTGGTGCTCCAGCTTGGCGCGTTCACGACGTTATTCTGGCGGACGCTCGCCGGGATCGTGTTCACCGGGTTGATCTATTTCCCGACGCGCAGGGGATGGCCGTCGCGCGCCGTGATGCGCGTCCACCTGATCCGTGGCTCGGTGTCGGCGGTGATGGCGGTGACATTCTTCTGGGGGCTGGCCCGCGTGCCGATGGCACAAGCGATCGCGCTCGCTTTCATCGCACCGTTGCTCGCCTTGTTCGGCGCGGCGTTCGTGCTCAAGGAGCGCATTCCGCCAAGCGCGATCCTCGCCTCGCTGGTAGCGTTCGGGGGCGTTGGGGTTATCATGCTCGGCCAGGCGAGCGCGGCGCCCGATCCCGACCGCTTTCGCGGCACCGTCGCGGTGCTGATTTCGGCGGTTTGCTATGCCTACAACATCGTGCTGATGCGCCAGCAAGCGATGGTCGCGGGGCCGAGCGAGGTCGCGTTCTTCCAGTCGATCATCGTCGGCGTCATTTTCGCTTGCTTCGCGCCGTTCATCGCGCACGTGCCCGACACCCACCACATCCCCGCGATCCTGCTCGCCGCGGCGCTCGCCACGGTATCGTTGCTGATTCTCGCCTGGGCCTATGCGCGCGGCGAGGCCAATTACCTCGCGCCGACCGAATATACCGGGTTCATCTGGGCGGCGTTGTGGGGCTGGGTGGTGTTCCACGAGCCGGTCGCGCCCTATACGCTGGCGGGGGCGGCGCTGATCATCACCGGCTGCCTGATCGCCGCGCGCCGCCGCTCGGTCGAGAACGTGGAGGCTGCATTTTGACGCTCGTGATCCGTCCTGCCGCTCCCGGCGATGCCGCCACCGTGCTGCGCTTCGCCAAGGAGCTCGCCGAATTCGAGCGAGAGCCCGACGCCGTCGTTACTACCGAAGCGATGATGCACGATGCGCTGTTCGGCGCGGAGCCGATGGCTGAGGCGCTGATCGCCGACGTCGACGGGCAGGCCATCGGGTTCGCTGTGTTCTTCCACACCTTCTCGACGTGGACCGGGCGCAAGGGGATCTGGCTCGACGACCTTTATGTCACCCCCGGCGCACGCGGGTCGGGCGCGGGCAAGGCGTTGCTCCGGGCGCTTGCCGGCATCTGCCTCGACCGCGATTGCGCGCGGTTCGAATGGTGGGTGCTCGACTGGAACGACCCCGCGATCGGCTTCTACCGCTCGATCGGCGCCCAGCCGATGGACGAATGGACGACGCAACGCGTCACCGGCGAGGCCCTCACCAAGCTCGCAGGGCGCGACTGATGGCGTGGCTCTGGCTCATCGTCGGCGGGCTGTTCGAGGTCGGCTTTACTACCTGCCTCCGCCATGTCGATGGGTTCCGCAATATTGGCTGGACCGCGGGTTTCCTTGCTTCGGTCGCGCTGTCGATGGGGCTGCTCGAATATGCCTCGCGCAGCATCCCGATGGGCACCGCCTACGCCGTATGGGGTGGGATCGGCGCGCTGGGGACGGTGATCGTCGGGATTGCCTGGTACCATGAACCCTCCAGCCTGCCGCGATTGCTGCTGATCCTCGGCGTGGTCGGGTGCATCGCCGGCCTCAAGCTGACGGCCCGCTGATGGCCGCCGACCAAGGGCTGATCGATTGGGTGGCCGAGGCGATGGAGCCAGTCGGCACGGTGACCAAGCGCGCGATGATGGGCGGTGCCACACTCTACTGCGACGGCACGATCTTCGCGATCGTCAGCCATGACGGCGCGCTGTGGTTCAAGGCCGATGCCGAGAGCGACGCGACGTGGGACGGAGCCGGATGCGACCGCTTCACTTACGACATGAACGGCAAGATCGGCTCGATGAACTATCGCCGCGCGCCCGACGACGTTTACGACGACCCCGACGAACTCAGACGGTGGGCGGTGCTTGGCCTCGACGCTGGGCATCGCGCGCCGAAAAAAGCGACGGCGCGAAAGAAAAGATGATCGCGGCCGCAAGCAATGCAAACCAGGCGAGGGTAAATGCCCGCATCATCACCGGGCCGGGCAGCTCGCCAAAGCCGTAAATCGCCGCCATGCCGCCAATCCACACCATTCCGCCGAGCAGCAGCGGGGCCAATCCGCGCAGGCGAACCATCGCGAGCCCGATCAGCGTGGTGGCGAGCGCGAGCAGCCCGAACTTGATGTGAACCGCCCAATAAAGCTGGTCGAGTTGCGCCTGCGTGCCGGGCAGCGTTTTGAGAATGCCGCCGAGCATGAAGCCTTCGACCTCGTCGCTCAAGGCGGCGACGATTAGCATCGCCACGGTCGCGCGGCGCATCCAGCCGCGGCTCGCGGCGATCGCCGCCAGCACCAGAAAAGCGGTATAGCTCGGGATGAAACCCAGCCCGTCGAGCCACAACCCGGTATATTGCGCCGCGACCAGCGTGGAACGGCATGGATCGGCGCCGAATAGCGCCGCGATGTCGGCGGCGGTCCGTGCCAGCTCGAACGCAAAGATCGGGCCGCCGCCACCGACCACCGGGCCGCACGCGGCCAAGCCGGGAATTCGCCCGAAGCTCCACGAAATGACGAACGCGATCAGCCCGGCCAGTGCGCACAGCCGCCAGACGGCGCGCGAGGTCATCCGGCGTCGGTGCCCTTCGCGCGCTCGATCGCTTCCATCACGATCTTGCGCGCTTCGGCGGCGTCGCCCCATTTGCCCACGCGCACCCATTTTTCGGGCTCAAGGTCTTTGTAATGGGTGAAGAAATGCTCGATCTGCTGGAGCACGATCGAGGGCAGATCCTGGCGCTCGCCGATGTCCGAATAATAAGGGAAGGTGGTGTCGACGGGGACGCAGATCAGCTTCTCGTCGCCGCCGGCTTCGTCCTCGAGGTTGAGCACGCCGATAGGGCGGGCGCGGACGACGCAGCCTGGGACGAACGGGCTGCGCGCGATCACCAGCGCATCGAGCGGGTCACCGTCAGGCGACAAGGTATGCGGCACGAAACCGTAATTGGCCGGGTAACGCATCGGCGTGTGGAGGATGCGGTCGACGAACAACGCGCCCGATTTCTTGTCGAACTCGTACTTCACCGGCTCGCCGCCGGTCGGCACTTCGATAATGACGTTCAAGCTCTCGGGCGGGTTGGCGCCGACGGGGATGAGATCGATGTTCATGCGAATCCTATTAGCCCGTTCGCCCTGAGCTTGTCGAAGGGCGTGTTCGGGGCACGTGCTTCGACAGGCTCAGCACGAACGGTGGTGGAGGATGACGATTATCGTGCCGTCAGCAACCGATCCAGCCCGGTTTCCCCGGTCCCGGTCTTGACGAGGTGCGGATAGCGCAAGCCCCCGTGATAGTCGATGCTGACGCTGCGCACTTCCTCGCCCATCTTGACCGTCAGCACGATCGGCGCCTTCGTCCCCTTGGCGTCGGTGACCGCAGTGCGCAGACGGTCGTCGGAATAGGCCAGGCCGTTGACCGCGACGATCGTGTCGCCGAGCGTCAGCCCGGCGTCGTAAGCGGGACTGCCCCAACGTACCGACGACAGGCTGGCATCGGCGCCAGCGGTCAGCCCGAGCGAATAGCTGAGATCGGCGACCTTGCGCGCGCGTTCGCCCTGCTTGCCGGTCGGGGTCTGCTCGCTGGTGTAGACGAGCTTGTAGCCGTTGCGCTCGAAACCGCCGATCGGGGCGGGCTGGCCGGTTTCGGTCAGGCGCTTCTTGAGCAACCCGCGCCAATCGTATGGCTGGATGCCGTTCAGCGTCGCGACGACATCGTCGAACGTGTACGTCACTTCGCCCCAGTCGCCGTCGTTGATCCCGAAGAACGCGCGGGCGAAATCGTCGATCGACTTGGTTCCCTTCGACTGCTCGCGCAGGATCGAATCGACTTCCATCCACACCAGCAGGCCTTCGTTGTAATATTCCTCGCCGCGCTGGTAATCGGTCCACGCCATCGGCTTGCGGTTGGAGATGATCGGTCCGTTGGTGGTGTCCTGCAGCGCGCGCCAGTTGCGCCCCGGCGTGTTGTCGAGGTTGGCCATGATCGACGCATATTGGTCGAGCGTGTCCTGCTTGCTGACGAGGCCCGAGCGCGCCTGGAGCACATAGCCCCAGAATTGCGTCTGGCCTTCGTACACCCACAACAGGCTGTCACGCATCGGATAGCGGTAATCGGGTGTCCACAGGTCGGCGCCGCGGCGGAACTTGCCGTCCCAGCTATGCGTGTATTCGTGCGGCAGCAGGTTGCGCGCGCCGGCGTTCATCGCCCACTCGCTGAAATAGCCCATCCGCGTCCCGTCCTCGGAACTGCGATGATGCTCGAGCCCGATCCCGCCAAGCTCGTTCGAAATCGAGAACAGGAATTCGTAATGGTTGTAATGCTGCGCGCCGAACAATCTGACCGCTTGTTCGACCAGCCGCTTGTGCGCGTCGATCATCTCGGGCGTCGCGGCGTCGAGCTCGGCCTGGCTGTCGGCAAAGGTGTTTAGGTTGACGCGGTCCGAGAGCGCGAACTTCTTGTAATAGCGGCCCGCCAGGATCGGGCTGTCGATCAGGATCTCGTAGTTGGTCGGCTCGTAGCTGTATGTCGCGCCCATCACCTTGGCGTTGAGTGCCGATGCCGCGCTCCAGCCGTCGGGGTACTTCACCGTTAGGCGCACCGGGATTTGCCGCGCGAAATAGCCTGCCGGATAGAAGGTCGTCGCGATGGTTTGCAGGCTCATCAGGTTGCGCGTCACCATCGTGCGACCCTGATCGGCCTTGGTAGCGGTCGCGTATTGGAACCGGACGTCGATCGCCTTGACGCCCTTGGGGATGTCGAGATGAAACGCGTACATATCGACCGTGTCGCGTGTCCACGGGATCGTCTTGCCGCCCGCGGTCACGGTCAGCCCGACCACCTTCTCGATCTCGTTGCGCGGCGTGTGCCCGCCCGGCACCCACTTCGGATAGAGCAGGACGAAATCTCCAGACTTCGCGACCGGGATGGTTTCATTGACGGTGAAGATGCCGCGCACCGTATCGGTCGCGTCGATGTCGATTGCGACAGTCCCCGGATAGGGAATGTCGGCAGCCGCAGGGATCGTGTCGATCACCGGCACCGGCTGCGGCCGCGAATTGTTCGCCTGGGCGAAGGCAGCGGTGGCGGCGGTGGCGGTGGCGAGCAGCAGGGCGAACGCGGTGCGACGGATCATCGGGGAGGGGGCCTTCCTGTTTCGGTCAGGGCCGCTGTCCTAGGACAGCGATACACTCGTCGTCCAGAGGGTCTTTAGCCGCCGATGCGGTCCAGCGCGCCGAACCTTACTTCCCGGCGATCATGTTGATCGAAAACGACAGGATGCCGATGTTGAAGACGAACGCGGCCAGGCACTGCCCGGTGGACACGCGCCGGATCGACGGGCTCGTGATGTCGATATCGGCGGTCTGGAACGTCATGCCCAGGATCAGCGAGAAATGGAGGAAATCGAAATAGTCGGGTTGCTTGGTGCTCGGAATATCGATCCCGCCGACATAGCTGCCCCGCGTCTTGCCCGCGCCGTAATAGAGATGGGCGTAGTGCAGCGCGTAGACGGTGTTGGCGAATATCCACGACAGCGCCAGCGTCGCGATCACCAGCGGTTTCGAATAACCGGGCCCGCCGCCGACCACGACCAGGGTCACCGCCCCCAGCACGACCATGCTGATCGCGACCGTGATGATCAGCAGCCCGGTGCGGTTGGCGTCATTGCGGGCCGCATGCTCGGCGATCCTTTTCGCGTCGTGCGTCCGGAACATCGGGAAGAGCGAAGCCAGGAACAGGAACGTCGCGATGTCGAAGCCGATTAGGAAGTGCGCGAGCGCCTTGTCCGAATCCTTCTGGCCGCCATGCATCTGCGTGGCACACCAGAGTGCAATCGCGATCAGCGCCAGGGCGTAGGCGACGAAGCGGGGCGGTGCGATGCGGTTGCCGAGGTTGAGGGTCATGACGGAAGGCTAGCGCGTCGGCGGTGTCTCTACTAGAGACCGCCGCCAATATGGCGCGCATCGAAACCCCTAAACGCATCCGCGGAACGCAGGACATATTCGGCGACGAGCAACGCCGCTTCGCGCGCGTGCTCGAGGCGTTCGAGAAGGTCCGTAGGCTCTACGCCTTCCAGCGCGTCGACATTCCGGTGTTCGAGGACACGCAGGTGTTCGCGCGCTCGATCGGAGAAACCACCGATGTGGTATCGAAAGAGATGTACAGCTTCGAGGATCGCGGTGGCGATTCGGTCACGCTGCGGCCCGAATTCACCGCCGGCATCTGTCGCGCGTATCTGACCGAGGGGTGGCAGCAATATGCGCCGCTCAAGCTGGTCACGAGCGGTCCGGTGTTCCGCTACGAGCGCCCGCAAAAGGGGCGATACCGCCAGTTCCACCAGATCGACGCCGAAGTAATCGGCGCGGCCGAGCCGGCGGCGGACGTCGAACTGCTCGCGTTCGCCGACCAGTTGCTCCACGAACTTGGCATCGCCGATGGCGTGACGCTTCAACTCAATACGTTGGGCGACGCCGAGACGCGCGATGCGTGGCGCGGGGCGCTGGTGGCGCATTTCGAGAAGCATCGCGGCGAGTTGAGCGAGGACAGCCTGGTCCGGCTCGACAAGAACCCGATGCGCATCCTCGACAGCAAGGACCCGCGCGACCGCCCGATCGCCGACGCGGCGCCCGATATCGACGCGTATTTGTCGAACGAAGCCGGCGCGTTCTTCGAGGCGGTGAAGAAGGGGCTCGACGCTGCCGGAGTAAAATTCGAGCGCAATGCGCGACTAGTCCGTGGTCTGGATTACTACCGCCACACCGCGTTCGAGTTCGTCACCGACCGGCTCGGCGCGCAGGGGACAGTGCTCGCGGGCGGGCGCTATGACGGGCTGATCGAAGCGCTCGGCGGGCCGCACACGCCGGGTGTCGGGTGGGCAGCGGGAGTCGAGCGGTTGGCGATGTTGCTGGACGAGCCGGCAGTCGATCTTTCTCGATTGATCGCCGTCGTGCCGGATGAGCCCCAAATGGAGGCAGAGGCTCAGAAGCTGGCGCGAATGTTGAGAGAAAAAGGCTGGGAAGTCGAATTGGGCTTTCGCGGCGCAGGCAATAAACGAGCCGATAGTGCGAAACGAAAGGGTATTCAGGCAATCCTGTTCGTTCGTGCCGAAGACAATCCACAGCGTCGGCTTCATCTCACTCATCTGGCGGGCCAAGAAACCGCAGCTAAACTTCTCCTTCGCGTTCTTGGCGACTTGCCAGAGCCTTATGCCGAGATGTCGGGCGACAACGAATGACCTCCATCTCCCCCCAACGGATCGCGCAGATCGAGGCGCGGCGGGACGAGCTTGGCGCGTTGATGGCGACCGGCGACCTGTCGGGCGAGCGCTTCGTCGCGGTGTCGAAGGAATATGCCGAGCTCGAGCCGGTGGCGAAGGCGGCGGGCGAGGTGCGGCGGTTGCGCGCCGAGCTCGAGGTGCTTGGGCACATGGCCGACGGCGACGAATCCGACGGTGAGCTGAAAGCGATGGCGCGCGAAGAGATCGATTCGATCGCCAAACGTTTGCCCGAGGCCGAACGCAACCTTGCGCTAGCCCTCCTCCCGCGCGACGCCGCCGACGAGCGCGCGGCGATGCTCGAAATCCGCGCCGGGACCGGGGGCGACGAGGCCAGCCTGTTCGCGGGCGACCTGTTCCGCATGTACCAGCGTTATGCCGAGGGGCAGGGCTGGCGGGTCGAACTGATCTCCGCCTCGACCTCCGACGCCGGCGGCTTCAAGGAAGTCGTCGCGTCGGTCGAGGGCAAGGGCGTGTTCGCCAAATTGAAGTTCGAAAGCGGCGTCCACCGCGTCCAGCGCGTGCCGGTGACCGAAAGCGGCGGGCGCATCCACACCTCCGCCGCGACCGTCGCGGTGCTGCCCGAAGCCGAGGAGGTCGATGTCCAGATCGACGAGGCGCGCGACCTCAGGATCGACGTCTATCGCTCGTCGGGGCCCGGCGGGCAGTCGGTCAACACCACCGACTCCGCGGTGCGCATCACGCATTTGCCGACGGGACTGGTGGTGATCCAGCAGGACGAGAAGTCGCAGCACAAGAATAAGGCCAAGGCGCTCAAGGTCTTGCGCACGCGATTGTACGAGGCCGAGCGCGAGCGGCTGCATGGCGAACGCGCCGGCGCGCGCAAGTCGATGGTCGGATCGGGGGATCGGTCGGAGCGGATCCGGACGTACAATTTCCCGCAGGGACGGGTGACTGATCACCGCATCAATCTGACGCTCCATCGCCTGCCGGAAATTCTCGAGGGCGACATGGGCGAACTCGTCGGCGCGCTAGTGTCGGAGGACGAGGCCGAACGGCTGGCGAGTTTGGAGGGTGCGTAAAGCGCACGCGCTTGCCCCAAGTCCAACCGTCACCCCGGCCTCGTGCCGGGGTCCACGGTCCCGCAAACGCTGCTGCTTGAGCTTCTTGCCCCAGCGCATGCGACACGGTGGACCCCGGCACAAGGCCGGGGTGACGACGGTGGTGTGAGTGTCGGACCTAAATGTCAGGGTGGCGCTCGCGGCAGCGACTCAGCAAGTTGCCGTCATCTCCGATACCCCCCGCCTGGACACCGAACTGCTGATGGCGCACGCGGTCGGCATCCCGCGCGAGCACCTCCTGCTTCGCCATCTCGACGACCCCGTGCCGGCCGCGTTCGCCGCGCTGATCGAGCGCCGCCTCGCGCACGAACCGGTCGCCTACATCATCGGCACCCGCGATTTCTGGACGATCAGCCTCGCGGTCGGTCCCGGCGCATTGATCCCGCGGCCCGACAGCGAGACGCTGATCGAAGCAGCGGTCGCGCATTTCGCCGGGGCGCCGCCCGCGACGATCCTCGACCTCGGCACCGGGCCGGGCACCCTGTTACTTGCCGCACTGGCCGAGTGGCCCGAGGCGTGCGGCGTCGGCGTCGACGCGTCGGCGGCGGCGCTCGACTATGCGCGGGGGAACGCCGAGCGGCTCGGGATGAGTGGGCGCGCCGGGTTCGTCGAAGGCGATTGGGCCAACGCGATCGGCCAACGGTTCGACCTGATCCTCGCCAACCCGCCCTACGTCGGCACGGACGAACGGCTCCCCGCCGAGGTCCGCGACCACGAGCCAGCCTCCGCCTTGTTCGCCGGGGCCGATGGCCTCGACGATTATCGAATCATCGCGGCGCAACTTCCCGCCTTGATCGCCCCCTACGGCATGGCCGCGATCGAAATCGGTGCCACGCAGGCGGAGGCGGTCTCCGCGCTCCTTGTCGCGCAGGGCCTCCACGTCGCCGTCCGCCGCGATCTGGCGGGGCGCGACCGATGCTTGATCGCAACACCTTGATGCGAGGCAACACGAATTCCATATTTGTGCTTGGAAGAATGCCCGGCACCCGCTATTGAGCGCATAGGGGCACGCGATCTCAATCGATACATCGTTGAAATCGGGGCATTGCCCAATCCTTCGTCATCAGGCCGCTTGTCCGGCGGCCATGACAGGTCTTCGCGTCCTGACAGGCGCGGACGCCGCGTGGGGTTTGACTCCGAGTTGGAGCAAGGCCGGGTTTGTTTTGTAGACAAGGACCACAGGACTTTGATCAATAATAATCGTCAGGCCGGCCGCCGTCGCGGCCGGGGTGGACAGCGCCAAGGTGGCGGCAATCCCAACGCCGGCAACGGCAACCGGATCGACAACCGCGCCCGCGGCAATGCCGCGCAACTGCTCGAAAAGTACAAGGCGCTCGCGTCCGACGCGCAGCGTCAGGGCGACCGGGTGAACGCCGAATATTATCTGCAGTTCGCGGATCATTATTTCCGCGTCCTCGCCGAAAGCCGCAGCCGCTTCGAGGAGCAGAACCCCAACCAGGGCCAGCGCCGCGGCCGAGAGGACGGCTTCGACGACGACGGCGACGACGGGTTCGAGGATGATGGCGCGCCTCAGGCGGACCAGGATCCACGCCGCGAGCAGCAGGCGCGCGACGATCGTCCGTACCGCGACGATAACCGTCAGGAAGGCCGCCAGGACGCGCGCCCCGATCGCGGTAATCGCGAGCCCCGCGCCAATAACCGCGAAGATCGCGGCAACCGCGCGCAGACCGGCAATAACGGTAATGGTTATGCTAACGGCAATGCCTATGCCGCCAATGACGGCGATAGCGAGAGCAATGCCGGCAATGCGGCAGAAGCGCCGGCCGAGGATCGCGCCGAGCGCGAGGGGCCGCGTCGCGGCCGCCCGCGGCGTGAGGTTCGCCCGGTCGAAAGCGTCGAAGGCGAGACGTTCGATGCGGCCTTGTTGCCGCCGTCGCTCGGTATCAGCGTCGGCGATGAGGGTGAGGAAGCCCCCAAGCCGCGCCGCGGTCGCCCGCGCCGCTCGCCCGACGCCGAGGCCGCCGAGTAAGGCTTTTTCCCTGTTTTGATTGCGAACGGCTCGGCGGAATCGTTTCGCCGGGCCTTTTTCATCTTCCGTTCAGGCGGCAACCGGCTAGCTTCCCCAAATAAATAAAGGGGATGACGATGCGCGTACTGGCCGGTTCGATCCTGTTGCTGGCGCCCGCCGCCGCTTTCGCGCAAACCGCGCCGCAACCCTCCGCACAGGGCGATGTCGCGGTGACGATCTACAATAACGGCCAGGCGCTGGTGCAGGACACGCGCAACCTGACGCTGAAGGGCGGGGTCACCCGTCAGGAATTCCCCGACGTCGCCGACCGCATCCGGCCCGAAACGGTTCGGCTCAGTATTGCGGGCGCGAGCATCATCGAACAGAATTTCGATTACGACCTGCTGTCGCCATCCGCGTTGATCCAGAAAGCGGTCGGCCAGACCATCACCATCGTCCGCACCAATCCCGCGACCGGGGTCGAGACACGCGAGCGCGCCAAGGTGCTGGCGGCTAATGGCGGCGTCGTGCTCCAGATCGGGGCTAATATCGAGGTGCTCCGCGACGACGGGCTGCCGGTGCGCGTCGTCTACGATTCGCTGCCGCCCAATCTGCGCGCGCGGCCGACCTTGTCGATCTCGCTCGAGGCCGGTGCCGCGGGGACTCGGCCGGGGACGTTAAGCTATCTCACCACGGGACTGGGCTGGACCGCCGACTACGTCGCGCTGTTCGATGAGGGGAAAGGCACGATCGACGTCCAAGGCTGGGTGACGCTCAAGAACGACAACAACGTCGCCTTCACCAACGCCGAGACGGTGCTGGTCGCCGGATCGCCGGGCGAGGGCCGCAACGGCAATGCCGGGATCGCGCCGGGGACGCTGTCGGGCACGCAGACATCGGCCCGCGCACGGCTGGGCGATTTCTACCTCTATCCGGTCGGCCGCCGCATCACGATCGCCCCCAGCCAGCAGAAACAGGTCAGTTTCCTGTCGGTCGGCGGGGTGCCCGCGAAGAAAATCTACGCCTTCACCAACAACTGGCTGTCCGCCTCCAAGGAAGCGGCCAGCGCGACCACCGTACTGAGTTTTTCCAGTTCGAAAGACGGCGGGCTGGGCGATGCGCTGCCCGCCGGGACGGTGCGCGTCTATATCCGCGACTCGAAGGGGCAGCCGCAATTCATCGGTGAAAACCGCATCGACCACACCCCGATGGGGTCGACGCTGGCGATCCCCACTGGCCTCGCGTTCGACGTCAAGGTTAAGCCGACCGTCGTCAAGCGCGAGAAGATCCAGACCGACGAATGGCAACGGACCGAGAAATACCGCGTCTCGATCAACGGCGAGAAGCCGACCGTCGTCGTGCGCGATGATACCGTGACGTACTGGCGCACCAGTATGGCTTATACGCTGACCAATGCACGACCCGATCCGGTGACGGTCGAACTGGTCCAGGCCGGGCTCGACGACGATTATTGGCACGACACCCGCGTCAGCAACGAGAGCCTGAAGGGCGAGCAGCGTTCGCTCGACGAGCGCGTGTGGAAGGTGACGGTGCCGGGCAACGGCACGACGACGCTGACCGTCGACTTCGACACGCGGTATTGAGGGCCGGCGCGGTGCGTGCTTTCCTCCTGACGATGCTGGCGGCGTTGGCCGTAGCGCCGATGGCGCATGCCCAGACGGTGATTACCTCGGCGGGGCCGGAGCATGTCTCGGTCACGCTCTATCGCGGCCCCTATTACCGGCCCGGTCGCGAGATCGATCGCGACAATCCCCAAGGCTATGCGCTGATCACCGAGCGCCGCACGATCGCGCTGCCGGCGGGTCCGGCGGTGATCCGGTTCGAAGGGGTGGCGGGCAACATTCTGCCTGAGAGCGCGCTGATTGGTGGGTTGCCCGACGGGGTCCAGGAAAAGAATCTCGACGCCAGCTTGCTGTCGCCGCGATCCCTGTTCGACCGCGCGCTTGGCCGCCGTGTGATGATCCGCCGCACCGACCAGGCCACTGGCAAAGTGACGCTGCAACAGGCGACGATCCGATCGTCGGCGGACGGCGCGGCGGTGCTCCAGATCGGCGCCGGTTTCGCCGACCTCAAATGTTCGGGGCTCCCCGAAATGCTGGTCTACGATGGTGTGCCGCCGGGGTTGTCGGCCAAGCCGACGTTGTCGGTGCGGACCGACAGCAAGGTGGCGCGCACCGTAACGCTGACCCTGTCCTACCTCGCCGGCGGGTTCGATTGGCAGGCCGACTATATCGTCGCGATGCGTCCCGACGGCCGCAGTGCGGACATGTTCGCCTGGATCACGCTCGCTTCGACCGACGTCACCAGTTTCGTCGATGCCGATACTCAGGTCGTCGCGGGCGAGCTCAACCGCGATCGCGACCGCGAGGACGATTCGTTCGGCGCGGGCGACGGCGACCTGACGCTCAAATGTTGGCCGTTGCCGAACTACGATCTGGATCGTCGTCGCGTTGTGACGGTCGTGTCGGACTCGCTTCAGACGCTGCCGGTGGATGAAGACGGCAGAGATATCATCGTCACCGGATCTATAATGCGGCGCGCGGTCGCGAACAGCCCGGTGCCGGTGGCGTTGCTGGCCAGCGCGGAGTCGCTTGGCGATCTCAAACTCTATCGCTTCCCGCGCCGAGTGACCGTCGCGTCGAATGCGCAGAAACAGGTCGCGATGCTCAGCAAGCCGTCGGTCAAATTATGGCCGATCTATCGCAGCGAGGTGCGCGACGAGGACGCCGACACGACGATGGTGCTACGGGGCAAGAATGTCGTTGCCAACGGGCTGGGCGTGGCCTTGCCCGGGGGCAAGGTTGCGGTCTTTAGCGAGGTCGAGGGACGTTCGCTGATGATCGGTGAGTCCTCGGTTGGGGACAAGACGGTCGGCGAAGAGATCGAATTCGAGCTGGGCGAGCCCGGCAGCGTCGATGCCGAGGTGGAAACGCTGCGCGAGAAAGGGCGCAAGACGCGCTACGAATTGACCGTCACCAACGCCAATCCCTGGCCAATCGACTATGAGGCGAAGATCGCGTTCGATGACGGCGCCGGATTATTCTCGCCGAGCGCGAAACTGGGTACCAAGGACGGCGTACCTCTATGGACGACCAGGGTCCCGGCCAACGGCACGGCCAAATTGAGTTACTCGATCCGCGCGGCGAAGGACACGGACGACGAATAGCCCGGACATGCTTTACTAATTGGCCGGAAGGGTGAATCTTCGACTCGTCGAGAGGGAGAATGCCATGACGATCGCGACGATCCTGGCGGGCAAGGGCGGCGATACGGTGACGATCACCGCCGAGCACAAGGTCGCCGACGCGGTGAAGCTGCTCGCGGAGTGCCGCATCGGTGCTGTGCCGGTGTTGCGCGACGGGCAGGTCGCCGGCATCTTTTCGGAACGCGACGTGATCCATTGTCTGGCCGAACACGGATCGGCGGCGCTCGACCGGCCCGTTTCCGACGCGATGACCGCGCCGGCGATCACGATCGGCCGTAGCGAAGCGGTGCTGGGGGCGTTGACGCTAATGACGCGGCGCCGGGTCCGGCACTTGCCGGTGGTCGAGGATGGTGTGTTGGTCGGCTTCGTGTCGATCGGCGATCTGGTCAAATACCGCATCGACAAGATCGAGGCCGACGCCGAGGCGATGCGGAGCTATATTCAGACCGCTTAGCCGCGAAAAAATCCGGCCAGTTCGATCTACCCGAGCGGCAGATCGCGACGATTCTGCCTCCGATTCGGTGGCGTTGCAGCGATCTGCATGGCGGCGCGCGCTATTCGCTCTACCGCTGGCACCGGCGAAAACCGCGGAATTCCAGCGTTTTTGACTGCTTTTGAAATAAAAATGCAAAAAGTCGTTGACCTCCAGCGGCGCCCCGCATAGATGAGCTCCACCGCAGCGACAGGCCACACGGTCTGCCTGTTACGGTCATCAAAATCTCGGCGCAGTGGTCGCCCTCCAAAAAGAGGGTAAGCCAAGGCGTCGGTCTTTTGCGCTCTTTGACATTGTTAGTTCAGATGAAGGGACATGTGGGCGGCGGCGCCCGGGTCCAGCGTTTTCAAGGCGCTGGGTGCTCGGTAAATTAAGCTGCCTAATACATGTCCTTCACGTATCCATACGTAATGGGATCTGTCGGCGTTCGCGTCGGTGGATCCTGAAGAATATGTGCAGAGCAGCTCCTTGAAATGAGCGGCTTGATCGTGGAATTCCACCGCGATCTTGTCGTACATAAACTTGAGAGTTTGATCATGGCTCAGAATGAACGCTGGCGGCATGCCTAACACATGCAAGTCGAACGAGACCTTCGGGTCTAGTGGCGCACGGGTGCGTAACGCGTGGGAATCTGCCCTTGGGTTCGGAATAACAGCGAGAAATTGCTGCTAATACCGGATGATGACGTAAGTCCAAAGATTTATCGCCCAAGGATGAGCCCGCGTA
>NZ_JAQGKZ010000035.1 GCF_028289855.1 Sphingomonas bacterium | reverse complement strand
AGCTTGGCGGCAAGTCGCCGGTGATCATCGGCAAGGGCGCCAATATCGCTCAGGCAACCGAGCGCGTCGCGATCGGCAAGATGATGAACGCCGGCCAGATCTGCCTCGCGCCCGATTACATGCTGGTGCCCGACGATCAGGAACAGGCGGTGGTCGACGGCCTCAAGGCGGCGGTGTCGACAATGTATCCGACCCTGCTGGCCAACCCCGATTACACCTCGATCATCAACGACCGGCATCACCAGCGGCTGCAGGACTGGCTGGAGGATGCGCGCGCCAAGGGCGCGACGATCGAGACGGTCAATCCGGCGAACGAGGATTTCGGCAGCAGCAACACGCGCAAAATGCCGCTGCATATCGTCCGCGACGCAACCGATGACATGACCGTCATGCAGGAGGAAATCTTCGGCCCGATCCTGCCGGTGCGCCGCTACGCAGCGGTCGACGACGCCATTGCCGAGGTCAACCGCCGCGACCGCCCGCTTGGCCTCTATTATTTCGGCGACAACGACGCCGAGCGCCGCCGCGTCCTCGACCGCACAATCTCGGGCGGGGTGACGCTCAACGACGTGATCTTCCACATCACCAACGAGGAACTGCCGTTCGGCGGCGTCGGCCAGTCGGGGATGGGCGCGTATCACGGCGCGGACGGCTTCAAGACGTTCAGCCACGCCAAGGCGGTGTACCGCCAGCCGCGGATCAACGTCGCGAAGCTCGCGGGGATCATGCCGCCTTACGGGAAGGCGACGGTGGCGAGCGCGAAGCGGCAGATGAAGTGAAACACATCTTGTTCGTGTGCAGTCAGAACAGGCTGCGTAGTCCAACCGCCGAACAGATATTTTCGACCAGGACCGATTTTGCGGTGTCGTCGGCGGGTACCAATCATGATGCCGAAAATCCGGTCACGGATGAACTCATTCAATGGGCCGATCTGATTTTCGTGATGGAGCGTCATCACCGTAGCAAGCTGCAAAAGCGGTTTCGCTCGGCCATCAAGGATAAGTGCATCGTCTGTCTCGAAATTCCCGACGACTATGAGTTCATGGACCCGGGATTGGTTCGATTGCTGCAGACGAAGATGGTGCGACATCTACCCCCCGCACCGATGGCGTAAATCGCCTATTTAGGATCGGTCCGCAGGTGTAACGACCTCCCCATGCAACCAACCAGCAAGTGCAACAATTTCGCCTGCCGCCTGACGGTGGAGGGCGACGTCGCCACATGTCCCAAGTGCGGGACGCGGATGCGAACGCCGTCGACGGTGCGCAAGCTCGGCTGGTTTTCGCTCGTGCTCGGCGTGTTCCTCGTCGGGATGATGGGGATCGTCACCTGGAACACCGCCTGGATCATGACCCATCCGGGCGACGAGATCGGCGGGAGCAGCTTTACCGGCGACGCCGGGCAGGGGCGGATGATCCTGACCTTGTTCGGCGCGGTGATCGTGTTCGGACTGGGGACGGTGGCGAGCGGAATCTATCAGATCCGCACCGGCCAGCGCAGCAAGTGGATCATGATCGCGACGCTGGCGATGGCGGCGGCGCTGGGCGTGGTCGCCTGGATGACGATGCAGTCGCTCAAATAGGCGGCGATTTCGGGGAGCGGCCCGATCAGCGCCAGCGCGCGCCCGGCCGCTTCACATAGTGCCGCCAGACATAGCTCCACGGAATGACCAGCGGCACGACCGCGCCCAGCGCGATGCTGAAGAAATCGTCGGCGAAGGTCGGCGGAAACTGGCCGGCCGACCATTGCGGCAGGCCATACGCGATCATCCAGATCGCTTTCCACGCAAACTCGAACATCAGCAGCGGAAGCATCGTCAGCGGGTAGCGAAGTCCGAGAAATGCGAGCAGCCAGACCGCGCCGAGCAAGCTCGCGATGACCCCGCGGTCGATCAGCCGGTGGCTCAGGATATCGGGCACGATCATCGCGCCGAGCCCGACGACCAGCACGAGGTACATCGCGCGCAGAACGTAGACCCGGAGAAGCGAAACCTCACCGTCTGTGGTGTCTTCGGCAGGCGGAAAAACGGATGCGGCAATCGTGGCCATGGCAATCTCCTCAGGCGGCGCGCGACTGTTCGGCCGCGTCGGTATCGGGTTGGAATTCGAGCAGGTCGCCGGGCTGGCAGCTGAGCGCCGCGCAGATCGCCTCGAGCGTCGAAAAACGGATCGCGCGCGCCTTGCCGGTCTTGAGGATCGACAAATTGGCCAGCGTGATGTCGACCCGCTCGGCGAGCTCGGTCAGGGTCATCCGGCGATCGTGGAGCATGTCGTCGAGCTTGACCGCGATGGCCATGTCACACCGTCCCTGCGAGGTCGTCGCGCATCGCCGTGCCGTCGGCGAACACCTGCGCGAGGATGAAAGCGAGCAACACGGCGAGCCAGCCGCTGGTCGAAAAGCCGGCGTCGAGGTGCACCGGGTTGGCAGGCGACGAAATAGCCTTGCCGATCGCGGCGATGACGATGCTGAGAAGCTGGAGCGCGAGCAGCACCCAGGCGATCGCGCGGAGCCGGATGGCGTTCGCCGCGACGAACGGATCGCCCCGGCTGACCGTCGCGACGATCGCTCGCAGCCGCGTGAGGACGATGTTGTTGAGTGGTACCGCCACCACGCCCAGCGCGGCGATTGCCCGCAGCCCCACGATCATCGCGGGGATGCCCGAGGAGGGCGTGATGCCGAGCGCGGCGAAGGTCCATCGCTCGGCGACGACGGTCGCGATCAGTAGGGTCAGGATTGCGGCGCCGAATACCCAATTCAAGACGACCAGGATCTGTAAAGTGATCCTGGCAATGGGCAGCGCGGGGGAGGGTGTCATTGGCCGTCTCCAAATCAATAGTATCGATAAACAATATGCTATTTATCGAATAACGGCAAGTTTTTTCGCTCTATGCGGGCCGCCGGCTAATTCGCAAGCCGCGCAACGACCCGGATTGCTCTCTGCCCGACTTCCTTTTAGGCAGCCAAGTCGTTGAAGTAGACGGGGGATTGAATGTTCAGGTGGGTATCAGCGCTGATGCTGGGGTTGCTGATCGCGGCGCCGGCGCAGGCCGAGTGGCGTAAGGCACAGACCGACCATTTCATCCTGACGATCGACGATACCGAGGACGGCGCGCGCGATTTCGCGGTCCGGCTGGAACGGTTCGATGCGGCGCTGCGCAAGCTGTACGGCGTGGCGGACAAACCCAGGGAGGACGTCCGCCCGATCACGATCTATGCCTTCAAGAACGACTTGTTCAACGCCACCTGCCGGTGCGCCGGGGCGCTCGCTTATTACCGGCCGCGCGCCGATGGCTCGTTCATCCTGACGCAGTATCTGCCCGAGATCGATCGCAAGGCGAAGCTCGGCGGGTGGAGTTCGCAGTCGCTGCTGCTCCACGAATATACCCATCATTTCACCTTCTCGAATTTCCCGATCGCCTATCCTTTGTGGTTCCAGGAAGGCTTCGCCGAATTCAACGCCAACAGCAGCTTCGAAGCCGATGGCTCGGTCATCATCGGTTATCCCGCCAATTATCGCGCCGAGGGGCTGCAGAACGGCGGTGACTCGATGTCGATGAAGCAGCTGCTGGCGCCCGAGCAGTTTGGCTATGACGACGGCGACATGCTCTATGGCCGGGGCTGGCTGCTGACCCATTATTTGATACTTAATCCGGCGCGTAGCGGCCAGCTCAGCGCCTATCTGACGGCGATGAACAGCGGCGTTCCCAGTCTGGAAGCCGGGAAAAAGGCGTTCGGCGACCTGAAAAAGCTCGACGGGGAGCTCGACGCGTACCGCAAGCGAACGCTATTCGCGCCGCTGCGCGTCCCGCCGAGCGGGCCGATCAAGGTGACCGTAACGACGATGAGCCGCGGCGAGGCCGCGATCCTTCCGACATACGCGCTGATGCTCGACGGCGTCGACAAGAGCCTGCGGTTGGGCGTCGCGATGACGGCGGAGGGGGTCGCGAAACGCTATCCCGACGACGCGGCCGTGCAGGTCGAGCTGGCCGAGATCGAGTATATTGCAGCCCGTTACGACAAGGCGGATGCGGCGGCCGACCGCGCGTTGGCGATCGACCCGAAGAATGCCTCGGCGCTGATGCGCAAGGGCCAAGTCGCGGTGACTCGCGCGCGCCTCGCAAAGACGACGGATACTACGGTCTGGGCCGCCGCTCGCGCCTGGTATCTGCAGGCGAACCGCATCGACTCCAACCAGGTAATGCCGCTGTACCTCTATTATGCCAGTTTCGTCGCAGCGAAGGAGAAGCCGACGCCGGGGGCGATCAAGGCGCTGCAGCGGTCGAACGTGCTCGCCCCGGAAAGTACCGGGATCGCGCTGGCGCTGGCGCGACAGATGGTGCTCGACGGCGACCTGCCGCTCGCGCGCAAGCTGCTCGCCGCGGTAGCGTTCGCGCCGCACGCGCCGCGCGACAAGAACGTGCCGCTTGCGGTCCTCAAGCTCGTCGATACCGGCAAGATCGATGAGGCGAAGGCGATGCTGAACGACGACAAGAACAAGAGCGATGAGGACTGATCGCTAAGGCAATTCCGCCTTCGGGAAGCCCGACCACACCTCGTCATAATCCTCGTCGAGCGCGCTCGTTTGCAGCGCGTAGTCGGTGCAGTGGAACACCCAGCGGCTTTCGATCATGAACGCCATCGTCCCATCGATCCTGTGCGGCTTGAGCTCGGCCTCGCTCGCGCCCTTCCAGCTGGTAACGTCGGGCCCGTGGCCGCTCATCTGGTTGTGCAAGGACATCGCCCCGGGGCGGAAGCCGTCGGCCTTGGCGTCGTACGCGCCATAGAGCAGCCCCATACACTCGCTCATCGTGTTGCGGTGGAACCAGGGCGGGCGGAACGTGTCCTCGGCGACCATCCAGCGCGGCGGGAAGATCACGAAGTCGGCGTTGGCGGTGCCGGGTACGTCGCTGGGCGAGGTCAGCACGGTGAAGATAGATGGGTCGGGATGGTCGAAGCTGATGCTGCCGATCGTGTTGAAGCGCGTCAGGTCGTAGCGGTACGGCGCGTAATTGCCGTGCCACGCGACGACGTCGAGCGGGCTGCGGCCGAGGTTGGTCGTCCACAGCGAGCCTTCGAATTTCTGGACTAGCTCGTAGTCGCCCTCGACATCCTCGAACCAGGCGACCGGGCTCTCGAAATCGCGCGGGTTGGCGAGGCCGTTCGAGCCGATCGGGCCGAGATCGGGCAAGCGGAAGGGCTGGCCGTGGTTCTCCGCGACATAGCCGCGCGCCGGGCCGTCGGGGAGGGTGGCGCGAAAGCGCACGCCGCGCGGGATGACGGCGACCTGCCCGGGGCCAATATCGATCCTGCCGAGTTCGGTGAGCAGAGTGAGCGCGCCCCGTTCGGGGAGGATCAGCAACTCGCCGTCGGCGCTGGCGAAGACGCGGTTCTGCATGTCCTTCGCCGCCGAATAAACGTGCATCGCGACCCCGGCCTGCGTGCGCGGGCCGTCGCCGGCGACCACCATCGTCGTCAGGCTGTCGAGCCAGTCGGCTGGCGGCGCATCGGTCAGCGGCTGCCAGCGGAGGCGGTTGGGGGCGAGGGGCTTGTCGGACAGCCCTGGCGCGAAACGCTTTGCTCCGTCGTAACGGGTGAAGGCGGGGTGCGCGGCGCTGGGGCGCAAGCGGTACATCCACGTGCGGCGGTTCTCGCTACGCGGCGCGGTGAACGCGGTGCCGCTGAGTTGCTCGGTATAGAGGCCGAACGGCGGCTTCTGCGGCGAATTGCGGCCGACGGGGAGGGCACCCGCGACGGCCTCCGTGGCGAAATGGTTGCCGAAGCCGGTCATGTAGTCACTACCGTCATGCTGAACTTGTTTCAGCATCCACTTCTCCAATCATGCAGGTGCCGTTTGGGGCACGATGGATCCTGAAACAAGTTCAGGATGACGGCAGTATTTTCGGCGATCGCGACCTTACGCCTCAACCCCTGGGACAACCCCACGACGAATCTGGTCCAGCTCGATCGACTCGAACAACGCCTTAAAATTCCCCTCGCCGAACCCGTCGTTACCCTTCCTCTGAATGATTTCGAAGAAGATCGGCCCGACCATGTTCTCGGTGAAGATCTGCAGCAGCAGCCCGCCGCCCGTCTCCGGCGCGCCGTCGATCAGGATGTCGCGCTTGCGCATTTCCTCGACGTCGTGGTTGTGCCCGGGCAGGCGCTTGTCGATCAGGTCGAAATAGGTCTGCGGCGTCGTCTGGAATCGGATGCCGTTGGCGCGGAGCTGGTCCACTGTCGAGAAGATATCGTCGGTCGCCAGCGCGAGGTGCTGGATGCCTTCGCCCTTATAATCCTTGATGAACTCCTCGATCTGCGAATGCTCGTCCTGGCTTTCGTTCAAGGGAATGCGGATCTTGTCGTCGGGCGCGGTCATCGCCTTCGAAAACAGCCCGGTCGCCTGGCCCTCGATGTCGAAATAACGGATTTGGCGGAAGTTGAAGAGGCGCTCGTAATAATTCGCCCAATAATCCATCCGCCCGCGCTGGAGGTTGTGGGTCAGGTGGTCGAGCGTGTGGAGGCCGACGCTGTGGTCGTCCACGCCCTTGCCGGTGGGCGTGAAATCGGTCTCGTAAATCTTCGACTGCTTGTCGACGAGGTACAGGTTCGCCCCACCGATCCCCTCAATCGCCGGAATGTCGAGCTCGCCCGGGCCATGCTCGCCCTTGACCGCGACCGCCCCCTTGTCGACTACCATCTTTACCGCGGCTTCGCCATCGGCGACGCGGAACGCCATCGCATTGGCGCTCGGCCCGTGCGCGTTGCGGAACCCCGCGACCTGCCCGGCATCGTCCATGTTGAGCAGGAAGTTGATGTCGCCCTGCGCGTAGCGGCGCACGTTCTTCGACTTGTGCGTGCCGACATGGGTGAAGCCCATTTTTTCGAACAGGTTCGCCATCGCCTCGGGATCGGGTGAGGTGAACTCGACGAATTCGAAGCCGTCGAGGCCCATGGGATTGTCTGTCGGGTCGGTCATGATCGTGCTCCACAGCGGCAAACTGGTTTCAAATGAAACTATATGCTGTTTTAGGACAAACGTCAAAGCAACAACGGCCGTCATCCTGAACTTGTTTCAGGATCCATCGCGCTACAAGTGCGGACGGACTTGTGGAGGAGTGGATGCTGAAACAAGTTCAGCATGACGGATGTAGACGGGGACGCTAGCGTCACCACGTGACCCAACTCAAGCTCGACACCTTCCTGCCGTACCGCCTGTCGGTGGCGTCGAACCGAGTCTCGGCGGCTATCGCCACCGCGTACGACCGGCTGTTCGCGCTCAAGATTCCCGAGTGGCGACTGATCGCGGTTATTGCGGAAGGCCAGGCGATCACGCAGCAGGCGGTCGGTGTGGCGACGCGGATGGACAAGGTGACGGTGAGCCGCGCGGCGCAGGCGTTGGCCGAGCGCGGGCTGATCGCGCGTCAGCCCAATATGGGCGACAAGCGCTCGCACCTGTTGACGCTGACCGCGACCGGGCGCGCGCTATACGACCAGGTCGCGCCCAAGGCGCTGGAGATGGAGGCGGCGATCTTCGAACAGCTCGATCCCGCCGAGCGCCGCATGCTGTCGGCGATGTTGGAGCGGATCGAAGCGGCGGCGGCGGCGGTCGTGCCCGAAGGCGACGGGCCGCGCTGAGTGAACCCTTTGCGGATCGGGGCGTTGGCAGCGGCAAAAGGGGGCGATACGCTACGCCCTGACAAAGGGGCTGTCGTGTCGCGTATCGTTTCGCATTGCTGTTATGCCATAGCGGTCGGCGCGCTCGTGCCGGGCATGTTGCTCGCGCAACAGGTGCCGTCGGGGCAATCGACCGCCAAGCAGCAGGGCGTGCCCACGCCGATCCCGACCCCGACCAGCGACCCGGAGGGTGACAAGCCGATCGTCTCGGACAAGGATTTCAACGCCGCGCTGTCCAAGTTGTCCAACGACATCAACGCGCCGCTCGAACCGATCCCGCAGGACGCGCCGTTCACCCCGCAAACCGCCGACAAGGCACCGCCCAGCGTCACCGCGCCGCCCGCGCCGACGGTCGAGCCGGGAACGCTCCCGCCACCGCCCGAACCGCCCGCCGAACTCGCCCAGCCGCTGCCCCCGCTCGACAGCTACAACACTGCGCCGGTGATCGACGTCGCCGCCACCGGCGATGGCAAGAGCGCGCAGGTCCGCTACGACACCGTCGTCAACGGGCTCGACACGCTCGGCCTGGACGATGATTTCCGCACCTTCTCGTCGCTCAAAAAGGGCGGCGGCAAGGCCGCCAACATTCCCATGGTCACAGCCCGCGCGCGTGAGGACGAAGCGCTCGCTATCCGGCTGATGAAGAGCAAAGGCTATTACGATGCCAGCGCGGTGTCGGTGATCGAAACGATCCCCAACGATCCGACGCGCGTGCGCGCATTGGTCAATGCGGTGCCGGGCAACCTGTACAAGTTCGGCGCCGTCACCGTCGACTCGGGCCCGGTCGTGCCTGTCGACTTAATCACCGCCAACCTGCCACTGAAGACCGGCGACCCGATCGAGGCCGAGCGAGTCCATGGCGCCGAGGCCAATGTCAGCCTGACGCTCGGCCAGACCGGTTACCCGTTCGCACGGCTGGGGACGCGCGACATCCTGCTCGACGATGCCGCGTTCACCGGCGACTATACGCTCCCGGTCGATACCGGCCCGCGATCGCGCTTCGGCCAGATCACGACGACCGGCAAGCTGGCCTTCGGCGCCGATCACATCAATATCCTGCGCCGCTTCAAGCCCGGGCAGATCTACGACACGCGCGGGATCGACGATCTGCGCAAGGCGCTGGTCGCGACCGGGCTGTTCTCGACCGTCGCGGTCGAGCCGGTCGATACCGGCAAGGACAATCCCGACGGCACGCGGATCGTCGACATCGCGGTCACCCAGCGCGTCGGCAAGACGCGCTCGATCGCCGCGACCGCAGGCTATAGCACCGGCCAGGGCTTCCGCGCCGAGGCGACCTATACCGCGCGCAACGCCTTCCCGCCCGAGGGTGCGCTGATCGTCGGGCTGGTCGGCGGCACGCAGGAACAGGGCGGATCGGTGACGTTCCGCCGCTCGAACTGGCGCCAGCGCGACCGCACGCTGGCGTTCTCGCTAGCAGCGGGGCGGCAGGATTACGACGCGTTCAACGCCGTATCGACCTCGCTAGTCGGGCGCGTGTCGTACGATTCGACCCCGATCTGGCAGAAGAAGTTCACTTATTATTACGGCTTCGAGCTGACCGGCACCAACGAGGACGTGTACGATTTCGCCGCGCTCAAGCGGAAACGCGGAACCTATTTCATCGCCGCGCTGCCGGTGATGGCGGCGTTCGACACGTCGAACGACCTGCTCAACCCGACCAAGGGGTATCGCTTCAAGCTGTCGCTCAGCCCTGAGGCGTCGGTGCGCGGCGCGGCGCGGCCGTATCTTCGTGCCCTTGCGGAAGCGAGCACCTATTTCCCGGTGACCGATAGCCTGGTGCTCGCCGGTCGCGTTCGCGCCGGGTCGATCCTCGGCATCGCGCGCGACGACCTCGCGCCGTCGCGGCGCTATTACGGCGGCGGCGGCGGGTCGGTGCGCGGCTATGGCTACCAGCGGTTGGGACCGTTCGATCCCAATGGCGATCCGGTCGGCGGGCGCAGCCTGAACGAATTCTCGATCGAGGCGCGCTATCGCTTCGGCAATTTCGGCATCGTGCCGTTCATCGACGGCGGCAATTCATACGAATCGAGCATGCCGAAGTTCAACGACCTGCGGCTCGGCGCGGGGATCGGTGGGCGGTTCTACACCAATTTCGGGCCCGTCCGGATCGACGTCGCGACCCCGCTCAACGGGCGCAAGGGCGACAGCCGGATCGCGCTCTATATCTCGATCGGGCAAGCCTTTTGATGGCGGAGGTTGCCGTCCCCGACGACACACCCGAGACTGTAGTGGTCGTACGGCGCCCGCTCTGGCAGTCGGCGGCGCGGTGGGCGGCGATCGTGCTGCTCAGTATCGCGGCGCTGCTCGGCCTCGTCTATATCGGGCTCGACACCGCCCCCGGCCATCGCTTCATCGTGTCGCGGCTCGCCGCCTATACGACCGAAACCGGGCTCAACATCAGGGTCGGGCGGATCAAGGGGTCGATCTACGGCCGGATGGAATTGGTCGACCTGCGCGTCAGCGACACCAGGAACGTCTTCCTGACCGCGCCGTCGGCGGTGATCGACTGGCACCCGTTCCAATTCCTGTGGAACCACATCGATATCGATTCGATGGAGGCGCCGCTCGTCACGATGACGCGACCGGTGGTGCTGAAACCAGGCGACCCCAACGCGCCGATCCTGCCCGACATCGACGTGGATATCGACCGGTTGAAGGTCGATCGGCTGGTGCTGGCGAAAGCGGTGACCGGCGATGCGCATCTGGTCCGGCTCGACGGCGCCGCGCACATCGCGGAGGGCCGCGCGCAGTTGGTCGCCAACGCGGATGCGCTGCGCGGGCCGGGGATCGCCGGGGGCGACAAACTCCGCCTGACACTTGATGCGGTGCCGAAAGACAACCGGCTGGCGATCAAAGTCGCCCTCGAAGCGCCCGGCGATGGCGTCGTTGCGGGGTTGAGCGGGGTCAAGGCGCCGCTGTCGGTACGCGTCGACGGCAACGGCGACTGGAAGGCGTGGCGCGGCAAGGGGCTCGCGACGCTCGGCGGCCAGAGTCTCGCCGATCTCGATCTCTCCGCGGCCAACGGCACCTTCACGATCCATGGCCCGACGCATCCCGGGCTGTACATGGCCGGCCCGGTCGAGCGGCTGACCGCGGGCGGGATGATGGTCGACATCGTCTCGACGCTGGACAAGCGCAAGGCGACGACGCGGATGACGCTGACGTCGAGCGCATTGGCGGTGGGCGCGAGCGGGCTGCTCGATCTTGGCGAGAACAAGTTCGGCAATTTCGTCGTCGATGCGCGGCTGCTGACGCCGGGCGCGATCCTGCCCAATCTGGCCGGACGCGACGTGATGACTCACCTGACGCTCGACGGGCCATTCGCGACGCCGACGGTCGGCTACAGCATCAGCGCGGCGGCGCTGTCGTTCAACGGCACGGGGGTCGAGGGACTGACAGCGTCGGGCAAGGCGACGGTCGATGCCGATCATGTGCTGGTCCCGGTCAATGCGCGGGCACGACGCGTTACCGGGCTAAACGCGGCGGCGGGCGGCTTGCTGACCAACGTCAGCGCGATCGGAGACTTCGCGTATTCGAACGGCAAACTGCTGTCGGACAATCTGCGGATCAAGTCGGATCGGATCGACGCCACCGCGATCGTCGTCGCCGACTTGCCGAGCGGCCACTACACCGGCGCGCTCAAGGGCCGGGTCAACGATTACGTGATCGACGGCATCGGCATCGTCGATCTGACCACCGACGCCAAACTGGTCACGGTTCCGTCGGGCGGGTTCGGGATCAAAGGCCATGTCGTCGCGCGCACCAAGCGCATCTTCAACAGCGGCGCGCAGACCTTCCTGGGCGGCAACGCCCTGGTGTCGAGCGATGTGGGGTATGGCACCGACGGCCTGATCACCTTCACCAACGTCAAGCTCGCCGCGCCGCAGTTCACGCTTTATCGCGGTGCCGGACGCTACGCGCCGAACGGCCAGTTGCTGTTCGCCGGCGACGGCTATTCCAAGACCTACGGGCCGATCACCGCGCGTGTCACCGGAACCGCAACCGCGCCGGTGATCGTCATTCACGCCTCGCGTCCCGGCGTCGGCGTTGGCCTGTCCGGCCTCGAAGCGACGATCCGGGGCAAGGGCGATGGCTATACCGTGATCGCCAAGGGCGACACGACATACGGCGCGTTCGGCGCCAACGTCTTTATCAAGACCGGGCGCACGCTGACGATCCAGGTCAACCAGGGCACGACTTTCGCCGGGGTCAATCTGCTCGGCAATCTGCAACAGACCCCGGCGGGCCCATTCGCTGGAAAGCTGCAATTCGCCGGCTCGGGGGTCAACGGCGTCGCCAATCTGTCCGCCGAGGGCAAGGCGCAGCGCGCCGATTTCGATGCCCACGCCTATAACGCGCGCATCCCCGGAGCGGTCGATTTCACCATCGGCCGCGCGCTCGCGAACGGCACGGTCATCCTCTACGACAACGGGCCCCGCGTATTGGCCGACGTCCAGCTCGCGAACCTGCGCTACGGCGAGACCGTCCTGTCGGTCGCGCGCGCGAAGATCGATTACGCCAATCAGACCGGCACCGTGCAGGCGCTGGCCAACGGGTCGAGCGGTGTGCCGTTCACGATGGGGCTGAGCGCGCAGTTGCAACCCAAGCTCTGGCTCGTCGCATTGCAGGGCAAGGCCAACGGCATCGCCTTCCGCACCCCGCGCCCGGCGCGGATCGAGCCGCTCGATGGCGAGTACAAACTGCAACCGACCCAGATCGTGTTCGACAAGGGCAGCGCGCGGATAGCCGGCAGCTATGGCAAGGGCGTCAACCTTCAGGCGCGGCTCGACAATCTCGATCTCTCGGTCGCCAATGCGCTCGTCCCCGGGCTCAACATCGACGGCACCGCGACCGGCAGCTTCGATTACGCCCAGCCGAGCGGCGCGGCGGTGCCGAACATCGACACGCGGATGACGGTCACCGGTTTCACCCGGTCGAGCGCGGAGATCGTGTCGCAGCCGGTCGATGTGGTATTCCTCGGCCGCCTGACCGCCGCGGGCGGCGACGCGCGCGCGTTGATCAAGCGCGGGACGACCACGGTCGGGCGGCTGCAGGCCAACCTGGCGCCGCTGGGCGGTGGCGCGAGCTGGACCGACCGGCTGATGTCGGCACCGTTGTCGGGCGGCATCCGCTACAACGGGCCCGCCGGCGTGCTGTTCTCGCTGAGCGGCTTGCCCAATCAACAGGCAACGGGCGGCATCGCGGTCGCCGCCGATTTCGGCGGGCGGCTCGGCGCGCCGCAGCTCAACGGCATCGTCCGCGCGGACAATTTGACGTACGTCAACACGCTCTATGGTACCAAGCTGACCAACATGCAGCTGGCGGGGCGTTTCACTAACGACCGGCTGGAAATTACCACCCTCCACGCCACCGCGGGTAAGGGCACCGTCACCGCGCACGGCACGATCGGGCTGGCGGCGGACAGCGGGTTCCCGATCAATATCGAAGCGCAATTGCAGAACGCGACCTTGGCCGACAGTGATGCACTCGCGGGCAGCGCCACCGGCACGATCACCGTCACCAACGGCAAGAACGGCGGGCTGATCAAGGGCGATTTGCGCATCCCCACCGCGCGGTACGAGGTCGTCTATCAAGGCCAGGCAGAGGTTCCGGCGCTGGCCGGCGTGCGCCGCAAGTCGGACCTCGCGCGCCCGCACACGCCGCCTGCGCCGCCGAGCAATTTCAAGCTCGATCTGCGCATTCGCGCCGCGAACCAGTTATTCGTCAGCGGGATGGGGCTCGAATCCGAATGGTCGCTCAACATGCAGGTCGGTGGCACCTCCGCCGCACCGACCGTCTCCGGCAGCGCGGAGATCGTGCGCGGCACGTATGAATTCGCGGGCAAGCGGTTCGACATCAATCGCGGCAACGTGCGGTTTAGCGGCAACGCGCTGAGCGATCCCGA
>NZ_JAQGKZ010000025.1 GCF_028289855.1 Sphingomonas bacterium | reverse complement strand
TGGCGGCGCTCGCGCGCGAGGCGGCGATCGAGGCGGTGCGCAAGATCATGCCGCGCCTCAACCTCGAAGACCGTACGATCCCGCCCGAGGTGCTCGATACGCTGGCAGTGACGCGCGAGGATTTCCTCGATGCCCTGAAACGCGTCCAGCCATCGGCGATGCGCGAGGTGATGGTCGAGGCGCCGCGCGTCCGCTGGGAAGATGTCGGCGGGCTCGACGACGCGCAGATGCGGCTCAAGGAAGGCGTCGAACTCCCGCTCAAGGACCCCGACGCGTTCCGCCGGCTCGGCATCCGCCCGGCCAAGGGTTTCCTGCTCTACGGCCCGCCCGGCACCGGCAAGACGCTGCTGGCGAAAGCGGTCGCGCGCGAAGCGGAGGCGAACTTCATCTCGACCAAATCGTCCGACTTGCTCAGCAAATGGTATGGCGAGAGCGAGCAGCAGATCGCCAAATTGTTCGCGCGCGCCAGGCAAGTCGCGCCGTGCGTGATCTTCATCGACGAGCTCGACAGTTTGGTCCCCGCGCGCGGCGGCGGGATGGGCGAGCCGCAAGTCACCGAGCGCGTGGTCAACACGATCCTGTCGGAGATGGACGGGCTGGAGGAATTGCAGTCTGTGGTGGTGATCGGCGCGACCAACCGACCCAATCTGATCGACCCGGCGCTGTTGCGCCCCGGGCGGTTCGACGAGCTGATCTATGTCGGCGTCCCCGACCAGAAGGGGCGGCGGCGGATTCTCGCCATCCAGACCGCGAAGATGCCGCTCGCCGACGATGTCGATCTCGACGCGCTGGCGAGCCGCACCGACCGCTTCACCGGCGCCGACCTTGAGGATTTGACGAGGCGCGCCGGCCTGATCGCGTTGCGCGCGAACATCGACGTGAAACAGGTGACGATGGCTGATTTCGACGCGGCACTCGACGATTCCCGCGCGAGCGTGACGGCGGAAATGGAGCGCGAATACGAACAAATGGCGGCGCGGCTGAAACAGGACGCCTCGGCGTTGCAACCGATCGGGTTTATTGCGCCGGGGCAGTTGCGACCGCATGGCCCGAAGGGGACCGACTGAGCGAAACCGCGAATGCCTTGCACCGTCAGCTTCCGCGCGAGGATCCTGCGCAAACAGGCCAAGCTGCCCCGCTACATGGTCGTCGCGCCCGAACATGTGCGAGGTCACACGGCGTCCTTCTCGGCGAGCGTGTCCCTCAATGGTTCCGCACCGTTCGAGCGCACCATCCATCCGTGGGGCAAGAGTTCGGATGTCTTTTTCTTCAACCTGAGCGAGCCGCAGTGCAAGAAAGCCGGCGTTGACACCAACGACGAGTGCCTCGTGACGATCACGACGGACGACTAGGCGCGGGCCCAAGTCAAATGGTACCGCTCGCCAACCGCTCCCATTTCCGCCACAGCCCCCGCATGCGCCGCCCCATAAACCCCGGCATCCTCTACGGCGTCGCCGCCTACGCGATCTGGGGCCTGCTCCCCGCGTTCCTCAAGCTGCTCAAACCGCTCCCAGCGCCCGACATCCTGGCGTACCGCATCCTCTTCTCGCTGGTGCTGCTCGGCGTGCTCGCGGCGGCGCTTAGGCATGGCGCGGCGCTCAGGCGGATCGCGACGACGCCGCGGTTGATGCTCGCGCTGACCGCGTCGTCGGTGCTGATCGGGATCAACTGGCTGGTCTATATCATCGCGGTCAATGGCGGGCATGTGGCCCAAGCGAGCCTGGGCTATTTCATCAATCCGCTGGTCAACGTGCTGCTCGGCACTTTGGTGCTGCGCGAACGGCTCGGGCGGATCGAGGCAGTCGCAGTCGCGCTGGCGGGGTGCGGGGTCGCGTTTCTCGCATACGAGCAAGGCGGCGTGCCCGTGATCCCGCTGACGCTGGCCTTCTCGTTCGGCACCTACGGACTGATCCGCAAGGTGACGCCGGTCGATGCGATCGACGGGCTGCTGGTCGAAACCGCGATCCTGTCGCCGCCGTCGGCTGCGTGGCTATGGTTTGCGGGCGCGTCGCTCGCCGCCGGGCCGGCGCTTTGGTTGCTCCCGGCATCGGGCGTGCTGACCGCGATCCCGCTGATCCTGTTCGCCGCCGCCGCGCGGCGGGTGCGCTACAGCGACCTCGGGCTGATCCAGTATCTAGCGCCGACGCTGCAGCTGGTGCTGGCGGTCGCGATCTACGGCGAGGCGGTCACCGTGCCGCAATGGGCCGCGTTCGGGCTGATCTGGGTCGCGCTGGCGATCTATGCGGCGGGCGCGACGCTGACCGCGCGGCGCGCGGCGGTCACGCTTCCCGACCTGGCCTGAGCACCAGCCAGCAATAGCCGACCAGCACGAGGCACGCCGCCCCCGCGGTCAAATACGGCAGCGAGTGCTGCGCTTCGTACAGCCCGACGCCGATCGACGGGCCAAGCACGAAGCTGGCGCCGTTGATGCTCGTGACCTTGCCCGCGACCGACCCCTGCGCCTCGGGCCCGACCGCGAGGCTCGACCCGGCGGTGAAGGCGGGGCGGGCAAAGCCGAACCCGACGCTGGCCAGCGCGTACGCCGTCGCGATGCCGTAGAGCGACGTCGCGAGCCCGGTCAGCGCGCACCCCGCCGCGCCGATCACCAGGCCGATCAGCATCATCCAGCGCGGGGTCAGATTGAGCAGCGGGATCAGCCCCCATTGCACCAGCAACGCCGCGCCCGCGCCCATCATCAGCACGATGCCCGTGGGCTGGAGCGCCTCGGTCGGCGGCAGGCCGAGCCGGTCGATCACCAGGAAACCGATCGCCTGGCCGGTCATCGCCTGGGCATGGCCGAACACCAATCCGGCGATCATCCAGGCGCGGATGCGCGGGTCGAAAAAGCTGCATACCTCCGCCCAGAGCTTCGATCCGAGACTGCGAGAGTCGCGTGATCCGGTCCTTCGCGCGCGCGGCGCGATCGCGGCGGCGATGCTCGCCCCCGAGGACTGCCCGCCGATCGAGGGATAGGCATTGGCCGCGCCATGCGAGCCGGGCGCGTCGAGCGCCGCCTCGGTCCGGTCGTCGGGCAGTCTCCGCAGCACGACCACGAACATTCCCGCGCCGAACAAGGCGAACAGAAACGCTGGCCCCGACAGCCCCACCGTCACCGCGCCGATGCTGCCGAGCAACAGATACGGCGCGATCGCCGGCCCCAGGATCGTCCCCAGCCCGAACGCCGAGCCGAGCAGTGTCAGCGCCCTGGTCCGCTCCTCGCGCGTCGTGCGCCCCGCCACAATCGCCTGCACCGCCGGGGGCGCCGCCGCGCCGAGCGTGCCGTAGATCAGCCGCCCGATGATGAAGAGCAGGAACGCTGCGGTCCCGCTGATCCAGTCATTGATTCCGGCGAGCAGGAATATCCCGCAGAGGCTAAGTGAAACCGCAAACCCGCCGACCCCGAGCAGAATCATCGATCGCCGCCCGCTGCGGTCCGAGCGGTTGGCCCAGAACGGTGCGGCGATCACCCACAGCAACGCCGACACGGAAAACGCTGCCGCGACCGCGTTGTCGCGAACGTGAAGCGAGCGGCCGATCGCCGGCAGCACCGATTGCAGCGCAGTGTTGCCCGCCGCGATCGTCAGCATGACGGTGAACAGCAACGCGAAATCGCGGTCCAGGCGCTGGGCGATGGCGGGCTTCATGCCCCGCCGATGAACCCGCGAACGCCCCGGTGCAACCCGGGTGCGGACCTAAAAACCTTGCTAGAACGTTCCGCCTTTGCGACAGGGGTTCCCTGGTCGCGCCCGCTTGCGCACGCAAAAAGCTAAGGAAGATCATGGTTCAGTCCCGCCTTGCCCTCGCCCACGAGGAAACGCGCGCGCGCAAGCTCCCCTCTCCTTGGGCGATGTTCCTGAGCGGATTCCTCAAGCATCCGCGCATGGTCGGGTCGGTGATCGCATCGACCAAGACGCTGCAGAACACGATGCTGAATCGCGTCGATTGGCCGAACACCAAGCTGTTCGTCGAATATGGCCCCGGCGTCGGCACCTTTACCCAGAACATCCTCGACCGCCTGCCCGCCGACGGCACCTATATCGCGATCGATACCAACGAGGATTTCGTCGACTATCTGCGGATCAAGTTCACCGATTCGCGGTTCATTCCGGTGCTCGCGTCGGCCGCCGACGTTGAAAAGGTCGTCGCCGATCATGGTTTCGACCATGCCGATTACGTCCTGTCGGGGCTGCCTTTCTCGACCCTGCCGCATGGCGTTGCGCCGCAGATCGCCGCCGCGACGCACCGCGTACTCAAGCCCGGCGGCGCGTTCCTGGTCTATCAGTTCCGCCCCAAGGTCCGCGACTTCCTGACCCCGCATTGGTCGAACATCGACTATGCGATCGAATGGCGCGCGATCCCGCCCAGTCACAATTTCTGGGCGTGGAAGGACGAGGAAACTGTTTGATTCTGTTTCAGTTACTGAAACAGACGCGGTACCGGCCCGCTCCCCCACCCGACCGCCCGATCAGGATATTCTATGGGCGGTCGGGTGGGGGAGCGGGCCGGTACCGCTTCAGCGCAAGCTGTAAACAAATCACCCCACCTTCTTCCTGAGCTTCTCGCGGCCGAAATTGAGCCGCCGCGTGATGTTATAGTCGAGCACCGCCATCACGAAATACGCCGCGGCTTGCTTGACCCGCATCCACGGGCTGGTGCGCGCCTTGTACAGCGCCGGTGTGATGCGTTCCGATTCCGCGACCTCGCCATCGACATAATCGCGGGCATAAGCGGCGAACGCTTTGTCCTCGATCCGCAGCATCAGCTCCAAGTTCAGGAACAGGCTGCGGACGTCGTAATTGGCCGACCCGATATAGACCGTGTCGTCGATCACGAAGAGCTTGGTGTGGAGCTTGGTCGGCTGGTATTCGTAAATCTCGACGCGCTTCCGAAGCAGCCCGGCATAAGTGAAGCGCGACGCCCAGATCGCGGCGCCATGATCGTTCTTCGACGCCAGCACGACGCGCACTATCCCGCGCAACCCTATCCGGTCGAGCCGGCGCAGCATGCCAGGGCTCGGCGCGAAATAGGCGCTGATCAAATCGACGCGCATCGCCGTCTTCATGTCGGCGCGCAGCGACCGCGCCCAGGGCGAGCGGCGTCGAAACGGCCCGCCGAACAGCCAGCGCGTCTGCCCTTCAGGCTGACTCCACTTCGACAGGATCGCGCGCAGCGAGCGCAGCGGTGAGTCGTCCCGCTTGGCCCACCCGTCGAGCGCATCGAAATAGCCCGTCAGGTGCGCCGCCGACGGCCCTTCGATATACAGCCCGAGGTCGCGCCACCCCTGGGTCGCGACCGTGCCGAAATAGGCGTCCTCAATGTTGAACCCGCCGATGATGACGCGCGCCTCGTCGGCCAGCGCCAGCTTCTGGTGGTTGCGCAACAGGTAACGCCGCCCCCAGCGCGGCACGAACCGGCACACCGCCACCCCGGCTTCGTTGAGCGGCGCGAAGAAATCGTGCGCCTCGGCGTGCTCGCTGCCCATCCCGTCGACGATGAGCCTGACGTCGACCCCGCGCTTCGCCGCATCGATCAACGCCGCGCGCACCTTCGCGCCGGCCTCGTCATCGACATAAATGTAATAGATGATCCTGAGCGACCGCTCCGCCCCGGCGATCAGATCGAGCAACGCGGTCAGCCGCTCCGGCCCCCCGGCGATCAGCCGCAGCGTGTCGCCGTCGATATGGAAGCTTGGCTCGGCACTCATCGCCCGTCTATCGCGGGCGTGCGAGCGCGGGGCAAGCGGCGCGATTTCCTTGACTCTTTGCCCCCCGTTGCCGTAGGGCGCGCGCCTTCCCATATTCCGGTTTCACAGCAAGGATCAGCGTTCATGGCGCGCGTCACCGTCGAAGATTGCGTCGACAAGGTTTCCAACCGTTTCGATCTGGTACTGTTCGCAGCCCAGCGCGCCCGCCAGATTTCGGGCGGCGCCGAACTGACGATCGACCGCGACCGCGATAAAAACCCGGTCGTCGCGCTGCGCGAAATCGCCGAGGAAACCGTGCGCCCCGATCACCTGCAGGAAGCCGTCGTGTCGGGCATGCAGAAGGTCCAGGTCGACGACGACGATACGCCGGACGAAGTCGGCTCGCTGGCGCAGTCGGCGGAAGCGCTCCGCCTGACCGCCGCCGCGCCACCGCGGAACCAGAATTTGGGCGGGGACTACGACGGCTGAGCATGAGGCCCGGAATTAGCGCGAGCTAATTCCGGATACAGCCGAATGCCGGCCGGCGTCGCGAAGCGACGACCGACGACGCGGCTTTGCCGCGGCGGATATGCATTAGGAGGGCTCGCGAGCAATCGCGGGCCTTTTCGTTATCCTACTCTGCCGGGCTTTCCATCTGTGCGGCCAGTGCCGCCGCCCGCCGCGCCTCGCCGCGCCGCTTCGCGCGTCGTCCGTACCAGAACGACCACAGGCTCAGCCCGCCCATCGTGCCATAACCGACGATCGGGTTCACGATCAGATATTCGCGGATGCTCAGGGTGAACATCAGCACCACCGCCACCGCGACGTCGGCCAGCAAGCCGAGCCCCCATACCAGCGTCATCATCATCATCGTGCGGCGGAACGCGGCATGGATCTGGAGCGCCTCGAACGCTTCCGCTTCGACCTCGGACTTGCGGCGCATGCTTGCGCGCGCCAGTTGGTAGACTAGCGGCTTGCCGATCAGCGCCGACCCCAGGAACACCAGCCCGATCGCCCCGGTTACGAGCTTTTCGCGCAGCAGGAGGAATCGGGCGCCGCCGCCGCCGAGCATCGCCAACACCGACAGAACGATCCCGCTCAGCACTAGCACCGACAGCGCATCGACCCGGCGACGCCGCGCGAATTCGGCAAGGCTCCACACAATCGGCGGCGCCGAGGATGCGATCAGTGCCTTGACCTCACCGAGCGAGGGCGCGGCGTAAGTGTAGATCGCAAACGGCAGGATGAAGTTGACCAACGCCTCGATCAGCGCGTGCACCGCATTTTTGCGGAGCCAGCCAGTCACGCCGGCCATCAGCCCCGGTTTTTCGTCCACGCGTCACCTCCTTGAATTCGTGGCGTAGATAGGGTCGAGGCGCGGACTTGGCGAAAGCTAATTCCGGATACAGGCAGACCGCGGCCGGCACTGTGTAGCGAAACGACCAACGACAGTACGGATCAAATGAAATCTACATCGGATGAAGAATCCTCGCGATGCTCAGGATAAAAGGGCACGATGCTTAATGCCGCGTGGTATCGATAGTTTGCGGATTAAAACAATCCGGGTGCAATTGCGAAGACTTGACGAATAACGCGCGTCGGTAAAGTCTCTCCAAAGGGAGGATCCGCCATGAGCTATGCGAGTCGTAACTGGAAAGCCGTCGAGATGACCGACCTTGTGGGGTCGACGCATACCCTCGTCGTGACGGGCGAGGTCGAGGTTCACAAAGCCAATGAGACGCCAAAACTGGTGAAGGCGCATCCCCAAGGCATCAGCCCCGCTACCTTGATCCTGACGCTGTCGGTGGATGGCGCCGGCGATACCGGCCCCGACGTGATGCAGTGGAAGCGAGTCAAGTTCAGCACCGAAATAATGTCGCGCCAATATAAGCATGTGATGATCACCGGTGCCACCGACGAGCAGACGGTGGAGGTCGAAGAAATTCTGTCCTGAACAGATGACGGTAGCAATGCGTCGCGGCAAAGCCGCGCCGTCGGTCGTCGCTGTGCGACGCCGGCCGGGGTCTCGGCCGGTACCTGATTTAGCGTTCCGCTAAATCAGGGCCTCGACCCTTGAACCCCTGCGCCACCACAAACCACTCCACGCTCCCCTTCCGGCTCGCCGGCGGCTTCGCGTGCTTCACCGTCGCGAAGTTGCGCTTCATCTCCGCGACCAGCGACGAATCCGCGCCGCCCGCGAACACCTTCGACACGAAGCACCCGCCCGGCTGGAGCACGTCGATCGCGAAAGCCAGCGCGGTCTCGACCAGCGCCATCGTCCTGAGCGCGTCGGTCTGCGGATGCCCGACGGTATTCGCCGCCATGTCCGACATCACCAGATCGGGTGCGCCGCCGAGTTCCTCGATCAATCGCCCGGGCGCGGCATCGTCGAGGAAATCCATCAGCAGGATCGTCACCCCGTCGATCGGGTCGACCGGCAGCAAGTCGATCCCGACCACCGCCGCCTTGGGCGCAACCTTGCGCACGACTTGCGCCCAGCCGCCCGGCGCGAGGCCCAGATCGACCACGCGCTTGACACCCTTCAGGAACGCAAACTTTTCGTCGAGTTCGAGCAGTTTGTACGCGGCGCGGCTGCGATAGCCCTCGGCCTTGGCGCGCTTGACGTACGGGTCGTTGAGCTGGCGTTCGAGCCAGCGCGTCGATTGCGCGGTGCGGCGCCGCGCGGTCTTGACGCGCGTATGGCCGCCGCCGCCACTTCCCCTCATGGCCGGTTCGCCCCCATCAAGCGGCGCAAGATGCCTTCGCGGATGCCGCGGTCGGCGACGCCGAGCCGCTCGGCGGGCCACACGTCCATGATCGATTCGAGGATCGCGCAGCCGGCGACGACCAGGTCGGCCCGTTCGGTGCCGATGCACGGGAAGCGCGCGCGTTCGGCGAGCGACATTCCCGACAGGTCGCTCGAAATCCGCCGCATCGATTCCGCCGGGACGATCAGCCCGTCGACTTGCGCGCGGTCGTAATGGTCGAGCTCGAGATAGACGCTGGCGAGCGTCGTCACCGTGCCGCTGGTGCCGAGCAATCGCGGAGCGACCGGCGATTTGGGCAAGCGGTCGGCGAATTTGACGAAGCTGTCGGTCGCGAGTTGGCGCATGTGCGCATAGGCGGCGAGCCGTCCCGCCCGATCGACCGGGCCCTCGCCCCCGGCATGCTCGGTCAGCGACACCACGCCCCACGGCGCCGAATGCCAGTCGAGCACGCGCGGTTCGGGCCCGCTGGCATCGATCAGCACCAATTCGGTCGATCCGCCGCCGATGTCGAAGATCAGCGCCGGCCCCTCGCCCGGCTCCATCAGCGCGTGGCAGCCGAGCACCGCCAGCCGCGCCTCTTCCTCCGCCGAAATGATGTCGAGCCGGATCCCGGTCTCGCGCCAGGCGCGGTCGATGAAGTCGGCGCCGTTGGCGGCTTGGCGGCACGCTTCGGTGGCGACCGAGCGCGACACGAGCACGTTGCGGCGGCGCAATTTGTCCGAACAGACGCGCAAAGCGGCAATCGTGCGATCGATCGCCGCGTCCGACAGCCGCCCGCTCGACGCCA
>NZ_JAQGKZ010000017.1 GCF_028289855.1 Sphingomonas bacterium | reverse complement strand
AACCTCGAGGCCGACAATGTCGGCGTCGTGATCTTCGGGTCGGACTCGGAGATCAAGGAAGGCGACGTCGTCAAGCGCACCGGCACGATCGTCGACGTCCCCGTCGGCAAGGGTCTGCTCGGTCGCGTGGTCGATGGCCTCGGCAACCCGATCGACGGCAAGGGGCCGATCGTCAGCGACCAGCGCAGCCGCGTCGAAGTCAAGGCGCCGGGCATCATCCCGCGCCAGTCGGTGTTCGAGCCGATGCAGTCGGGCCTGAAGGCGATCGACGCGCTCGTTCCCGTCGGCCGCGGCCAGCGCGAGCTGATCATCGGCGATCGCCAGACCGGCAAATCGGCCGTCGCGATCGACACGTTCATCAACCAGAAGACGGTCAACGCCGGCGACGATGAGTCGAAGAAGCTGTATTGCGTCTATGTCGCGATCGGCCAGAAGCGCTCGACCGTGGCGCAGCTCGTCAAGACGCTGACCGAAAACGGCGCGATGGACTATTCGATCGTGGTAGCCGCGACCGCGTCCGACCCCGCCCCGCTCCAGTTCCTCGCGCCCTACACCGGCACCGCGATGGGCGAGTATTTCCGCGACAACGGCATGCACGCTTTGATCGTGTTCGACGATCTGTCGAAGCAGGCGGTCGCGTATCGCCAGATGTCGCTGCTGCTGCGCCGCCCGCCGGGCCGCGAAGCCTATCCGGGCGACGTGTTCTATCTCCACTCGCGCTTGCTCGAGCGCGCCGCCAAGATGTCGGACAAGATGGGCGGCGGGTCGCTGACCGCGCTGCCGATCATCGAAACGCAGGCGGGCGACGTGTCGGCCTACATCCCGACCAACGTGATTTCGATCACCGACGGCCAGATCTTCCTCGAAACCGACCTGTTCTTCGCGGGTATCCGCCCGGCGATCAACGTCGGACTGTCGGTCAGCCGCGTCGGCTCGGCCGCGCAGACCAAGGCGATGAAGAAGGTGTCGGGCTCGATCAAGCTAGAGCTGGCGCAGTACCGCGAAATGGCGGCGTTCGCGCAGTTCGGCTCGGACCTCGACGCGTCGACGCAAAAGCTGCTCAACCGCGGCGCGCGCCTGACCGAATTGCTCAAGCAGCCGCAGTTCTCGCCTTTGCCCTTCGAGGAGCAGACCGCGTCGATCTTCGCCGGTACGCAAGGCTATCTCGACACCGTGCCGGTCGAAGCCGTGGTGCGCTACGAGACGGCGATGCTCGCCGACCTGCGCGCCAACCACAAGGGCGTGCTCAAGTCGATCCGCGACAGCAAGGATTTGAAGGACGACGTCCGCGACCAGCTCAAGGCCGCGCTCGACGCCTTCGCCAAGACGTTCGCGTAACGGATAGCTAGATGGCGACGCTCAAGGCCCTCAAGGTCCGCATCGGCTCGGTCAAGTCGACGCAGAAGATCACCAAGGCGATGAAGATGGTCGCCGCCGCGAAACTGCGCCGCGCGCAGGACGCGGCCGAAGCCGGGCGTCCCTATGCGCAGCGGATCGAGGCGGTCGTCGCCAGCCTGGCGTCGCAAGTGACGATCGGCCCGTCCTCGCCCAAATTGCTCGCGGGCACCGGCAAGGACCAGGTCCATCTGTTCGTCGTCGCGACGTCGGACAAGGGGCTGGCCGGCGCGTTCAACACCAACATCGCGCGGCTCGCGCGGCGCCGCGCGGCGGAGATGATCGCCGACGGCAAGACGGTGAAATTCTACACGATCGGCAAGAAGGGCCGCGCGGTGCTCAACCGCCTGTACCCGAAGGACTTCATCCATTCGATCGAGCCGGGCGCGCTCGACCGGCTCGTCTTCCCCGACGCGCGCGGCTATGCCGACGACCTGATCGCGCGCTTCGAAGCGGGCGAGTTCGACGTGGCGCACCTGTTCTTCTCGAACTTCAAGTCGGTGCTGACGCAGGAGCCGACCGAGCAGCAGCTGATCCCGGTCGCGATTCCCGCGGCGTCGGACGTCACGCTGACCCCCGCCGACTACGAGCCCGACGAAGAGGAAATCCTCGCCGAGCTGCTGCCGCGCAACGTCGCGGTGCAGATTTTCCGCGCGATGCGCGAGAATGCCGCGTCGGAGCAGGGCAGCAAGATGACCGCGATGGACAATGCCACGCGCAACGCCGGCGACCTGATCAACCGGCTGACGATCCAGTATAACCGCAGCCGCCAGGCCGCGATCACGACGGAACTCGTCGAGATTATTTCTGGAGCGGAAGCCCTTTAGGCTTGCTGTTCCCCGGCGAAGGCCGGGGCCCAGTATCGGACCGCTCGCAACTGGACCCCGGCCTCCGCCGGGGCACGAATTGAAGAAGGCAGGAAGAAAACATGGCAACCGCTGCTCCCAAGACCAAGGCTCCGGCCAAGAAGGCCGCCGCGCCCAAGGCCGCGGCCCCTACCGCCGCCGCACCGGCGACGACCAATAATGTCGGCGTGATCTCGCAGGTCATCGGCGCCGTCGTCGACGTGACCTTTCCGGACAATCTTCCGGCGATCCTCTCGGCGCTCGAAACCGATAACAACGGCAACCGGCTGGTGCTCGAAGTCGCGCAGCATCTCGGCGAGAACACCGTCCGCACGATCGCGATGGACGCGACGGAGGGCCTGACCCGCGGCCAGAACGTAACCGACACCGGGTCGCAGATCCGCGTGCCCGTCGGCCCCGCCACACTCGGCCGCATCCTCAACGTCATCGGCGAGCCGATCGACGAACGCGGGCCCGTCGCGACCGACATGCGCCATCCGATCCACGCGCTGGCGCCATTGTTCGTCGACCAGTCGACCGAAAGCTCGATCCTGGTCACCGGCATCAAGGTGATCGACCTGCTCGCGCCCTACGCCAAGGGCGGCAAGATCGGCCTGTTCGGCGGCGCCGGGGTCGGCAAGACCGTGCTCATCCAGGAGCTGATCAACAACATCGCCAAGGGCCATGGCGGCACGTCGGTGTTCGCGGGCGTCGGTGAGCGCACGCGCGAGGGCAACGACCTTTATCACGAATTCCTCGACGCGGGCGTCATTGCCAAGGACAAGGACGGCAACGCCGTCTCCGAAGGCTCGAAGGTCGCACTGGTCTACGGCCAGATGAACGAGCCTCCCGGGGCGCGTGCGCGCGTCGCGCTGTCGGGCCTGACAATCGCCGAATATTTCCGCGACGTCGAAGGGCAGGACGTGTTGTTCTTCGTCGACAACATCTTCCGCTTCACCCAGGCGGGCGCCGAAGTGTCGGCGCTGCTCGGCCGCATTCCGTCGGCGGTGGGCTATCAGCCGACTTTGTCGACCGACATGGGCGCGCTGCAGGAGCGCATCACCTCGACCAACAAGGGGTCGATCACCTCGGTGCAGGCCGTGTATGTCCCCGCCGACGATCTCACCGACCCGGCGCCGGCGACCTCGTTCGCCCACTTGGACGCGACGACGGTGCTCAACCGCGCGATCTCGGAGCTCGGCATCTACCCGGCGGTCGACCCGCTCGATTCGACCAGCCGCGTGCTCGAACCCCGCGTCGTCGGCCAGGAGCATTACGACACCGCCCGCGCGGTCCAGTCGATCCTGCAGAAGTACAAGTCGCTGCAGGACATCATTGCCATTCTCGGCATGGACGAATTGTCCGAAGAGGACAAGATCACCGTCAGCCGCGCGCGCAAGATCCAGCGCTTCCTCAGCCAGCCGTTCCACGTCGCCGAGGTGTTCACCAACATCCCCGGCAAGTTCGTCGCGATCGAGGACACCGTGAAGTCGTTCAAGGCGGTGGTCGAGGGCGAGTACGATCACTTGCCCGAAGGCGCGTTCTACATGGTCGGCGGGATCGACGAAGCCGTCGCGAAGGCCGAAAAGATGGCGGCCGAGGCGTAATGCTGCACTTCGAACTCGTCACACCGGAAAAGCTGCTCCGCTCGGAGGACGTCTATATGGTCGTCGTGCCGGGGACGGAGGGGGATTTCGGCGTGTTGGAGGGCCACGCGCCCGTCATGTCGACGATCCGCGACGGCAATCTGGCGGTCTATGCGGCCGACAAGGGTGAGCCGGAGCTGGTGCCGATCCAGGGCGGCTTCGCCGAGGTCTCGACGAGCGGTCTTACCGTTCTCGCCGAACAGGCCGGCTAACACTGCACGTGCTCCGGCGAAGGCCGGAGCGTTGGCCGGTAGGGACCGCTCGAAATCCAACGCTCCGGCCTTCGCCGGAGCACGCGCTTCTCAATTCCCGCCCTGCCGCTGGTATTTCCAGCCGAATTTCTGGCTGCCGTCCATCTGCCCGATCTCCGCGCGCAATCCCATGCCGTCGCGCCAATAATGGATGCGTTGCGGGTAATCGTGGCTCGGGTTCGAAAACACGATGTCGCGCGGCCCCGCCGACACCATCGGGAACGCGACCCGCGCGCCGCCCTTGACCGATCCGTAGAATGTCAGCGCGCCATCGGCGCCGCGTTCGATCTGCATGGTTTCCCATGACTTGACCTGGTCGCCACGGCCGTCGCGGCCCGACCCCATCATCTGGTCGGCGCGCGGGCCGGTCCAGCATTCCTCGGTCCAACTGGTGCCTTTCTGCTCCAGCCAGCATCCGCTCAACCAGCCCGGCATCGCCGGCGCGCTCGACGCACCCGTCGCCAGCATCGCGAGCCCCAACGCTATTGTTCGCCGCATTCGTCCCTCCCGATCGAAAGATCGGGCATAGCAGATTCATGCTTCAAATGTAGGATTTGCCGTGTCAGCGTCGGCCGATGCCGATTTTCACCGTTTCTTCCGCGACCGCGACCGTGCCCGGCGCGTCGCCGTCGCGTCGCCGTCGCCGGCGCGGTGCGTGGGTGTCGCGCCAGCGTCGCGTCGATGGCGCGCTTATGTCGCGTGGGTGGCGCGTCAGCGACGCATGGCCGGTGCGGCGTGATCGCCTGACCGGCGCATGGCGGGCGCGTGACGCCGAAATCCCCAATCCACCCTCAACTTCCTCAACATTCGACCGCGCCGCGGCGGGACTCAGCGCGGAGTCGCCCGAACGCGAACGCTCTGCTAGGCATGGCGCACAGACCGGCACCGGCCGGCGCCAAGGAGAGTGCGCATGCAGCAACTGAGCGCGCAGGACGCGTCGTTCGTCTATATGGAAACGCCGCACACGCCGATGCATATCGGGTCGGTCGGCATCTACGATCCCTCCACCGCGCCCGACGGGTTCGTCCGCTTCAAGGATGTCCTGCGCTTTATCGAGCAGCGCTTGCCGGGCGCGCGCTCTTTCCGCCAGCGCCTCGTCCGCGTGCCGTTCGATGTCGATCATCCCTATTGGATCGAGGACCCGGAGTTCGACATCGAATTCCACGTCCGCCACATCGCGCTGCCCAAGCCCGGCGACTGGCGGCAATTGTGCATCCAGGTCGCACGGCTCCACGCGCGGCCGATGGATCTGACCAAGCCGCTCTGGGAATTCACCGTGGTCGAGGGACTCGACAATATCCCCGGCCTGCCGCCGGGCTGTTTCGCGCTCGTCTCCAAGGTCCACCACGCCGCGATCGACGGCATGTCGGGAGTCGAGATGTCGGCCGCGGTGCACGACCTCGACGCGAGCATGAAGACGCCCGACAAGCCCGACGACTGGTCGCCCGAGAACATGCCGCGCGTCGCCGACCTCCTCACCCGCAGCTATTTCAACAACCTCCTCCAGCCGATGCGGATCGCCGAGACGATCGGCCGGTCGCTCCCCGGCATGGCCAAGCTGGCGGTGCAGGCGGGCAAGGGCGACGTCTCCCTCAAGAACAGCCGTCCCGCGCCCAAGACGCGGCTCAACGGCAAGGTGTCGGCGCATCGCGTGTGGGATGCGGTGCCGTTCAAGCTCGCCGAAGTGCGCGCGATCAAGGAAGCGGTAGCGGACGCGACGGTCAACGATGTCATCCTGGCCGTCGTCGGTGGCGCGCTGCGAACCTACCTCAAGGACAAAGGCGAACTGCCCAAGGAAACGCTGACCGCGATGGCGCCGATCTCGGTGCGGCAGGAGGGCGAGAAGGCGGCGCTGGGCAACCTCGTCTCGGCGATGGTGGTCGGGCTGGGCACGCAGATCGAGGACCCGCTCGAACGGCTGCGCTTCGTCCATGACGATGCGGTCAATTCGAAGGCGATGACCAACGCGGTCGGCGCGAAGACACTCGCCGACTACAGCAAGCTGATCCCATCGGGCCTCGCCGGGCTCGGCGCGCGGCTCTACACGCGGGTCGGCGCGGCCAACATGCACGCGCCCGCGTTCAACTGCGTCGTCACCAACGTGCCGGGCAGCCGCGTGCCGCTGTATTTCTGCGGCGCGCGGATGGTCGCGATGTACGGCACCGCGCCGGTGTTCGACAGCATGGGGCTGATCAACACGGTCTATTCGTACGGCGACACGATCGCGGTGTCGTTCACCGCCGACCGCGACATGATGCCCGATCCGGATAGCTATGCCGATGCGTTGCGGTCGTCGTTCGCGGCGCTGAAGGTGGCGGCGCTCAAGCCCGCTGCGCCGAAAAAGGAAGCCAACGAGAACAAGCCGGCGCGCAAGGCACCGGCTAAACCCAAACCCGCGCCGAAGCGCGCTGCCAAGGGAGCAAAATGATGGCGAAGAAGGTCAAGGACGCGATCGACAAGGGCGCGAAACGCGCGAAGGACGCCCCCGATAAGGCCGCTGCGGCGACGAAGAAGGCCACCGACCGTGCGGCCAAGGCCGCCAAGGACGCAACGGATCGCGCCGCAAAGGGCGCCAAGTCTGCCGCTGACCGCGTCGAAGGTGTCGGCGCGAGCATCCGCAAGTCGGGCGAGAAGCTCGCCAAGCAAGGCAATTCGATCAGCATGAAAGTGATCGAGCACGCCGAGGCCAACACCCGCGAGGCGTTCGCCGCGATGCGCAAGGCGGCGGGCGCGAAGTCACCGGCCGAGGTGGCGAAGATCCAGGGCGAGTATCTACGCGATCAGGGCGCGCGGGCGCTGGCGCACGCACGGGAGATCGGCGACCTGATCATGCAGTTCGGCCGCGATGCGACGGGCGCGGGCAAGAAATAGGAGCCTCGCCCATGCTGCGTGCCGTTCTCGGCAGCGTCGCGCTTGTCTGCGCGGTGGCCGGCTTCCGTCCGCCGCCGCGCAGGATGTTCCCTCGACGGCACGCGATGGTCAAAAGGACTTCGATTTCGAGATCGGTACCTGGACCACCTCGGTTCGCGTGCTGCGTAACCCGCTGTCCGGGCAAACGCCCGATTGGGTCGAGTATGAGGGCACCAGCATCGTCAAGCCGCTGCTCGATGGCAGAGCCAACTTCGTCGAACTGTCCGTGACAGGCGCGAAGAGCAAGATCGAGGGCGGGTCGTTGCGCCTCTACAACCCGCAGACGCGGCAATGGAGCCTCAACTTCGCGTCCTTGCGAAACGGCATGCTCACCGCGCCGGTCTATGGCGGGTTCGACGGCAAGGGGCGTGGCGTGTTCTACGGTCAGGACAATATCGACGGGCGCGTCGTCATCGTGCGTTTCGTCATCACGCAAGTGTCCCCGCGCGAGGCGCGTTTCGACCAGGCGTTTTCGGCCGATGCCGGCGCGACGTGGGAAACCAATTGGATCGCGGTCGATACGCTACGGACGCGCTCGAGCGGTTAGGCGTGCCCCGCTGAGGGATACACGAACGCGCGGATGCCGCTGCGTTCGAACGGGTGCCAGTCGTCTTCGGCCTGCGCCAGGCGATCGGCGATCGCGTAGAGCACGCTGGCGTTGACGCCGAGCCCGCAATGGCTGCCATGGACCTCGATATTGTCGGACATCGGCCCGATTTCCTCGCAGCAATTCTGCCACGCGACGACGCCGTCGGCGCGCGAATAGATTGCGGTCGAGGGGACCGGGGGCGGGGCCGAGACTTCGTGAAGCTGCGCCTTGGTATGATCGGCGTCGATCTTCTGCCCGGTCAGCATTTCGTATGCGCGCCACACGTTCGACGCCTTCGGGCTGCCCGAGAAGGGCGAGCCGAGCGTGATGACTTGGCGGATCGCATGCGGAATGCGCTTGGCGACGAGCCGCGCCATGACGCCGCCGAGGCTCCAGCCGACCAGGCTGACCTTCTGTCCGGTCGCCTCGTGCACCGCGAGCACACGGTCGATCAGCTTCTCACCCTGATGCCCGATCGCCTTGGGCCCGAGGTTGCGTCCCAAATCCCACGTATGCGCATGATACCCGTGCCGCTTGAGAAAGCCGCGCAGCACCCCCGTCGACCGGTCGCTGGTGACGAAGCCAGGCAGCACGATCACCGGATGGCCGTCGCCGCGCGGCGCGGTGGCCAGCGCCGGCGCCGCCCAAGGCAATGCCGCGAGTTCGAACAGCGCGCGCGGCAATTCGGTCAGCGCGAGCAGCGCCGATGGCGCCTTGACGCTCGTTTGGGGTGCTGCACTGGCCATTCAATCTTCTCCTGCGTGAGCAGGGTCTACGCCCCGCCCTACTAATTCGATCCCTATTCGATACCGATTGCCTCATGCCGCGCGGCCACGCGCGCGGCGTCGTAGCTGAGGATGGTGAGGTCGTGGCTTTGCCCGTCGGTCCCGCGCACATGATCCTTGAGCATCGCCTCGGCCCGGAAACCGACACCTTCGAACAGCGCGATCGATCCGGTCTGGTCGACCGTCATCCGCGCGGTCAGCTTGGCAAGTCCTCGTTCGCGCGCGATCATGAAAATGCCCTGGAGCAAGTCGCTGCCCAAGCCCGATCCGCGCCGCCCGGGCGCGACCAGCAGACGGACTTCGCCGACATGCGCCGACCAGCCCAGCGGGTCGTGGACCAGCGCCGCGGTGGCGACGATTGCGCCCTTATCCTCCGCGATTAGACTGTCGATCTCGCCTTCTTCGATCGCCTTGAGCCATGCCGCCACCACGCGCGGCTCGCGCACGTCGCGGCTGAGGAACAGCAGATCGTGCTCGGGGAGGGTCGCGGCGAATGCGATTACCTTGTCGCGATCCTCGGGGCGGAAGCGGCGGATAGCGTGGCTCATGTCGACCGCTCGCCCAGCCATGCGACGAGGTTGGGCCACAACCGCTTGATCGCGTTGCCCCCCGCGACCAGACTGACATGTCCGCCCTTGAGCATCATTTCCTGCTTGTCGGTCGATCCGATCATGTCGATCAGCGGCGCCGACGCGGCGGTCGGCACGATATGATCGTGCTCAGCTGCGACGTGGAGGAACGGGACGGTGATCCTGCCGAGGTCGATGGCCCTTCCGCCAACCTCCATCCCGCCCTCATAAAGCTGGTTGCCCCACATCAGTTTCTTGGTGGTCTCGCGGAAATATTCGCCCGCCAGCGGGAGCGTGTCACTGCTCCAGCGATCGAACATGCGATAGGATTTGACGAAATCGTCGTTCCACAGATTGTCGTAGAGCCGCACATTGCCGACCGCGCGCGCGGCGGGGCGCAGCATGTCGAATGCGGTGTAGAGGTAATCGCCCGGGCAATTGCCGAACGTATCGACCAGTTTGTCGACGTCGAAGAAACGGCGGTCCGCCCAGCTCTGGAACATCTCCATCTTCGAGAAATCGACCGGCGTCGTGAAGGTGACGAGGTTGGCGAGCCCCGCATCGGGATGAAGCGCCGCCCATAGCAACGACAGCACCCCCCCGAAGCAATAGCCGACCACGGTGATATCGTTCTCACCCGTCTCCGCCTTCACCCGCGCGACTGCGGCGGGGAGGAAATCGAGCACATAGCTGTCGAGGCTGAGGCTCTTCTCGTCGGCGCGCGGCGCGTCCCAATCGAGCATGAACACGTCGAACCCGGCCTCGAGCAAATATTCGACCAGACTCTGCCCCGGCACCATATCGAAGATATAGCCGCGGTTGGTCGTCGCCATCACCAGCAGGATTGGCACGCGGTACACGTCGTCGGTGCGCGGATGGTAATGATAGAGCCGCATCGTGCCGCGCTCGATCAGCACGTCCTTGGGGGTCGCGCCGAGCGCCGGGCCGCTGGTCTGGAAGTATTCGAGACCCTTGAGGTTGCGCTGCATCGCCCGTTCGAACTCGACGCGCGCGGCGTCGGTCATGTCGAGGGCGGCGGTCGCCAAAGCGTCAGGCTTTCGCCGCGGGCGGTTTGCGGGTCCGGCTCGGTTTGGGCCGATTGGTGCGCTCGGGCGGGCCGCCCAATTTCTCCTCTATCCGCCCCAGCGTCGCTTCCATCCGCGCGAGGCGGGCGGACAGGTCCTCGATCTCGGCGCGGCTGGGCATGTTGGCGGCGGCGAGCGCGAGAGTCATCATGCCGCTGATCGCCTCTTGGGAGTTCATCTGCGCGGCGGTCGCACCGTGCATGAAGCGCGTGAATTCGTCCGACTTGGCGAGGCCCCCGCCAAGGCTGTTCGCCATCTTCTCCCATTCGCCCAGCATCTCGCGGAACATCGCGGCCGGATCGGTGCTTGTCATGGGCACATCGTGAGTCGGGCGGGCGCTCAGGTCAAGCAGGCATTTGCTGCAGGCCGGGGCGCAGCACAACCAAACCCATCACCCCGGGCTTGATCCGGTGCCCATCCATCCGCGACCGTGTGGCTCGTTGAGAGATGAATGCCGGATCAAGTCCGGCATGACGGCGGGCTTATCTTGGGCAGACCGAGCCACTCTCGACCCACGCCTTTGTCAGCTCCCCGAACGCCGCTTGCGTCCCCGGCGCGGGCGCGCGATCGGGACCGGGGTTCCAGCCCCAACCGACCAGCTCATCCTTGCCGTTATGCTCGATCAGCTGCGCCAGCGTCATGCCGCCGTTGCGTTTGGGATCTTTGATCGCCCCGCAGATCTGGCCGAGCGTCAGCCCCTGCCACGCCATCGATTTGGGCGCGAGGTGCCATTTGGGGTTACCCGGCTCTGTGCCAGTCCCGTTGGCGAATTTGGCGTTGCGCGGGCCGTGACATGTGCCGCATTCCATCCCAGCCGCGCCCATCCCGTCGGGACCACGCGTAACCGGCGGGTTGTGCACGACCATCGCATCGCCTTGGGTCGGGCTGTCGGTGCGCGGGTGACAGTTGAGACAGCGCGGCGAGGTCAGCACCTTGCCCATTTCGGTGAAGATCGCCGCCGACCGTACGTTCTTGTCGGCAATCGACGCAAATGCCGTCGCCGGCTTGAGGCCATTCGCAGCCTCCCCATGGGCGATGGCGAAGGGAAGGATAAAGGCGGCTGCCACGAAGGCCGCTAGCCCGAAGCGCGGAAGCGTCATCATGCCTTACCTCCCGTGTTGGAGGCATGGATGAATGGCAGTCGTTCCACCACTTTACCGGTCAATTTGCGCCACGCGTTCGCGACTGCGGGCGCGGCGGGCGGGAGGCCGGGCTCGCCGATCCCGGTCGGGTCCGCGGTCGATTTGACGATCGCCACCTCGACATCGGGCATCTCGCCGATCCGCAACGACCGGTAGGTGTCGAAATTCGACTGCTGCACCACGCCTCCCTCGCCGAGCGTGATCTCCGAATAGAGCGCGTGCCCCAGCCCATAGCCGACCCCACCCTCGACCTGTGCACGCATGACGTTGGGGTTGATCGCCACCCCGCAATCGATCGCCGCCCAGATCTTGTGGACGCGCGGCACGCCTTCGCTGCCGACCGACACTTCGGCGATCTGCGCGACGTACGACCCGAAGCTCTTGTGGAACGCGACACCGCGCGCGCGGCCCGATTTGGCGGTTAGCCCGCCGGCGAGTTCGGCGACCTTTCGGAGCACCGCCTTCGCCCTATCTTCTTTCATTAGCGCCAGCCGCGCCTTGATCGGATCGCCCTTCCCCAGCTCGATCAGCCGGTCGAGGAACGTCTCCATCACGTACGCCGTGTGCGTGTTGCCAACCGACCGCCACCACAGGGTCGGCACGCCGTTCTTCATCTCGTTTGCGCCGACGCGGAGATTGGGAAAGGCGTAGGCGCTCTTAGTCAGCCCCTCGACCATCGCCTCGTCAAACTTTTCCGCCGGATTGAAGAAGGCGGTGCCGCGCATGAACGATTGCCCCGCAGTGCGCACGTCGAGCCCGACAATCGCACCCTTGGCATCAACCCCGCCCGAAATATGGTGGACCATCAGCGGACGATAGCGCCCGCCGCGAATGTCGTTTTCGCGAGTCCATAAATGCTTGACTGGGGTCGTGCCGCCGAGCGCCTTGCACGCCATCGCCGCCTCGACCGCATTGCCCATGTCGGGCGTCGCCCGCCTGCCAAAACTGCCCCCGGCATATTGTTCGTGGAGCGTCATCCCGGCGAATGGCACGCCAAGCACTCCCGCGACGGCCGCTGTGTCGCCGACCTGAAACTGGCTGCCGGCGTAGAAATCGGCGCCACCGGCGCGCGGCTCGATCACCGCGTCCATCGGCTCCATCGGCGCGTGGGCGAGGAATGGGAAGATGTAGGTCGCGTCGAGTTTCTTAGCAGCGCCGGCGATGGCCTTGGCGGCGTCGCCGTTGGCCTCGCACTCGACCCCAGGGTTGGCGTTCGCCGCCTTGTAGGTCGCGATCAGTTGCTCGCTCGACCGTGTTTCCGCTTTCGACAAGTCCCAATCGATGCTAAGCGTCTTGCGCCCCTTCATCGCCGTGAACGTATCTTTGGCATAAACGACGACACCCTGCGGGATCGTCTTGACCGCGACGACGCCGGGCACCGCCAGCGCTGCTTTGTCGTCGACCGATTTCACCGTGCCGCCGAATGCCGGCGCATGCTCGATCAGGCTGACGACCATGCCGGGCCGCGTGACGTCCATCGTGAACTGCGCAGCGCCGGTCGATTTGATCAAACTGTCGATCTTGGGGACGTCGGTGCCGATCAAGGTCCATTGATCGGGTGTCTTGAGCACCGGCTTGTCGGGCACCGGCATCGTCGTGGCGGTTGCGGCGAGATCGCCGAAACTGGCTTTCTTGGCGCCATGGCTGACGACGCCTTTTGCGACCTTGATCTCCGCGGCAGGCACGTTCCATTGCTTCGCGGCGGCCGCGACCAGCATCGCACGTGCCGATGCGCCGGCGTTGCGCATCTGTGCCCAGCTATTGGCCATTGCGGTCGATCCGCCGGTGCCCATCGTGCCGAATGCGAGATTTTTATAGAGCGGGTCGTTGGCCGGCGCGAACTCGATCCGCATCTGCGACCAGTCGGCGTCCATCTCATCGGCGACGATCGTGGTCAGCCCGGTCGCCGGTCCCTGGCCGAACTCGACATGCTTGATGACGACGCTGACGGTGTTGTCGGGCAACACGCGGACGAAGGCGTTGGGGGCAAACGTGGCCGTCGCGGCGAGCGCCTTTGCGCCGCGCATGGGCAGCATCAGCCCCAGGACGAGGCCCGACCCGGCGAGGAACTGGCGGCGGTCGGCGGATAGCGCGGTCATGCCGACACCTTCACGCCGGCGGCGTCCTTGATCGCTTGGCGGATGCGGACATAGGTCGCGCAACGGCAGATATTCCCTGCCATGCCCGCGTCGATATCGGCATCGGTGGGCTTTGACTTGGCCGACAGCAATCCGATCGCGCTCATCACCTGCCCCGACTGGCAGAACCCGCATTGCGGCACGTCGATCGCCACCCACGCCTTCTGCACCGCGGCGGCGACTGGGCCGCTGACACCCTCGATCGTCGTCACCGATCTCCCCGCGACGGTATCGACCGGAGTCACGCACGACCGCCGGTTCTTGCCGTCGAGGTGGACCGTGCACGCCCCGCATTGCGCGATGCCGCAGCCGTATTTGGTGCCGGTCAGCCCGGCATAATCGCGGATCACCCAGAGGAGCGGTGTGTCGGGGTCGCCGTCGAACGACATCGTCTTGCCGTTGAGAAGGAATTCGACCGCCATCCAGCGTCTCCCTGTTCGTGCCCGCGGACACAATCCTAGACGCGTCCGATCGTTGCGCCAAGCGTCAGCACGATCGCGTCATATGATCTCAGTAAGACAGCAAAAAGCCCGCTGAGTCGTGAGACTCGCGGGCTTGTTCGCGTTTGGCGTTGGTTGCGGGGACAGGATTTGAACCTGTGACCTTCAGGTTATGAGCCTGACGAGCTACCGGGCTGCTCCACCCCGCGCCAGCGCCGACCGCCCCGGGGAGGGGGGTGGGACGATCGACATAGTGAATGGGTTCAAAAGAAACGTTCCGTGCATATTACGCACCAGCTGCAATGCCTGGCGACGACCTACTCTTCCATCGCTTGAGCGATAGTACCATCGGCGCGGTCGGGTTTCACGGCCGAGTTCGGGATGGGATCGGGTGGGACACCGACGCTATGATCACCAGGCAATGAAGCCGGTGCGCAATGCGCAGTAGAACGGTTCTTATCGGTTCCCACCAAAGCGATTGCTCTGATGGGTTCCTTAAAATCGATGCACCTTTGTATGTTCATCCGGCGAAAGCATGCCGATGAACCAAGGAATTTCATTCTGGCGTCGAACTCAATCATCCAACCGGATGGCAACGCTGAGCCGATGGCCCAATGCTGTCATTGATGGTGGAACTCTCAAGCGCGAATAGGACAATTAGTATCGGTTAGCTCCATACGTTACCGTACTTCTACATCCGATCTATCAAGGTCGTGGTCTACGACCGTCCTAAGAAATCTTATCTCGAGGGAGGCTTCCCGCTTAGATGCTTTCAGCGGTTATCCCGTCCGTACATAGCTACCCTGCTGCGCCGTTGGCACGACGACAGGTACACCAGAGGTACGTTCAACCCGGTCCTCTCGTACTAGGGTCAACTCCTCTCAAATTTCGACGCCCACGGCAGATAGGGACCAAACTGTCTCGCGACGTTCTGAACCCAGCTCACGTACCACTTTAATTGGCGAACAGCC
>NZ_JAQGKZ010000145.1 GCF_028289855.1 Sphingomonas bacterium | reverse complement strand
ACCGGCAAGCAACAGGCGGCGCAAGGTTCGATCGAAGAGGCCGTCGCGCGGCTCAAGGCCGCGACCGACCTGCCCGTCGCGGTCGGCTTCGGCATCCGCACCCCCGAACAAGCCGCTGCCATCGCTCGTGTCGCCGACGGAGTCGTGGTCGGCTCGGCGATCGTCGAATTGGTGGGGCAGCACGGCAAGGATGCGGCCGAGCCGGTTCGCGCCTATATCGAAAGCTTGTCGAGCGCGGTGCGCGCCGCGAGGAAGGAAATAGCATGAGCTGGCTAACGAGCGTCCGCAACGCGCTCTCCTACGTCATTCCGAAGAAGGAAGGCCCCGACAACCTCTGGCACAAGTGCAAGGGGTGCGGGCAGATGGTGTTCGCCAAGGAATTGGAGGACAATCTCTACGTCTGTCCCAATTGCGCGTACCACGAACGGATCGGCCCGACCGTCCGCTTCGCGCAGATTTTCGACGAAGACAGCTATGAGCAACTCGCCCCCCCCAAGGTGCCCGACGATCCGCTCAAATTCCGCGACCAGAAGCGTTACACCGACCGCATCAAGGCGGCGCGCGCCGCGACCGGCGAAAGCGACGCGCTGATCAACGCAACCGGCACGATCGACGGGCGCAAGGCAGTCGTGGGCGTGCAGGACTTCGCCTTCATGGGCGGATCGATGGGGCTGGCGGTCGGCGAAGCGTTCGTGCGCGGGGTCGAAACCGCTATCGAGGAACAAGCGCCCTATATCATCTTCACCGCGGCCGGCGGCGCGCGGATGCAGGAGGGCATTTTGAGCCTGATGCAAATGCCGCGCGCGACGGTGGCGATCGAGATGCTCCACGATGCCGGGCTCCCCTACATCGTCGTGCTGACCGACCCGACCACCGGCGGCGTCACCGCGAGCTATGCAATGCTCGGCGACGTCCAGATCGCCGAGCCCGGCGCGTTGATCGGGTTCGCCGGCCAGCGCGTAATCGAGCAGACGATCCGCGAAAAGCTGCCCGAGGGGTTCCAGCGCGCGGAGTATCTGCTCGACCACGGCATGCTCGACATGGTCGTGCCGCGCGCGGAGCTGAAGGCGACGCTGGCGAGCGTGGTGGCGTACTTGTGCGAGCGGCGGAAGGCGGCGTAGCGCCGTCGGGACTAAAGATTCCGTTCGTGTCGAGCGAAGTCGAGAAACGGTTTAGGGAGCGCACGGTGTCTCGACTTCGCTCGACACGAACGGTTTCAATAGCCGTCTCGATCTCCGCATTGCTTCGCTGATGCCCGACCACGCCTCCTCGACCGACCCCTCCGTGCAGCGCCAGCTAGACCGCCTCTGGGCATTGTCGCCGGGCGCCGACATCCTTGGCCTCGAACGCATCGCCGACCTCCTCGCGCGCATCGGCAACCCGCACGAGCACCTGCCCCCCGTCCTCCACGTCGCGGGCACCAACGGCAAGGGATCGACCTGCGCCTTCCTGCGCGCCGCGATCGGGGCGGCGGGATATAAGACGCACGTCTATTCGAGCCCGCACCTCGTCCGCTTCAACGAACGTATCCGGCTCGCCGGCACACTGATCGACGACGCGCAACTCGCGCCCTTGCTGGAGGAAGTGCTCGATGCCGGGGGCGATATAGGCGCGAGCTTCTTCGAGGTGACGACCGCCGTCGCCTTCCTCGCTTTCTCGCGCACGCCCGCCGACGCCTGCATCGTCGAGGTCGGCCTTGGCGGGCGGCTCGACGCGACCAATGTCATCGCCGAACCGATCGTCACCGGCATTGCGCAGCTTGGGATCGATCACGAACGCTTCCTCGGTAGCGACATCGAAGGCATCGCGGCCGAAAAGGCCGGGATCGCCAAACCGCACGTCCCGCTCGTCACCATGCGCTATCCGGCCAAGATCGAGGCGCGGATCGCGAGCGTAGCGCGTACCGCCGGCGCCCCGATCGCGGCCGAGGGCGGGCATTGGTTCTGGTCGGCCGATGAAACCCACGTCACTTATCGCGATGCGGCGGGGCGAGTAGTGACCCCGCTCCCCCACCTCGCCGGATCGCATCAGCAAGCCAATCTGGCGCTGGCCATCGCAATGCTGCGGCATCAACGTGTGCTGACGATCCCGCCTGAGGCGTACGTCGCAGCGGCGGAGCACGCGACATGGCCCGCCCGGCTGCAGCGGCTCGGCCCTGGCCCGCTCACCGCGAAGCTGCCGGGCCGCACAGTGCTGATCGATGGTGGCCACAACGCCGATGCCGCACAAGCGATCGCGGCGTCGCTGGCGGGATCGGCGCCGATCGACATGGTGTTCGGCCTGATGAGCACGCGCAAGATCGCCGATGTCCTCGGCCCGCTGGCTCCGCTGGTGCGGGTCGCGCATGCCGTTCCGCTAATCGGCCATGAGCATCACGATCCGCGCGATATTGCCGCTTTCGCCCAGGCACACGCCATGCCGCGCCATTGCTATCCCGCGTTCAGCCTCGGCGAAGCGATCGACCGATTGGCGGCTAATGGGGAAGGAGCACCGACCGTGCTGATCGCCGGCTCGCTCTATCTTGCCGGCGAAGCGCTCGCAGCAAACGACGAACTGCCGAGTTAAATCTACTATTGCGATTGACTATCAATAGCAGATTATCGAGAATGGTGTTCCACGACGGAGTCACCACCTTGACCACGCTCCCCGCCCCCTCGCCAGCCTCCACACCGACGGCATTGCCGCACCCATTGCCGGCCGTTGCCGGTGCGCGCCTGTTATTGATCGCGATCCGCCGGATGGGTGCGCACGGGTTGAATGATGCGCATGTCGCGCAAACCTTCATCGCCGCCTTTGGCCAGGGTTTTCGTCGTCCGCTGGTCCTCGCCCGATCGTTCATGGCCGAACTCGCCGCCACAGCGACGACAACGATCGCGATCGCGCCATGCTGTTGCGCGAGGATGACGTGGGCGGAAGGCGCGTTGATCGACGCGGTCGGAAATGCGGAGCGTCGCCCCGATACCGCGCGCCTGCTGCTCGCCGACCTGATGGCGGAGCGCCGTGCCGACGCGATCACGGCTAGCGCCGCGGCGCTGTCGGTGGCGTTCGCCGATCTGGGGCTGCCGATCGGCGGCTAGCCGCGCAGTTCCTTCAATTTGTCGATTGCCCAGCGGTACATCTCGGCATCGGCGCGGCGCTGGTAGCTGTCGAGCCGCTTCATCCGGTCCTCGACCTCCTCCAGCACGCCCAGCGCCTCGCGCTTTCGTCCCATGTCGAGCAGCAACGCGGCATAGCGGCAGCGCGCTTCCTCGCCAGGCATCCGCGTGACGATATCCTGATAGATCGCCAGCGCCTCGTCCTGGCGACCCACGTGATCGTAGAGCCGCGCGCGCAACAGGCTGAGTTTGTCGCGTTCGCTTTGCCCGGTCGGCTGCTTGATGCCGTCGACGATTTCCAACGCGGCATCGACCTCATCGTTCTCGAACAACGCGTTGGCTAACTTGGTCTCGGTGCGCGGGTCGGGTAGCGGCTGGGCGTCGATCGCCTCGCGATAGAGCGGGATCGCCTCACCCGGCCGCCGCACCGCGGCCAGCGCATCGCCCAGCCGGATACGGTTGGCGATCGTGTCGGCGAGCCCCAACGCGTCGCGCGCCGACCGCACCTCGCGCTCCGGGTCGATCGCCTTCGCCGCCTGTGCGCGCATCACGCGGACGTGGCGGTTGCCCTGCATCCCCGGCAGTACTTCGACGACGAAATAAGCGAGACAGCCGACGACCGGAAAGAAGACGATCGGCCAGATCCAGAACTGGTTGCGGCCCAGCCGGATGCAATGGACCACGCACGCCACCTGGCAGAAGATCGACCCGCCGTAGAGAATCAGTGGCAGCATCAGCCAGGCTCGCCGGTATGCCCCGGCTCGGCCACGACGGGAATGCGCGACGTGCGCCACCATTCGAGCAGCACGAACACGATGGCGATCACTCCGGCCAGCGACAGCCAGCGGAAGACGTTGCCGTAACCATAGAGCGGGATCGCCTCCCCTACCGGCGCGCGCATCAACGCGCCGACCAGGAAGGTCATCGACGACAGTACTGAATATTGGACCGCAGCGAACTTCTTGCTCACGACGCCGGACACGAACGCGACGAGTGCCGCACCGGCGATCCCGGTCGAAATATTCTCGTAACAGATCGCGAGCAGCAACCGCGCCATACGCAGGTCGCTGCCGAACGCCTGCGCCAGCAAGTCGAGCCGCGTCGCGTGGAGAACCATGTCAATATAGGGCGACCCGTCGGCGAGATCGGCGAACACGAAATTGCCGAAGATCGGCAGCAGCGCACCGATCAACACCGTGCGGAAACGCCCGATCTTGAGGAACAGATACCCGCCGATGCTGACCCCGACGATCGACATGATGATGCCGAAAATCTTCGACGCGAACGCGACCTCGTCCTTCGAATAATGCATGTAATCAAGGTAGAATGGGTACGCGAACGACGCCCAGACGTTGTAGCACAAGGCGTAGGTCAGGATCAGTGCGATCACCAGCACGACGCCCCAGCGCAACCGTTCGGCGAGGTCGGCTAGCGGCGCGATCAGCGCGCCGTAGAGGTGGTTGGCAGCCGTTCGCGCACTCGAATGAGTCGTATCCTCGACCGACTGCACGCCTTCCCCGCGCGCCTTCATTCGATTGAGCACGGCCGCCACGACCAGCGGCACGAACACCGTCGCCGCGACGATGATCACGCCGTAAGTCTTGAGGAAATCGCCCGCCGATGGCCGGATCGCGCCGACCGGCACCTCGCCGAGCATGCTGACCATGAACATGATCAGTGTGACGATCGCCCAGGTCCAGCTCGCCCCGACGATCAGCAACGCGATAGCCCTAATGCGCGGGTTGATCTCGCCCGGCTGCGCCAGCGCACTGACCGGCGCGCTCGGCGGCCGGTCGGTATCGGGCGCCCCGAGCCCCAGCACGAGCACGACACCCATCAATACCGCCATGACGAGGTAGACGGTGGGCCACGACATCCGCGCCGCGAGGTACAGCGCCACCGCACCGCCGACGATGCTCGCGCTGCGCCCGCCCAATTGGTAAACCGACGACAGCAATTCGACCGGCGTTTTCTCGTCGGCGACGTCGATCCGCCAGCCGTCGATCGCGATATCCTGCGTCGCGGACGCGAGCGCTCCGATGAACGCGAAGATCGCGAACCGGCCGATATCGGTCACCGGGTCGGTCATCACGATCGCGATCAGGCTGAGGATCATCAGCACCTGGCACGACACGATCCAGCTCTTGCGCCGCCCCAGCGCGCCGATGACGGGCAGTTGCACGCGATCGACCAGCGGCGACCACAGGAACTTGAAGGCATAGGTCAGCCCGATCCACGACAGCACGCCGATCGTCGCGAGCTTGATTCCGACCTCACCCAGCCATGCCGTCAGCGTGCCGACGAGCAATGCGGCGGGCAGTCCCGACGAAAAGCCGAACACCAGCATCGACGCCGACTTGCGCGTACGGATCGCGGCGGCGAACACCTTCAGGCCCTTTGGCCGTACTGCCGCGGCGGTGTCGCTCATTCAGGCTTGCTCCCCACTTCTTATCGGCAGACACTAGCCGCAAATACGGGGAGAGGAAGCCATGAACGTGGCGACCGGGATCGCGCCGACGCCGGGGCAACTCGCGCTGGCGAAAAAACTGGCAGACGGCGGCGAGCGACGCGAGGTAAAGGTCACGCATGTCGCCGCGTCGGCCTATACCGATCCCGTGCGATTTGGGGTGGAGTGCGAACGGCTGTTCGGCACACGACCGTTGGTCATCGCACCGTCGGCGTTGCTGCCGGAACCGGGGATGGCCGTGCCGCATGACGGCTATGGCAAGCCGCTGCTCGTCACGCGTGACCGCGATGGGGTGGCGCACGTCTTCCTCAACGTCTGCCAGCACCGCGGCACGCGCTTGGTCGAAGGCGGCGAAACGGTGTGCGCGGCGAAACTGGTATGCCCGTATCACGCCTGGACCTACGGCCTCGACGGCAAGCTGCTCGCTTTGCCGCGCGCCGATGCTTTTCCCGGTCTCGACAAGGGCACGCTGGGCCTCAGGCGTCTGCCGACGCGCGAGGCGGGCGGGCTGATCTGGTTTGCGTTCGACGAGGAAGCCGACTTTGCCGAGCCTGACACGCTGGGCCACGACTTCGACGCCTTCGACCTTTCCGGGCAGCACCTGTTCAAGCGGCGCACGCACGATGTCGCGGCGAACTGGAAGCTGATCATGGACGCGTTCCTGGAAAGCTATCACGTCCAGCGGCTCCACGCCGCGACAATCGGGCCGTTCTTCAAGGACGGCGTCGCGTCGGGCGATTTCATCGGCTCGCACCAGCGCTCGGCCGTCGGGCGCGATGTCGAAGCCATAGAATGCGCGGCCGAAGACTGGCCGACGCTGCGCCGCGCGATCACCTATACCTACCAGATGTTTCCCGCGACGATCCTGATCGTCAGCCCCGATTACATGAACCTGATGACGCTGATGCCGCGCGGGGTCGACCGCGTGCTGGTCGAGGATTTCATGCTGATTCCCGAGCCGCCGGTGACCGAGAAGGCGCTGGCGCATTGGGAGAAGAGCTGGAACCTGCTCGACGGCGGCGTGTTCGGCGCGGAGGATTTCCGCGCGGCGGCGTTGGGTCAGGAAGGGCTGATGTCGGGCGCGATCGACCGGCTGACGCTCGGCGGGCTCGAGGGCGGGATCAAGGTGTTCCACGATGCCGTCGATGCGGCTTTGGCCAAGTAGCCACCACCGTCATGCTGAACTTGTTGCAGCATCCATCGCGCCGCAAGGAATGACGGCGCTGGCG
>NZ_JAQGKZ010000111.1 GCF_028289855.1 Sphingomonas bacterium | reverse complement strand
GCTCGGTGACCTGCGGCTCGCCCAGCCCGCCGCCGCGTGCCGGCACCAGCGAATCGAGCTCATCGAAGAAGATCACGGTCGGCGCGACCTGGCGGGCCCGGGAAAACAGCCGGGCGATCTGCTGCTCGCTCTCGCCGTACCATTTGCTGAGCAGGTCGGATGATTTGGTCGAGATGAAGTTCGCCTCGGCCTCGCGCGCCACTGCCTTGGCCAGCAAGGTCTTGCCGGTGCCGGGCGGGCCGTAGAGCAGGAAGCCCTTGGCCGGGCGGATGCCGAGGCGGCGGAACGCGTCGGGGTCCTTGAGCGGCAGTTCGACGCCTTCCTTGAGCCGCATCTGCGCGTCGTCGAGCCCGCCGACATCGTCCCAGCGGACGCGCGGCGCCTCGACCATGACTTCGCGCATCGCGCTCGGCTGGACGCGTTTGAGCGCGTCGAGGAAATCCTCGCGCGTCACCGCCAGCGTGTCGAGCACCTCGGGCGGGATCGTACGGTCTTCGAGGTTGAGGCGCGGCATGATCTTGCGCACCGCCTCGATCGCCGCCTCGCGCGCGAGCGCCGCCAGGTCGGCGCCGACGAAGCCGTACGTCGTGCGCGCCAGCTCATCCAGATCGACGCGGTCGCCGAGCGGCATGCCGCGGGTGTGGATGCCGAGGATTTCGCGCCGCCCGCGCTCGTCGGGGACGCCGACGACGATCTCGCGGTCGAACCGGCCGGGACGCCGCAGCGCTTCGTCGATCGCCTCGGGCCGGTTGGTCGCGGCGATCACGACCAGGTTTGCGCGTGCCTCCAGCCCATCCATCAAGGTCAGCAATTGCGCGACCAGCCGCTTCTCCGCCTCGCCGGTGACGTTGCCGCGTTTGGGCGCGATCGAATCGATTTCGTCGATGAACACGATCGACGGCGCGTTCTTGGCGGCTTCCTCGAACACCTGGCGCAGCTTGGACTCGGACTCGCCGTACGCCGACCCCATGATTTCGGGGCCGTTGATCAGGAAGAATTGCGCGTCGCTTTCGTTGGCGACCGCGCGCGCGAGCCGCGTCTTGCCGGTGCCGGGGGGGCCGTGGAGTAACACGCCCTTGGGTGGATCGACGCCGAGCCGCTGGAACAATTCGGGGTACCGCAGTGGCAATTCGACCATCTCGCGCAACTGGTCGATCGTCGGGCCCATTCCGCCGATATCGTCGTACGTCACGTCGGCGCGGCGCGCGTCCTTCACTTCCTCATATTCGGCGCGCAGCTCGATCTCGGTATTCTGGTCGATCAACACGATACCCTTGGGTACCGTCGCGATCACCGCGAGGCGGATTTCCTGCAGTGCATAGGCCGGCGCGCGAAGATATTGCGCAACGTTGGGCGGCATGCCCTCGGGATCGACGCGCTGCTGACCCGCGGTGGCGACCACGTCGCCCTGGCAGAGCGGACGCCCGAAAAAGGTGCGCTGGAGCGCGGCGGTCGATCCCTGCAACCGCAAATTCTGTTGCGCGGGGGCAAAGATCACGCGGGTCGCCGCCTTTACTTCGGCCTTGCGGATATCGACGAAGTCGCCCGACCCGACCCCGGCATTGGCGCGCTGCAAGCCGTCGATGCGGATCAGCTCTAACCCCTCGTCCTCGGGATAGGGCGCGACCGCCCGAGCTGGGGTGTTGGTCTTGCCGACGATCTCGATCACGTCGCCCTCGCCGATCCCGATCGCGGCCATCAGCGCGCGGGGAATGTGCGCCAGGCCACGCCCACTATCCTCGGGCCGCGCATTGGCGACTTGAAGCTTGCGGTGGGGCGCGTCGTCGCCGTCTGCCATACGAAATCCTGCTCGTCCGGGGAATCGGGAGCGCGTGAGATAGCGAGGCGGTTCCCGATGTGCGAGGGGCACGATATCAAGCGACCGGAATCAAGACAAAAAAAGGCCGGACCCAAGGGCCCGGCCGGAAAAGTTTTTAGGAGAGGATGCCTGAAAGGCTCCCCATATGTGCGGTGCAGCAGATTATTGTGCAAGTGCGAAATGAAACCGCTTGCATGCAACTTTCGCAATCGCCGGTGGATTTTATACGAGGGGAAATGGTAGCGTTGCCTCGGACGGTATGTGCCGCAACGCACAACGTCAGGATGACGTAGGGGAAAGAGGATGCGCCGGCTGCCGCCATTGACCGCGATCGAAGCGTTCGTTCAGGTCGCCCGCACCGGGTCGGTCAAGGCCGCGGCGCAGGAATTGGCGCTGTCCGCCCCCGCGCTCAGCCGCCGAATCCAGGCGCTGGAGCGCTTCATCGACAAACCGTTGTTCGAACGCCGGCACCAGGCGGTCGTGCTCAACGAGGATGGCGAGCGATTGCTGCAGCAGATCGCGCCGGTGCTCGACCGCCTGACCGACGCGGTCGAATTCATGACCAGCGGGACCGAAGTGTTGCGCTTGCGGCTCGGCGTGCTCCCGCTGTTCGCGTCGCAGCGGCTGTTCCCGCACCTTGCCGAACTGCGCGCAAAATATCCGCAGCTCCATCTCGACATCGACACCGCGGGGCACGCGATGGCGCGCGTCGGCGACGGGCTCGACGCGGCGATCGCGCTGACCCGCGAGCCGGACCCGAGCCTCTACGCCAGGCGGCTCGACAGCAATCAGGTCTATGTCATCGGCGCGCGATCGCTGGTCGAAGGGCCGGACCCGGTTACCCGGCCCGAGCAGCTCGCCGGGCTGACGGCGCTCATTCACCGCGACATGCCCGACACGTTCAGCGCGTGGCGCCACGCCGCCGGGCTCGACGAGCTCGATCCGCTGGCGATCGATCATTTCGATTCGGGCGCGCTGATGCTCGAGGCGGCGGCGCAGGGGCTCGGCGTCGCGTTCATGCACGCCAGCCATTTCGACGAGGCGCACGACCCGCGGCTGGTCAAATTGTTCGATATCGAAGTGGCGAGCCCGTACAGTTATTGGTTCGTGTGCCGCCCGCGCGCGATGCAGCAACGCGCGGTGAAGCTGTTCCATGACTGGCTGGTCGAGACGTTGGTCGAGGTTGGGACATAGTCCCTGCCGCATTAACCTTATTTCAAGCCGTCTGACCTAAGCATCCCGGGGAATATCTGGGGATGTTTCGAGATGACCAAGCTTTTCAAGCGGCTCCGCGATACCCGCGCTGCGACCGCGATCGAATATGGACTGATCGCAGCGTTGATTGCGGTCGCCGCGATCGCTGCCATGCAGGGGCTGGGCAACCGGCTCAAGACGACGTTTACGAACGTGTCGAGCAATATGAAGGCGAGCTGAGCGAAGCGAAGCCGGCTGGCGCGGCAACATCACGCGGACTTAGAATCTTCTTTCCTGGTCCTCTCCCGCCTTCGCGGGAGAGGGTTGGGTGAGGGTCTACTTTCTTCGTCCGCAATGAAGAAGAAAGAAGACCCTCACCGATTTCGGCAAGCCGCCAAGTCTCCGTAGCCTCTCCCGCGAAAGCTGGAGAGGAAAGTGGCTTACTCCGCGCGCGCCTTCAGAATCTTACCCGGCTCGCGCGGCGGCTCGCCCTTCGGGAGCGCGTCGATCAGGTCCATGCCGCTTTCGACCTGGCCCCACACGGTATACTGGCCGTCGAGGAAGCGCGCGTCGTCGAAGCAGATGAAGAACTGGCTGTTGGCCGAGTTCGGATCGTTGGTCCGCGCCATCGATGCGGTGCCGCGGACGTGCGGCTCCTTGGAGAACTCCTGCGGCAGGTCGGGCTTGTCCGATCCTTTCATCCCGGTCCCGGTCGGGTCGCCGCCCTGCGCCATGAAGCCGGGGTTGACGCGATGGAACACCACGCCGTCGTAAAAACCTTCGTTCGCCAGTTCGGCGATGCGCTCGACATGCTGCGGCGCGAGGTCGGAGCGCAGCGCGATGACGACATCGCCGCCATCGAGCGTCAGGGTCAGTTTTTCGGGGGCGTCGGCCATGAGAATGCTCCGTAACGTGATGAATTGGCGTGGCGATAGACGCGCCGTTCGGTGCTGGCAAACCCCGATGAAAGCGGCTAACGGCCCCCGATATGGATATCCCCGCGCCCGAACCAAGGTCAGACGATGAGCGAGACCGATCTGGCGCCCGCGGACGGCGCAACCGAACTCGATAACGTTGCCGATCAGCTGGATGAGGACGACCGGCTGAAGCCGGCGTTCGTCCGTGCCGTGCTCGACGCGGTCGAGGCCGGCGATTCCGACGCCGCGCGCGCGCTGGTCGAACCGCTCCACCCCGCCGATATCGCCGACCTGTTCGAGCTGACCCCGCACGAGGATCGCGGGCCGCTCGCCAAGGCGCTCGCCGACCTGCTCGACGCCGACGTGTTCGCCGAGATGAACGATTATGTCCGCGAGGATCTGATCGACGCGCTCGAGCCGCAACAGGTCGCCGACATCGCCTCCGAGCTCGACACCGACGATGCGGTCGCAATCATCGAGGACCTCGACGCCGATGAGCAGCGCGAAGTGCTGCGCGCGATGGAGCCCGACGATCGCGCGGCGATCGAGGAAGCGCTGAGCTATCCCGAGGAATCCGCCGGCCGCCTGATGCAGCGCGAGCTGATCGCGGTGCCCGAACATTGGACCGTCGGCGACGCGATCGATTATTTGCGCGGGCACGAGGAACTGACCACCGATTTCTGGGAAATCTTCGTGGTCGACCCGGCGCACAAGCCGGTCGGGACATGCCAATTGTCGTGGATCCTGCGCACCCCGCGCGGAATCGCGATGGCCGACGTGATGAAGCGCGAACAGACGCTGATCCCGGTCGACATGGACCAGGAAGAGGTCGCG
>NZ_JAQGKZ010000101.1 GCF_028289855.1 Sphingomonas bacterium | reverse complement strand
GTCGGGTGGGGGTGCGGGCCGGTGCCGCAGCGATTGGGCGGAGGCCCAATCGCCTCAATCAAAGGCGTGATTCGCCGCTGGGCGGTGACGAGATAGGTCAGCAAACCAGACCATTCAGGGCACTCATCGGCGACGAAACACCGTTCGTCGTGAAAGGTTCCATTCACCGCGCGGTGAGGGTTTTCATGTCGGATTTGTCCACCTAACCCACCATCAACAGTTCACGACGACCTTCGGGGGGTCCATGAAATTCGGTAATCTTGCAGCGCGTTTTGCGCTGGTGGCGGTGTGCGCCCTGATGACGGTGGCACCCGCGCAAGCGCGCTTCTGGCAGTGCGCGCCTTATGCCCGCGAAGTGTCGGGCATCCAGATTTTCGGCAACGCCAACACGTGGTGGAGCCAGGCCGCCGGCAAGTATGAGCGCGGCAACACGCCCAAGGTCGGCGCGGTTCTCTCGTTTCGCTCGACCGGCCATATGCGGCTCGGCCATGTCGCCACCGTCGCAGCGATCGTCAGCGACCGCGAATTGCTGCTCAATCATGCCAATTGGTCGCGCCGCGGCGGGATCGAATATACCGCACGCGTCGTCGATGTGTCGGCGGCGGGCGATTGGAGCCAGGTCAAGGTCTGGTACGGCCCGCAGGGCGGTTTGGGCACCTCCACCTATCCGACCAATGGGTTCATTTACGGCAATGGCGCGCCGAAGGGCGACGATCAGTTCGACGAGCCAAAATTGCCGCAACTTCAGATGGCCAGTGCCACCGCCGGCGGCGGGCGCATGATCGGCGTGCGCGACTAAACGAGCTTTTTTACGAACGCAGTTTCCAAAAGCCCGTCGCGGATCGCCGCGGCGGGCTTTTGCTTGCGCAGTTACGCCTTGCCCGGCGTGAAGGTCATCGCCAGCCCGTTCATGCAATAGCGTTTGCCGGTCGGCTTCGGCCCGTCGTCGAACACATGCCCCAGATGCCCGCCGCAGCGGCGGCAATGCACTTCGGTGCGCGACATGCCGAGCGACCCATCATTGCGCGTGCGGATGGCGTTGGGCAGCGGCTGCCAGAAGCTCGGCCAGCCGGTGCCGCTGTCGAACTTGGTCGTCGACGAATAGAGCGGCAACGCGCAACCCTTGCACGCGAAGATGCCCGCGCGGTGCTCGTTGTTGAGCGGGCTGGTGAACGGCGTCTCGGTGTTTTCGTGGCGCAGCACTTCGTAGGATGCCGGGCCGAGCTTCTTGCGCCACGCGGCGTCACTCATCACGATTTCGAACTTCTCGGGCGGTTGCGCGGGCGAGGCGCGGCAGCCGAACAGGATGATGCTCGCGGCGCTCGCGCCGGTCAGGGTCAGGAACTGGCGTCGGTCGGTCATGTCTGGTCTCCGTCGGCAACTACGAACGACGGCCGCATTCGGATGCGGATCAGTATTTGCTGATTTCGACCGGCAGCTTGCGATAGCCGTGGACGAAGCAGGCTGAGACGCGCTCCGGCTCGCCAACCACGTTCACGCGCATCCGCCGCTTGGCCATTTCCTCGAGCAGCACGCTGATCTGCATTTCCGCCAGCCGTGCGCCGACACAGCGGTGGATGCCGTGCCCGAACGCCAAGTGACGCCGCGCATTGGGGCGATCGACCTGGATATCGTCGGCATTGTCGCCGAACACGGTCTCATCCCGGTTGGCCGAGAGATACCAGAGCGCGAGCTTGTCGCCTTCCTTGATCTTCTGCCCGCCGAGTTCGTGATCCTGCGTCGCGGTGCGGCGCATGTGCGCGAGCGGGGTCTGCCAGCGGATGATTTCCTGCACCGTGTTGCCGATCAAGCCGGGGTCGCCCTCCACCTTGGCGCGCTGGTCGGGGAACAGGTCGAGGCCATAGGCGACGGCGCTCATCGAATTGCGTGTCGTATCGTTGCCGCCGACGATCAGCAGGATCAAATTCCCCAGGAACTCGAACTGGTCCATTTCCGCCATCGCTTCGGAATGGATCATCATCGAAATGAGGTCGGGCGTCGGCTCCTTGCCGAGCTTGTCGTTCCACAGCTTCCCGAAATACGCGCCGCATTCGTACATGTGCGTCAGCCGCTCGGCGCGCAGTTCGGGGGTCTTGACCAGTTCGATATCGCCCGCCCAATCGGACCAGAAGGTCAGCTTGCGGCGGTCCTCCCACGGGAAATCGAACAGGATCGCCAGCATTTGGGTGGTCAGCTCGATCGCGACGGTATCTACCCAGTCGAAGGTCTTGCCGTATTCGAGCGTGTCGAGCACTTCGGCGGTGCGGCGGACGATGTCCTCCTTCATCCGCACCATCTCGCTCGGCGTGAAGGCGGGGGCGACGGTGCGGCGCTGGCCGGTATGCTTGGGCCGGTCCATCGCGATGAACATCGGCATCTTCACGTCGCTGTCGGGCAGGAAGTCGGCGAGCGTGATCCCGCCGGCTTCGGACGAGAAGATTTCGGGGAGCGATTCGGCCTCGACGATCGGCTTGTAGGTCGACACCGACCAATAGGGGCCGAAGTCCGATCCCTCCACCTTGTGAACGGGCGCGTTGGCGCGCAGTTCCTTGAACGGCGCTTGCCACGTGTCGTCGCGATAGAGCTCGGCGCGGCTGACGTCGAGCGGGTCGACAGGACCATCGTATTTGTAGGTCGGACCGTTCTTGACCATATCCATGATGGACTCTTGTGTCGTTTGAGTCGCCATGCCCACTCTCCCTTAATCGCTCCAAACAACCCGATACTTACACGAATGTCAATAGTGGGGCGCTCAAGCGGTCTTCTTGCGCTTGGGCCCGCTGCCCGATTTGAGCACGCCGCGCCGGAACCAGCGCGCGCCCAGCGTGATGACGACCGATACCCAGAACAATTGCCACGCGATCGCGACGACATGCGGCCACAGTGCCGGGGAGTTGGCCGCCGCCGCCGCCATCGCCATTGGCGAACTGAACGGAAAGACCTCGGCGATCAGCGCGACCGTGCCGCCGGGACTGGCCGCCGCGGTGCCCGCGAGCCCGACCATCCCCATCTGGACGAAGGTCATCGGCAGCGACATCATCTGCAATTCGCGCTGAGTAGATGCCTGCGCGCCGAGGATCAAATACGCCGCGCCGATCAACAGATACGACATCACGAAATAGATCAGGAACAGGAGTGCGAACATCGGCTTGCCGACCGCCGGCGCGACCTGCGTCAGCCCCGTAACCGCCCATGCCGGCAACACGCTGGTGATCTGTGACGCCACCGTTCCCCAGAACCCGACGAACAGGATCGCCACACCGAACATGCCGATCAGCTTGCCGACGAACACCGATTCGAGCGGGACCGCGGCGGCGAGCACCTCGATCACCTTGTTGTTGCGCTCCTCCGCCATCGTGCCGATCGTGAGGCCGGCGAGGAACAAGGTCAGCAGGAAGATCGCCATCACCGCGAAGAGCGCGGCCTGGCTGTGGCCGCTGGCGGTGACCTGGGTCTGCACAATCGCTACCTTGACCGGCTTGCTGAGGGACGCGGTCGATCCGATCCGGTCGCTGCGCAACACCTGGTCGGCCAGCGCGGCGAGATAGTTCGCTTCGCTGGCGGCATTGTTGCCGTAGAGGATATGCGGTGCGGCGAGCGGGCCATAGAGAACTGCGTCTATGTCGCCCTCGCGGCTGCCGATCATCGTGCGTGCCTGGCGTTCGGGATCGGCGTCGGGCGCGCGATAGTCCAGCGGGGGCGGCACGTCGCTGCGGTGGAACACCTGACGCAATTGCGCGTCGGCCTCGCGAATCGCCGAAATGTGATCGGGCGCGATCAGCACGACCAGTCTGCTGCGGTCGATCACGCTCTGCGTCATTTTGGACGCGCCGACCCCGCCCGCCGCGCCGAACGCGATCGTCAACAGCGGCGACAGCAGGAAGATCAGGAACGTGGGGGTGAACACCGTCGCAATGAAATCGCGCCGCGCCACGGTCATTGCCTGGCGGATCGAGCGGCGGAGCGAGCCGGGGGCCATTACGCGGCCTCCGCTTCGGCTTGCGCCAGCGCATCGGCGCCGACGATCTTGACGAAGGCATCGTGCAACCCCGGCCGCTCGATCGATAGCCCGGTCACGCCATATCCGGACTGGGTCAGCCGGGTCAGCATCGCCTCGATCCCGCCATCGGGCACCGAAAATATCCATTCACGGCCGTTGTTTCGCGCGTCGGCGGGTAGCATCGCGGCGATTGCCGGGTCGTCGCGTTCGGGCGTGTAATGCGCCTGCATCGGCAATTTGCCGCGCGCCTCGCTCACCGTCCCCTCGAACCGACGCTTGCCGCCCGCGATGATCGCGAGCCGGTCGCACAGCCGCTCGGCATGCGCCATGACGTGCGTCGAAAACAGGACCGTTGCGCCGCGCGCCTGCTCGCCGCGGATAAGTTTCTCCAGATTTTCCTGATTGACCGGGTCGAGTCCCGAAAACGGCTCGTCGAGCACCAGCAGATCGGGCTGGTGCACCACCGACCCGAGCAGCTGAACGAGCTGCGCCATGCCCTTGGACAGCTTGCGGATCTTTGTATCGACGGCATAACCGAGCCCGGCATTTTCCATCAGTTCGACCGCGCGCTTGCGCCCGGTGCTCCATGGTAGGCCGCGCAGCGCGCCCATGAACGCGATCGCCTCGCGGGCCTTCATCGCCGGATACAGCCCGCGCTCATCGGGCAGATAGCCGAGCTGGTCGCTCGCCTCGCGCGGGCGGTCGTGGCCGAGCAGGCTGCGGTGGCCCTCGTCCGGCTCGATGATCCCGAGCAGCATGCGCAGCGTCGTCGTCTTGCCCGCGCCGTTGGGGCCGAGCACGCCGTAGATCGTCCCCGCCGGCACCGCGAGATCGACGCCATCGACGACGCGCCGCCCGCCGAATTTCTTGACGAGCCCGGTGGCGCTGACCGCCAGAGTTTGTGACACGCAACCTATCCCTTTGTTCTGGCCAATCGTGGTAGCGGGGCGGGGTGGATCACGAAAGACCATTCGAGGAGCGGTTGCGGGCGGAGGCGTTAACGCTGGGTTTCGCCGCCGTCGGCGTGGCGCGCGCCGATGCCGCGCCGCTGGCCGGCGAGCGGTTGCGCCAATGGCTGGGCGAGGGCGCGCATGGTGAGATGATCTGGATGGAGGAGCGTGCGGGCGAGCGCGCCACGCCCGCCGGACTATGGCCCGACGTGAGGAGCGTGATTGCGTTGGGGATGAGCTACGCGCCGGGCCGCGATCCGCTCGCGCCCGCCGGGGACGGGGATCGCGGGCGGATTTCGGTTTATGCACAAGGCGGCGACTATCACGACGTGGTCAAGCGCACGCTCAAGGCACTGGCACGGTGGATCGTCGCCGAAGCCCCAGGCAGCGACCTCAAAGTGTTCGTCGATACCGCGCCGGTGATGGAAAAACCGCTGGCCGAGGCGGCTGGGCTGGGCTGGCAGGGCAAGCACACCAATCTGGTCAGCCGCGACCATGGCAGCTGGCTGTTCCTCGGCGCTATCTACACTACGCTCGATCTGGCGCCGTCGGTCGCGGGGAGCGATGCCTGCGGATCGTGCGACGCATGCCAACGTGCCTGCCCGACCGATGCGTTTCCCGAACCCTATCGGCTCGATGCGCGGCGCTGCATTTCGTACCTGACGATCGAACATAAGGGGCCGGTGCCCGAAGAATTCCGCGCGGCGCTCGGTAATCGAATCTATGGTTGTGACGATTGCCTCGCGGTGTGCCCGTGGAACAAGTTCGCTGAAGCCGCCGCCGCCAATCGCGCCTTCCTGCCGCGCGCCGAACTGACCGCACCGCGGCTGGCGGACCTGCTCGCGCTCGACGATGCTGCATTTCGCCAAGTGTTCGCGGGATCGCCGATCAAACGGATCGGCCGCGACCGGATGGTCAGGAACGCGGCCTACGCGGCGGGGAACAGTGGGGACGAGGGACTGGCGCCGCTGCTCGACGCGTTGCGTAACGATCCGTCGCAAGTCGTACGCGATGCCGCCGGCTGGGCGCTCGCCCGCCTATTTCCCGCCACCGCGCCGCGCTAGCGCCGCGACGCAGCTCGCGCGGTCGATCGGGCTGCCGTCGGGCTGGCGCGTATCGACATAGGTTACGGTCGGCTCGCCGCCGCCCTTGCCGGGGTAGAGATAGGTGTCGAGCACGCAGATCGGCCCCTTGAACTGGAGCTTGCGCGCGCTGCCCTCGCGGACATCGGCGTCGGGGTTGCCGAATGTGCGGGTCAGCTCGGCCGCATTCTGCCCCGTAACGCGGTCGAGCCCCGTGGTCGAGATCGGGCGGGCGGGGGCGGCGCTCGGTGTCGCCGGGCGCGCCATCGTTTCGCCGCAGCCGGCAAGCAGCAATCCCACGCCGAGAACTATCGCCTGTTTCATCGCCGTCTCCCATGAAACTGATGCGTCGCCATCGCCGCGCCGAGCACCGGTGCGATCAAATTGACGACCGGCACACTCATCAACGCGGCGACCACCACGCCCAGATCCCAGCGCGTCCATCGCGTGTCGCGCGCCCAGGCCTTCATCTCGCCGCTCGTCATATGCCGCGCCGCGACCATCTCGCCAAGATCGGCACCGAGCAGCCAGCCGTTGGCGGCGTAGAATAACAGCGGCGTGCCAAACCCCGTCACCAGCAAGACGACGTAGAGGGGCATCAGCAGCACATTGACCAGCAACGCCCGGCCCGCCGACCGCAACCCGAGCGCCATCGACCGCGTCACCGGCACATGATGCGCGCTCGCCAGCGCGTCGGGATAATGCCGCCGCTCGACCGCCACCACGATCTCGTCGCCGAATAGCCAGATCGCCGCGACGGCAATGGCGCGAAACAGCACCCAGCCAAACAGCAGCATCGCGAGAAATCCGCTGATCGCGGCGAGATTGCCGGCGGCCTCGTCCCAGCCAAGCCGATCGATCACCAACCAGCGCGTGGAGAACCACAGGCCCGCGCCGAGCAACAGGAATATTGCCAGCGTCAGCGCGATCGACTTGGCGAACACGCGCAGGATCGCGGGGTCGGTGAGGTCGCCCAGCGACAGGAAGAATGCGCGGAACATCGTTGCGTGCGTGTAGCCGCGCGGTTAGGGCGCGGCCAACCTTTTTCCCGGAGACCCACCTTGACCAGCCCGACCTACGACGTCGTCGCGATCGGCAATGCGATCGTCGACATCCTTTCCCAGGCGACCGACGAATTCATCGTCGCCGAGGGGATGACCAAGGGCTCGATGCAACTGATTTTCGATTCGGCGGCCGCGGACGCGCTCTATTCGCGCATGGGGCCGGGGCGCGAAGTGTCGGGCGGGTCGGCGGCGAACACGATCGCCGGGCTCGCCGCTCTGGGCCACGCAACGGGGTTCATCGGCCAAGTTGCCGACGATCAGCTAGGCAAGGTGTTCGCGCACGACGTTCAGGCGCTTGGCGTGCATTTCGCGACTCCGGCGGCGACCGGCGGCGACCCCACCGGGCGCTGCCTCGTGCTGATCACGCCCGACGGTCAGCGAACGATGAACACCTTTCTCGGCGCGGCGCAGTTCCTGCCCGAAGCCGCCGTCGATGCCGCGACGATCGAGGCGGGGGCGATGCTCTACCTCGAAGGCTATCTGTGGAACGCCGAGCAGTCGCGCGACGCGATGAAGCGCGCGATCGCGATGGCGCGCGGGGCGGGGCGCAAGGTCGCGCTGACCTTGTCCGATGTGTTCGTTGTCGAGGGCCATCGCGATGAATTCTTCGCATTGATCGATGCAGGCCAGATCGACCTGCTGTTCGCCAACGACAACGAAGTCCGCGCGATGATGCAGGACGAGGATATCGCCGCGGCGGTCGCGGCGCTGTCGGTGCGCGTGCCGCTGTTGGTCTGCACGCACGGCGCCGCGGGGGCGGAGGCGCACAAAGGCGGCGAACATGCCCGCATCCCCGCCGAGCCGGTCGACGACGTGATCGACACGACCGGCGCGGGTGACCTGTTCGCCGCCGGGTTCCTGGCCGGACAGGCGCAGGGCCGCGATCTCGAAACGAGCCTTCGCATGGGCGCGATCTGCGCCGCCGAATGCATCTCGCACATCGGCCCGCGGCCGGTCGCCGACCTGACGGCGCTGGTTGCCGCAACGCTCGGCTAAACAATCTTACCAAAAGAAAGGGCCGGGGATCGCTCCCCGGCCCTTCTTGTTTTTGCGCTACCCGCTCAGTCGAGCGGCTTCGCAGTCTCCGGCAACATCGACGGATCGTCGACTACATCGACAATGCCTCGGCCGACATGACTGCGGCTGCGGCTGTAGAGGAAATAGATCAGCAGCCCGATCGCGCCCCAGCCCGGCAGGACCAGGATCGCGGTCAATGGCAGCGAAACATACAGGCCGACGCAGCCGACGATCGCAAGCGGTGCCACGATCCACACGCCCGGCGTGCGGAACGGCCGGGTCCGGCCCGGATCGGTCTTGCGCAAAACCATCACCGACACCGCCACCATGAAGAACGCGAACAGCGTGCCGGCGTTGGAATAGTCGGCCAGTTTGCCGACCGGCAGCATCGCCGCCGCGAACGCCGCCGCGATGCCGGTCACGATCGTGACGACGTGCGGGGTGCGGAACTTCGGATGGATCGAGGCGAGCTTCTCGGGAAGCAAACCGTCGCGTGCCATCGTGAAGAACACGCGGGTCTGGCCGAACATCATCATCAGCACGACCGACGGCAGTGCGATCACTGCGGCAAGCCCGACCAGGCGGCCGATGACCGGCCAGTTGATCACCGTCAGGACGTGGACCAAGGCTTCCTTCGAGCAGACGATGGGCTCCATGGCACCGCTCGCGATGATGCTGGCGCAACGTCCGGCGAGCTCGGGCGAACCCGGATTTAACGGGAGGCCGTTAAGCCCCATCACCGGTTGTGCGCCGATCGCGCCAATCGCGCCCGAAGCAACGAGAAGGTAGAAAATCGTGCAGATGGCGAGCGACCCGATCAGACCGATCGGCACGTTGCGCTGCGGGTTCTTGGTCTCTTCCGCTGCGGTAGAAACCGCATCGAAGCCGACATAGGCGAAGAAGATCGAGGCGGCGGCGCCCAGCACGCCAGTCGTGCCGGTGGGCAGGAACGGCTCGTTCGGCCCGCCGAAATGCGCGCCGTTGAGGACGGGGATCGTGAGTGCGACGAACACCGTCAGGGCAAGGATTTTAACCGCCACCAGCACGGCGTTCACCCGCGCGCTTTCGGTCGTGCCGATCACCAGCAACCAGGTGACGAACCCCACCACGACAATAGCGGGAACGTTAATATATCCGCCCGTGTTCATCGCGGTCTGAAGGTCGGCGCTCGGCGTAGCGCCGAACGCGAGATACATGTGCGCCATCAACGCGTCGGCGTTTCTGAACGCGGCGGGTATGTGAAATCCGATGCCGTCCAACAGCCCGACCAGATGGTTCGACCAGCCCACCGCGACCGCGCTCGCGCCGACCGCATATTCGAGGATCAGCGCCCATCCGACCATCCAGGCGAGCAATTCGCCCGTCACCGCATAGGTGTAGGTATAGGCCGAGCCCGACACCGGGACCATCGAGGCGAGTTCGGAATAGCAGAGCGCGGCGACCGCGCAGACGAAGCCCGCTACGACGAAGCTGAGCAACATGCCCGGCCCGGCTTTTTGGGCGGCCTCGGACGTGAGCACGAAGATACCCGTACCGATCACCGCGCCGATGCCCAGCATGGTCAGCTGGAACGCGCCGAGCGATCGGTGCAGCCCCTTCTTCTCGGCGGTCGCCAAGATCGCGTCGAGCGATTTAATGCGGTCGAAAATCATCAAACAGGACCCCTCGAATTTTGATTGGAGCGGAGCCTAACCACAATCGACGGAGGTGCAATCCCCTTAACGCGCGAGCATCGGGCCAAGCGGTTTGCCGCCGAACAGGTGGACGTGGAGGTGCGGCACTTCCTGCCCGCTCTCGATTCCGACATTGGCGAGCAGGCGGTATCCCGGCGCGACCAGACCGAGATCGCGTGCGACGACGCCGACGGCGCGGACAAAGCCGGTGATTTCCTCCGATGAGCCCCGCGAGCTGAAATCGTCCCACGATACGTATGGGCCGGTCGGGATCACCAGGATATGGATCGGCGCGGCGGGCGCGATGTCGTGGAACGCGACTGCCCACTCGTCCTCGTACACGCGCTTCGAGGGGATTTCACCGCGCAGAATCTTCGCGAAGATGTTCTGGTCGTCATAGGGCCGGGTCGCGTCGATCGGCATCAATCTCTCCGATTGGCTTTTTCGGCGAGCCCCGACTGACTGGTGCGCCGCGACAGTTCGGCGCGGACCGCATCGAGGCTGAGGTCGGCGTCGGCGAGCAGGACGAGCAAGTGATAGACCAGGTCGGCCGCCTCGCCCGTCAGCGCCTTCTTGTCCTTGCGCATCGCCGCGATGACGGTTTCGACGGCTTCCTCGCCGACCTTTTGGGCGATCTTGGCGCGGCCATCCGCGAACAGCTTGGCGGTATAGGAACTCGCCGCAGATTGCCCTTTGCGGGAATGGATCAGCGCGTCGAGCGCGTCGAGCGGGTCGTTGGCCATGGGTCAAGCGCTGCCCCTGGCGAGCGCTCGCGTCAATCCTCGGCGTTGGTCCCGGGCTGTTTGAAGCGCTTGCGTAACGCGCGGCGCACGAGCCAGACGCCGGCAACCGCCATCACGAACAAGGCGATATCGGACAATTCGGGCGTGCTGCGCGTGTGGATGACGCCGCTATGCGGCGGCACGCTGGCAAAGGCCGGGGTCGCGATCAGCAGCAGGAGCAGGGCGAAGCGCATGGCCACTCTATAACCCGCCGCTCTTAACAGTCAGGAAATAGGGTGCCGCACCGGGATGCCCGCATCGGCCAACGCGCGATGCGCATCGGCCATGCTCGCTTCGCCGAAATGGAAAATACTGGCGGCGAGCACCGCGCTGGCATGGCCTTCGCGGATACCGGCGACGAGATCGTCGAGCCCGCCGACCCCGCCCGACGCGACCACCGGGATGCTGACGCGATCGGCGATGGTCCGGATCAGCTCGAGATCGTAGCCGTCGCGCGTACCGTCGCGGGCCATGCTGGTGATCAGCAACTCGCCCGCGCCGAGTTCGGCGAGCCTGAGCGCATGCGCCACCGCGTCGATCCCGGTGGCTTCGCGCCCGCCATGCGTGAACACTTCCCAGCCGGCGCCGCGACGCCGCGCGTCTACCGAGGCGACGACGCACTGGCTGCCGAAGCGTTCGGCCATCTCGCCGACCAGTTCGGGCCGCGCTACCGCCGCCGAATTGACCGCAACCTTGTCCGCGCCGGCGAGCAGCAACGCGCGTGCATCCTCGACCGACCGCACCCCGCCGCCGACGGTCAGCGGCATGAAACACACCTCGGCGGTCCGCCGCACGACGTCCAGGATCGTCCCGCGCGCCTCGTGGCTGGCGGTGATGTCGAGGAAACACAGTTCGTCCGCCCCCGCCGCGTCATACGCCTGCGCCTGCTCGACCGGATCGCCGGCGTCGCGCAGATCGACGAAATTGACGCCCTTCACGACGCGTCCGTTGGCGACGTCGAGGCAGGGAATGATGCGGGCGCGTACGGTCATGCCGCTAGATGCCCGCCGCGACCGTCAACGCCGTCGCCAGGTCGAGGCGTCCGTCATAGAGCGCGCGTCCGGTAATGACGCCCTCTATCCCGTCCTTGGCATGCAACGCCAGCACGTGGATGTCGGCGATCCCGCTCACCCCGCCGCTGGCGATCACCGGGATGTTGACCGAGCGTGCGAGGTGGACCGTCGCCTGAACGTTGCAGCCCTTGAGCAGCCCGTCGCGCCCCACATCGGTAAACAAAAGCGCGGCGACCCCGGCATCCTCGAACCGCCGCGCCATGTCCCCGACTTCGACGTCCGATACGTCGGCCCAGCCGCGCGTCGCGACCAGACCGTCCTTGGCATCGACCGCGACGACGATCCCGCCGGGGAAGTCGCGCGCGGCGTCGCGGACCAGATCGGGGTTTTCGAGCGCTGCTGTGCCAATCACCAGCCGTGCGACACCCGCATCGAACCAGCCCTCGATCGCCGCGCGATCGCGCACGCCGCCGCCGAGTTGAACGTGGCCGGGGAATGCCGAGACCACCGCGCGGACGACGTCACCATTGACCGATTGCCCGGCGAACGCGCCGTCGAGGTCGACCATGTGAAGGTATTGTGCGCCCGCTTCGGCGAACGCCAAGGCCTGCGCGACCGGATCGTTGCCGTAGATCGTCGCTGAATCCATATCGCCTTCGGACAGGCGGACGACATTGCCACCCTTCAGGTCGATCGCGGGGAAGACGATGAGCGTCATGGTCGCCACTCGAGGAAGCGCGCGAGCAGGTCGAGCCCGTAACGCTGGCTCTTTTCCGGGTGGAACTGCACCCCCGCCAGATTATCGCGGGCGATCGCCGCGACGATAGGGCCGGCATGATCGGTGGTCGCGACAACGTCGTCGCCTTCGAATGCGTAGGAGTGGAGAAAATAGGCCTCGCCCGGCTCGATCAGCGAGTGCGGGGAGGAGGGGCGGACGTCGTTCCAGCCCATGTGCGGCACCTTGGCGGTCGGATCGCTCGGCGTCAGGTGGCGCACGCGGCCCTTGATCCAGCCGAGCCCGGGATGTTCGCCCATCTCCTCGCCGATATCGGCCATCAACTGCATCCCGACACAGATGCCGAGGAAGGGTGCGCCCTCGCGCCGCACGCGCTGGTCGAGCGCTTCGACCATCCCGTCCACACCGCGCAGCGCCGTCGCGCACGCGCCGAATGCCCCAACGCCGGGCAGGACGATACGGTCGGCCTTCGCCACTATCTTGGGATCGGCGGTCACCGCGACGTCGCTAGCGCCAGCCGCCTTCAGCGCGTTGGCTACCGAATGAAGATTGCCCGCGCCGTAATCGATCAGCGCGACGGTCAAAGCGTGCCTTTGGTCGACGGAATCGCATCGGCCTTGCGCGGATCGACCTCGACCGCCTCGCGTAGCGCGCGCGCCAGCCCCTTGAACGCCGCTTCGGCAATGTGGTGGTTGTTCGAGCCGTACAAAGTCTCGATGTGCAGCGTGATCCCCGCGGTCTGCGCGAACGAGTGGAAGAAATGCTCGAACATCTCGGTATCCATCTCACCGAGCCGCTTTTGGGAGAATTCGGTCTTCCACACGAGGAACGGCCGCCCGGAGATGTCGAGCGCCACCCGAGTCAACGTTTCGTCCATCGGGCTCAGCGCATCGGCGTAGCGCCGGATGCCGCGCTTTTCGCCCAGCGCCTCAAGCACCGCCGCGCCGATCGCGAGGCCGGTATCCTCGACGGTGTGGTGCTGGTCGATATGCAGGTCGCCGACCGTCTTGACGCTCAGGTCGATCAGCGAATGGCGGCTGAGTTGCTCAAGCATGTGATCGAAAAAGCCGATCCCGGTCGACACCTCATACGCGCCGGTGCCGTCGAGATTGACGGTGACGTCGATGCTGGTCTCGCTCGTCTTGCGGCTGATCGTCGCGGTACGCATGCTGCCCCCAATAGCGGCATGCGGCACGCATGCAATCTTGACCCCGCCCAAGCATCGGCTACCCAAGGCGCATGAGCGATAGCCTGCCCGATAGCCTGATTCCCTATGACGAGATCGTCCAGGAGGCGTTGCGTGCCGTGGTCGGCCGCGTGCTCGGCTCGGTCGCGGCCGGCGGCGGGTTGCCCGGCGAGCATCATTTCTACATCACGTTCAAGACCCAGGCGCCCGGCGTGGATATCCCGCAACGGCTGATTGAGCGGTTTCCCGACGAGATGACGATCGTCCTCCAGAACCGCTATTGGGACTTGACGGTGGACGACGAGCGTTTCTCGGTGGGGCTGAGCTTCAATCAGGTGCCGTCGAAGCTCGACATTCCCTATTCGGCGATCACCGGCTTCCACGATCCCGCGGTCAATTTCGAGCTCCGCTTTCAGGCGCAGGAAGGCCCGGATGGACCGGAGCCGCATGAAGAGGCCGAGAATGACGGAGTCGAGCGCGTCGATGACGGATCGAACGTGGTGAGCGTGGACTTCAAGAGAAAGAAATAGCTCGTGCCGTCATCCTGAACTTGTTTCAGGATCCACTCTTCCACTCGCAATGTCCGTCGCGGCGGCGCAGTGGATGCTGAAACGAGTTCAGCATGACGGAGTAGGCTGATGGCGAACACCCGCATCGAAACCGACTCGCTCGGTCCTATTGACGTCCCGGTCGCGGCCTATTGGGGCGCGCAGACGCAGCGTTCGATCGAGAATTTCCCGTTCCCCGCGAGCGAGCGCATGCCGATCGCGATCGTCCACGCGCTCGCGCTGGTGAAGCAGGCGGCGGCACGGGTGAACCGGCGGCATGGCCTTTCTACCGAACTGGCTGCCGCAATCGAAGCGGCGGCGGAGGAGGTCGCGGAGGGCAAGCTCGACGACCAATTCCCGCTCGTCATCTGGCAGACCGGCAGCGGCACCCAGACCAACATGAACGTCAACGAGGTGATCGCCGGCCGCGCCAACGAGATGCTGTCGGGTACGCGTGGTGGCAAGGTGCCGGTGCATCCCAACGATCACGTCAACATGAGCCAGTCGTCGAACGACAGCTTCCCGACCGCGCTGCATATCGCGGCGTCGCTGGCGGTGACCAAGAGCCTGTTCCCGGCGCTGGGCCGACTAAAGGACGCGCTCCAGGCCAAAGCCAACGCATGGGATGGCATCGTGAAGATCGGCCGCACGCATTTGCAGGATGCGACCCCGCTGACGCTGGGCCAGGAGTTTTCGGGCTACGCCAACCAGGTCTATCGCGCGGGGCGGCGGATCGAGCCGGGGATCGTCAACGGCACCAATCGGTTGGCACAGGGCGGGACTGCAGTAGGGACGGGGCTTAATGCGCCGAAAGGGTTTGCAGACGAATTCTGCGCCGCGCTGGCCGAGATTGCCGGCCATCCGTTCATGCCAGCCGAAAACGCGTTCGAGGCGCTCGCGTCGAACGATCCGCTGGTGCACCTGTCGGGCACGCTGAGTACGCTCGCGGTCGCCCTGACCAAGATCGCCAACGACATCCGCTTGCTCGGCTCTGGCCCGCGCTCGGGGATCGGCGAGCTGATGCTGCCGGCGAACGAACCGGGTAGCTCGATCATGCCGGGCAAGGTCAACCCGACCCAGTGCGAAATGCTGACGATGGTCGCCGCGCAAGTGATCGGCAACCATCAAGCGGTGACCGTCGGCGGGATGCAGGGGCATCTCGAGCTCAACGTGTTCAAGCCGATGATCGGCGCGGCGGTGCTGCGTTCGATCGACTTGCTGAGCGTCGGCATGGAAAGCTTCGCGGAACGCTGCGTCGAGGGGCTCGAGCCCGACCGCCGTCGAATCGCCGAGCTGGTCGACCGATCGCTGATGCTCGTCACCGCACTCGCGCCAGAGATCGGCTACGACAACGCCGCAAAGATCGCCAAGCACGCTCATGAAATGGGCATGACGCTCAAGGAGGCGGGGCTCGACCTCGGGCTGGTCGACGAGGCGACCTTCGATCGCCTCGTGCGTCCGGAGGATATGGTGGGCCGCTGACGTTTGCGGAACCTTCGCGCGTGCGCCTTGTTGAGCGCGGCGAAACGAAGGAACGACATGAAATTCAGCACGATGTTGGGCGCGGCGATCGGCAGCGCGATCGACGGCCGCGACGGCGACGATTCGACCGTGGACGGCGCGATCGCGGGCGCGGGGGCGGCGACCGTCGTCCGCGCCGTGGTGCCGCTCGCCATCACCTTCGCGACCGGCTGGCTGGTGCTGCGCGGGGTCGGCAAGCTCAAGGATCGCATGTTCGCGACCAAAGCCTCGGCCGAATAGCGGCGTTCGACTCGCCTTGACGCGGGGCGGTCCCCCACGCCAAAGGCGCGCATGGCCGATCACCGCTCGTCGCAACCCAAGAGCTTCAAGCGCCGCGGCTTGATGTTCGTGCTGTCGTCGCCTTCGGGCGCGGGCAAATCGACGATCGCCAACCGGCTGCTCAAGGAAGAGCGCAACAAACTCAAGATGTCGGTGTCGTACACGACGCGCCCGATCCGCGCGGGCGAAGTCGACGGCAAGGACTATCATTTCGTCACCAAGGACGTGTTCCGCCAGATGGTCGAGGACGACCAGTTCCTCGAATGGGCACGCGTATTCGAGGAACGCTATGGCACCCCGCGCGAGACGGTGTTCAAGGATCTCGAAAACGGCCGGGACATATTGTTCGACATCGATTGGCAGGGCGCGCAGCAATTGTTCCAGCTCGCCGGTGGCGACGTCGTCCGCGTTTTCATTCTTCCGCCGGGGCTCAAGACATTGCGCGCGCGGCTCGACAAGCGTGCCACCGACAGCCAGGAAATCATCGACCGCCGCATGGACCGGGCCTTGTCGGAGGTCAGCCACTGGGACGGCTACGACTATGTGCTGGTCAACGACGATCTCGACGATTGCTACGAGTGCGTCCAGACGATCCTGACGGCAGAGCGGCTCAAGCGCTCACGCCAGCGCGGAATGATCGGCTTCATCCGCCGCTTGCCGGAGATGTAGGAAGCGCACCGCAGCGTCGAACTCGGCCCGCCGGACTTCGCGCGCCTGAACCGCCAGCGGATCGATACCCCATTGCTCGGCCTGCCAGTCCTCGTCGAGATTGGCGGCCGCCCACACCGTTTCCGCCTCCATCGCACCCTCCATCAGCGCGAGGCCGAGCACCAGCGACCCGGTGATCGTCACGATCGGCGACAGGCCGGCAAGCTCGAACGGATCGCGCACCGCGACCGCGACCGCCAGCCGCTCGATAGTTGCGTCCGGCTGGGGCTGGTGGATGATCCCGGCAATGATGGCGAAATGCACGTCGTAGCGCTGGCTCGCCCAGGCGAGGGGGGGATTCCATAATTCCGCCTGACGCTCGACCAGCGGCACGGGCTGTTCGGCGCGGTAGCAGAGCAAGTCGCTTTCGGCATAAGCGGCGATGGTCGCGGCGAACAGCGCCGGGTCGGCCGTGACGCGCTCGATCGCGGCGTTGGCGAGGCCGGTCAGCGGCATTGCGCGCGGGTCGATCTCACCAACGATGCGGCGCCATTCGTCGGCCACCGCTTCTGCGAGCGCATCGGTCGGCAACACCAGCGGCAAGCGTCCGGGCGTGCGCACCGGCTTGCCGTCGAGCCGTATGCCGCGCTCAGCGTCGATACCGACGTCCTGCCAGAATCGCTTCATTTGGGGAGCTTGGGGGGCCGCCGCCGATTGGTCCGGACGTTGCCCGGCGTCGCCCAGCGGTGTGCCAGCGCCGCGGGGATGGTCCACGACATGTAGATCGACGACAGCACGATCGCCGCGCCGAGCAACTTGAGCGGCATTTGCTCGAACCGCCCGATCAGGACAATGCCCAGCACCGCGCCGGCAATCCCGGCCAGCCGCGCGGCGTTGATGATGAGGAAGCGGTTGCGCACAATTGCGGGGGTGGGATTGTCGGTCATCGGGCCTCCAGATGGTGCGGCAGATCGGCGACGGCAAGCGCCACGGCGTGCGCGCCCGCCGCGGTCAGCTCCTCCGGCGGGTGATAGCCCCAGCCGACGCCAACCGCACGCACGCCGGCGTTGGTCGCCATTATCATGTCATAACTGGTGTCGCCGATCATCGCGGTCGTCGCCGGGTCGGCCCCAGCCTCGGCGATCGCCGCCTCGATCATCGAGGGATGCGGCTTGGACGGGTGGCGGTCGGCGGTCTGCAGCGTGACGAAATGGTGCGCGAGGTTATGCGCGGCGAGCACGTGCGCGAGACCGCGGTTGGACTTGCCGGTCGCTACGCCGAGCAACCAGCCGTCGGACGCAAGCGTCGCGACCAGCTCGGCGATGCCGTTGAATAATGGCTCGTCGTCCAGCGCGCCGCTCGCCCGCATCGCGACGAACTTGTCCTTATAGCCTTGCGCCAGCGTGCGATGATCCGCGTCGCCGGCGTCGGGCACCAGCGCCTGCATCGCTTCGACCAGGCTCAGCCCAACGATCCGCCGGATCGCGTCGCGCGGCGGCACCGCGACGCGCGCCTCGGTAAAGGCATCCTCCACCGCGCGGCAGATGTTCGCCTGGCTGTCGACCAATGTTCCGTCACAGTCGAAGATCGCGAGACGCGTCACGCGTTGCGCATCCAATGCGCGATGCCGCGTCGCCCCGACGCCTCCGCGCCATCGGCGGCGGCGAGCCGCGCGGCTTCAGGCTTGTTCTGGCCCAGCTTGATCGTCCCGCGCCACGCGGCGATCTCCAGCCGGAAACCGACGATCGCGGTCGTCATCTTATCGACCAGCTTGGGGTCCATCTTGCCGCGCGTCCATGGCGGCTTGTCGAGTTTGGCTTCCTGTTCGGCGGACAGCCGATCGATCTGCGCAACCAGCGCGTCATGATTCATCTTGCGCATCGTGCCTTCCAGCTCGACCGCGACATAATTCCAGGTCGGCACCTGGTCGTTGCCGAGACCGTACCAATCGGGGCTGATATAGCCGTCGGGGCCGAGTGCCGAGAACAACGCGGTCGCCCCGTCGAGATGCCGCAGGATGCCGTTGCCGCGCGCCAGGTGCAGCCCGAGCGTGTCGTCGTCGAGCCACACCGCCGGCACCTGCGCGACGCGCGGCCCATCGGGCGTCGCTGCGAACAGCTGGCCGAACCCGAGCTCGCTCACCAACGCGCGCATCGCGGCGCGGTCTTCCCAGCGAAAGGCGGAATTGGGATGCATCAGTCGGACGACAGCCGACGCGCGAGCCATTCCCAGCCGAGGAACGTCACGCCCCAGAATGGATAGATGCCGTACAGCGTGTCGGTATTAGAATGCGATCGCGCATCGATCGCCAGAAACACCTGCACCATGAACGCGATCGCGGCGATCGTGATGACCCAGCCGATCACGCTGACCGGGCGATGGATCAATCCCCATTTGCGAAAAGCGATCATGGGCGTTTTTTGGGGCTTGGCTTCTTCACACCTGGCTTTTTCGCACCCGGCTTTGTCCCGCGCGACGCCCCGCGGCCCGGCGCCTCCACCGCGCCGCGGTTGCGGCGTTCGCCCTTGCGGTCCTTGCGAATGTTTTTGGCGTGCTGCTTGGCGCGGGTCTTTTGCTCGGCTCGGGTCGGCGGTTGCGGATCGTCGATCGGCATCATGTTGCCGAGCATCTGGTCGAACCCGAGTTGCGCCAGGCTGTCGGCGAAATGCTGCGGCAGTTCGGCCTCGACGTCGATCTTGCCGCCATCGGGATGATCGACTGCGATCCGCCTCGAATGAAGGTGCATTTTGCGGCTGATTCCGCCGGTCAGAAACGCCGCCGGACCCCCATATTTCCCGTCGCCGACGATCGGGTGGCCGATCGCCGCCATGTGGACGCGGAGTTGGTGCGTGCGGCCGGTATAGGGGGTCAGCTCGACCCACGCAGTCGAATTGCCGGCACGTTCGATCACGCGATAGCGGCTGCGCGAGGGCATCCCCTCGGCCTCGTCGACGTGCATCTTCTCGCCGCCGGTGCCGGGCTGCTTGGCCAGCGGCAAGTCGATCATCCCGTCCTCGATCGACGGCACGCCGACGATCAGTGCCCAATAGACCTTCTTCGCGCTGCGTCCGGAAAAAGTCTTGGCGAAGAAGGCGGCAGCCCGGCTGGTGCGCGCGACGAGCAGCGCGCCCGACGTGTCCTTGTCGAGCCGGTGGACAAGCTTTGGCCGGCCTTCATTGTCATATTGCAGCGCGTCGAGCAGGCCATCGACATGCTGCGTCGTCTTGGTCCCGCCCTGCGTCGCGAGCCCCGGGGGTTTGTTGAGCACGAACGCCTGTGCGTCCTGATGGATCACGATATCGCGCGCAAACGCGACCTCCTCGTCCGACAGCGGCGGACGCTCGCGCTTGGGCTTGGCGTCTTGGCGTTCGGGCTCGACCGGCGGGACACGCAACACCTGACCCAGCGCGACATGATCGCCCGGCTTGGCGCGCGCGCCATCGACGCGCAGTTGCCCGGTGCGCGCCCATTTGGCGACCGTGGTGAAGCTGGTGTCGGGCAAATGCCGCTTGAACCAGCGGTCGAGCCGGATGCCGTCGTCATCGGGCGCGACGGTGAAGGTACGGATGTCGCTCATGCTACGGCCCTAACCAGATACAGCCCGCCGAACAGCGCGAGTACCGACCCGATCACCGAAATCAGGGCATAGGTCATCGCGACCCCCCATTGCCCGCGCTCGATCATCAGCGCGGCGTCGAGCGAGAAAGCGGAGAAGGTCGTGAACCCGCCGAGCAGGCCGACCCCGATCAGCAGACGGCTATGCTCGCTGCCGCCGGTGCGCGCGAGCATCCCCGCGAGCAGCCCCATCAGGAACCCGCCGATCAGGTTCACGGCCAGCGTTCCCCACGGGTAATTCGGGCCGAGCGTGTCGAGCGTCAGCTTGCCGACCGCATAGCGGCCCGCGCTGCCCACGGCACCGCCGATCATAACGAGAAGGAAGTTCATTGCGCGCCTGTAGCGGGCGGGGGGGTGGGACACAAACCGGCGTGTTTTCAATCCTGCCGTTCCCCCGCGAAGGCGGGGGTTCAGGATCACAAACGCTGACCCTGGTGGCTCCGGGCTCCCGCCTCCGCGGGAGTGAGGGCCGCGCTTGCGCGTGGCCCTCATTTTCAGCACCCACGCGAACTGCGCTGCCTATGCTGTCCGTTATCGGGTAGGCGGCCTCGCGTGGGTGCTGAAGCGGTTAGAAGCGATGACGGGGCATTCAGTTCCCGTTATTTGCGACCAAGTCCACCTCTGTTCGCCCATCGCCGCGCGTTTCGAGATAAATAACGTACGCTGCGCCATCTCGGCCACGGGTGCCGCCCAGCACGTGCTGGCCGTCATCGGCCTGATGCTCGGCCGAATAGCCGGCGGCGGTGAGGCGGCCGTAATAATAGTCGAGCACGGTCTGGATCGAGGCGCCGGTCGAGAAACTGACAACCCGCAAGCGACAGCCGTTGGCCGCCGCGCCGGCGGCCTCATCCACGCGCGCGTCGGGATAAAGCGGCAGATCGGCTGGCAGGCGCTGCACCCAGCCGGTCGAATATTGCAGGCTGCGCGCACACTTCGCGGTGTTTCTGTCGGCTTGGCGGCTGGCGAGCGCGCTCAGCGTGACCGAATCGTCCTTGATCTTGCACTGCGGGCAATCGCCCGAGGGGGCAGGGGTGGATCTGCCGCCGCCCGATGACGACGATCCGCTCGCGGTCATCGTCCCGTCGGTCTTGCCGCCGGCGACCGAATCGGGCGGGATCGCGCCCGAATAGGGCTGGCGCGGTGGGCGAATGGTGTCGGCGTTCGATTGGCCGGCGAGCGCGGGATCGACCATGATCTGGTCCTGCAGCGCGCTGCGCATGGCCGGGTCGCTGGTGTTCGCGGTATTGCCGGCGAGTTCGGCATCGAGCGAGTCCAGGTTGCTCTCGGGCGCAGGCTTGGTCCCGCATGCGGCGAGCGCAAGCGGGATAAGGCAGGCGAGAAAACCAAGGCGGATGGTCACGCGACGAAACTCCGATCGATCGGGCTCGTCATGCCCGCGAAGTGGTTAAGAACGGCCTACGGCGGCGGGCGGTCGATTGCCCAAAGGCGGTCGCAAGGTTCCTTCTTGCCGCCCGCCCCCCGAATCCGATAGACTGTCCGCGCGCGCCCGTCCGCACTCCGGCGGGAGCCACGGGGGGACGTACGATGCGCTATGCAATGGCGGTCGCAGTCGCGATGTTGGGGTTTGCCACTCCGGCTTGGGCCGATGCCTGGAACTTCATCCTGACCAACAGCACCGGCAAGGAGATCAAGTTGATCGAAGTGTCGCCGGCCGGCGCCAGCCAATGGCAGCCCAACAAGGTCGAGGAGGGCGAAAAGCCCAAGCCGATCAAGGTAGCCGGTCGGACCACGATCCATTTCGACAAGACCGGTACGCAGTGCAAATGGGAAGTGAAGGCGACGTTCGCTGATGACAGTTCGGCGGTATTCCCGGCGGTGAACATGTGCGACGCGTCGTTCGTGACGATCAAATACGTCAATGGCGCGCCCGCCGCGACCGGCAGCTGACATAAGGCGAGGCCCGGCTCGCACCGGGCCTTGCGACCGCGTCAGGCGGTCAGTGTGTGATCGAGCGTGATCTCGGCATTGAGCAGCTTCGACACCGGGCAATTGGCCTTGGCATCGGCGGCGATCCGCGCGAACTGGTCGGCGTCGATCCCGGCGACGGTCGCGTTCAACGTCAGCGCCGACCGCGTGATCGCAAAGCCCTCGCCTTGCTTGTCGAGCGTTACCTTGGCGGTTGTCTCCAGCGTGCCCTCGCTGAACCCTTCACGCGCGAGTGCGAAACTCAGCGCCATCGTGAAGCAACTGGCGTGCGCGGCGGCGATCAATTCCTCGGGATTGGTCCCCGGCTCGTCGCCGAACCGCGTGTCGAACCCGTATTTCTGGTCGGAAAGCACCCCCGACTGCGTCGAGACGTGACCGACGCCCTCCTTGCCCAATCCGTCGTATCGGGCCGAACCGCTGCGTGTCGTCATCTCATCTCTCCCAAAAAGCGAAAAGGGGCGCGATCGGCCGACCGCGCCCCTTCCGGTATTCCGCCATCAGACGGCGTAGATCTTAACGGCGGCAGCGGCGCTTTGCGGTGATCGTGCGGTCGATCGCCCGCCCGCCGAACGCGCCGGCAACGCCGCCGACAACCGTACCGAGCAGCTTGTCTCCACGGCCGGCGATGCCGTTGCCGAGTACCGCGCCGCCGACGCCGCCGACGACTGCGCCCGTCGTGCCGCCCGACCGCGTGCAATAGGTGCGGCCGTTATTGCCGCGATAGGTCTTGTAATAATGCTTGCGCGCTTGCGCGGACGAAACCGGCAGCACCATCGTCGAGACCGCCATGGTGGCGGCGCCGATCGTGAGCATGAGTTTACGCATGTCGAAATTCCCTTTGCTTTGTATCAATGCCGGGAGCGTAACGTCCTTGCGCGCCGCAAAGTTGCATCGCCGGCGAATTTAGCCGGAAACGCGGGTGCCGAGGGAGGCGGGATCGCTGTGCACGATATCCACGTTATCCACAGGGGCAGGACGGCGTTTCGTGCTTGGCGCGACTCGGTTTAGGTGACAGCTTGATGACATCGAGACTGAGGGTGACTCGCCGAGAAATCGGATGGTTGTTCAAGGACTTGATCTTCGAGAATGTCAGCCGAGCCGCAAGGCGAAGATGATGCTTTCGAGGTTGGGACATCGGCCCCCGCTAGGTCCGGTCCGGAGCGCGCAAGCGAGCCGGTCGGGCATTGCAAACCGATGGCCCGCACACGATCGACGAGTCTTCGGACAAAGCGGTCGTGAGTTGCAGCGGAAAGCCGCTGGGGACGCCCGTCAAACGGCGAAGCCGGAAGGAGCCGAGGCGACGACGCAAGGAGGAGATGCTTCGGCATCGAGACTTTGTGAGGCCGCCGGTGGCCGGGAATGCTGAGACTCTTCGGATGATCGCGCCCGGCCCCGACGACCGAACCGGAAAGCTTGGTGGATCTTCGGATCAAACTGGTGGACCGGCGCGAGATTCGGATCGCTTTCGGGTGATTGGGGTGGAGCAAATCGTGACGCTGGAAGCGCCTTCGGGCGGTGAGAGCGGAGCGAGCGGCGGAAGGGGAGCCTTCGGGCGAACCGACCAAAGCGACCGCGAAGCGGAAAAGGCTCTCGGGCCGTTTCTTGTGGAGCGGGCGAAGCGAGGATGGTTTTCGGATCGTCCGGACGGAGCGAAACCGCAGAGTTGCGTGGGCCTTCGGGCCGACGCAACCGAGCAACCCGCGAAACCTGGCGCCGCTCTTCGGAGCAGCACGGATGTAGCGAGCCGCCGAAACCAGATGGCGCGGGCCGACCTTCGGGAAAGCCAAGCGGATCGAAGTCCGGCGACAGGGGAGTCGGTCGCAAGACCGGCTCCCCAATTGCGTTTTAGATGCTGAGCGCGGCTTTGTAGGCTTCGAAAGCTCGGGCGAACTCGGCTGCAGCCTCGGCATTCGAAAATTGATACTCCTCTTTCACCCCGCCGGAGCTGGTGAAGAGTATTTTTCCATACACGACGATCGGAATGACATAATTGCCGTTGAAGCGGCGATCGGGCGATCCGTCCTTGTTTACCTTAGCCCATGTCTGACCGACAACCTTGCTGTCCGGCGGCACCGGCTCTTCTTCGATGAAGTTTTGAAACTGGAAATCTAACTGAACTTCACGAAGATCAATTATCGCAAATGCGCCATCGGCGCGCGGCATCAACACGATGCCCGGAAAAATGAGTATATCCTCGCCATTGACGTTGCCGAAACGTAGTGCGCGTCCCTCGAATTGGATCAGGTCGGAAGACGCGAAATCGACATCGACAGGGCGTCGGTCCAAGGTTCGCGAAGCGGACGATCTTTCGATGACGCGATGAACGTCGCGATCAAAGGTGACGTCCCAGATCCTGTTGCTGCCTCTCAGGGTGTCGAATGCTCGAACCATACTACCGTAAGCGCGTTTGGCGTCGTCGGACGTTTCGAAGCTGAGCGGGATGTGCGTGCTCGCCTTCCATTCTTCCAGCCTGGCAATTTCCGCTTCTGTTTCGGGAACGCTTTCCTGGAGCTCCGCGATTCGGCGCTTGTAAAACATGCGGAACAGGCTGCGGCTCCGGCGATCCAGATCGGCCGTGTCGCGATCCAACAGGCCACCTGCCTCTTTTAGGTCGTTTTCCACCTCCTGCCTTTGCGCGCGCGCCTGAGCGATTAATTCATGCAGTTCGACAAGGCTGTGGCTGGTCAAGTCTTCTACCGCGGCGCTGTTGATTTCGCGCATCTGGAACATCTGTTGATAGGCGAAAGCAGGCGTGTAGCCCGGCGCAGGCGGCGATACGCCGCCCGGTCCTGCACCGTCCGGCGACCCCGGCTCACTATGGCCCGGCTTCCAATGTTGATGACTGTATGACAGGCCCGAACCCGGAATGCCCAAAGTGCTGCGAACGCCACCCTTGCCGAAGTTGATCATCGCGCCGGGAACACCAAAGCTGGCGCTCACGCCGCCGCCGCTGACATTTAGCCGAACGCCGGGAAAAAGCTGAAAGGAGTGCCTGAATCTCAAGGTCATATCCGCCCCCCTGGGTGAAATAGACTGCGGGCAAACGATATCGCGATCAAGCTGTCAAAGGTCGGAGAATGGTTCGACATGGCGTCTTTTCGGATGGTACGCTAACCGACACTCATGCTTCCCCACACCCCTGACTGGCTCCCGGCGATCGCGCCGTGGCTCGACCTCGCGGGCCTGGTGGTGTTCGCCGCCTCGGGCGCACTGGCGGCGGCGAAGCGCGGGCAGACGATCGTCACGCTGACCTTCTTTGCGCTCGTCACCGGCGTCGGCGGGGGGACGGTGCGTGACTTGCTGATCGGCGCGCCGGTGTTCTGGATTCATGACAGCCGCGCCGCTGCGGCGTGCCTGATCGTCGCGTTCGCGGTGTGGCTGACCCCGGCGGCGTGGTGGCGAGGGCAGGCGCTCGACTGGTTCGATGCGGTGGGGCTCGCGGCGTACGCCGTGTTCGGCGCGGCCAAGGCGATCGGCTACGGCGTGCCGCCGGTCCCCGCCGCGCTGATGGGCGTGGTGACGGCGTGCGTCGGCGGGATCATCCGCGACGTGCTGGCGGGCGAGCCGTCGATCCTGCTCAGGCCGGAAATCTACGTCACGGCGGCGGCGCTAGCGGCTGGATTGTATGTCGGGCTGGGGCAGATCGGGGTGCCGTTGCCCGTCGCAGCGACGGTCGGCACTCTCGCCGGGTTCGCGCTCCGCGCGGTGGCGATCCGCTGGAAGCTCGCGCTGCCGGCCTATCGCGGCGGACGGACATGATCGGGCTCAGCTTCGCACTGGTGGCCGCAGCCGCGCCGGCGCCCGCGCTCACCCCGCAGCTCCAGCCGCTCGGTTTCCTCGTCGGGCATTGCTGGCAGGGGCAAGTGTCGCCCGGGCGGATCGACCGCCATTGCTTCGTGGCGCTGACCGACGGCTCGATCCGCGACCGCCACGTCGTCGTTGAAGGCGGCAAGCGCGTGATGGGCGGGGAGAGCGTGTACCGCTGGGACGGACGGCTCGGTGCGATCGCGTTCAGCTATCGCGATACGTTCGGCGGACACCTGGGCGGCACGGTGCAATCGCGCGGCAATCTGCTCGGGTTCGACGGCCGCTACGTCGCGAGCGGCGGGCAGCGGTTTCGCATCACCTCGCGCTGGGCGCGGATCGGCGACACTGCCTATCGCGCCGAAATCCGCTCGGCCGAACTGCCGCAAGTCAACGGGACGACGGTGTACCGGCGGCTCGATTAGCCCCGCTGGACGAGTCCGACGTCGCTGAACTTCTTCGGCTCGGCGGGCGGGATGGTTGCGTCGGTCAACTCGCATTGCCAGAAGCCGACATCGACCCAGCGGCCCTGCTTGAAGCCCATTTCGCGCAACACGCCGGCGCGGCGGAAGCCGGTCGTTTCGTGGAGCGTGATCGAATAATCGTTGGGCAGCGCCAGCACGCTCACCGCCTGGACGAAGCCCTGCGCGCGGAGCGTATCGATCAGCGAGCGATAGAGCAGCCGCCCGACCCCCTGACCCTGCACCGCGCCCGCGACGTAGATCGACGTCTCGACGACATAGCGGTACGCCGGCCGCTCGCGGAATTTGGTGGCGTAGGCGTACCCCAGCACGCCATCGCCGTCCGCCTCGCCGTTGGTCGCGACGATCCACGGATACAGCCCGTCCGATGCCGCCATCCGGTTGCGCATCGTCCGCGCGTCGGGCGCTTCGGTCTCGAAGCTGACGGTGCCGGTGACGACATAGGGTGCATAGATCGCGGCGATCGCGGCGGCATCGTCGGGCCGCGCGGGCCGAAGAGCGATCACGGCCAGATCGCCTTAATCAGCATCTGCGCGAGGCTGAGGTCGGCGCGGCTCGCGCGCGCATCGCTGAACCCGGCGCATTCGAGGCAGCGCGCCTGGACCGATGCCGCCCCGGCCAGCCTTTTGGCGTCGCCGACCGCGCGCGCCAGCACGTCGCGGCGCTCGCCGGCGATCACGCCGAACACGTCGCGCGCCTGCATGTCGGCATTGTCGTCATCGTCCTTGCCCCATGCCGCCAGCAATTGCGCGAACCAGCCGGGCTTCTTTTCGAGATAGACACGCGACACGTTCTTGGGGTCGAGCCCCGCGCGCTTGGCGGCTTCGGCCACCGCGTCGTCGAGCGTACCGAAGCGGTCGACCAGCCCGATCTGCCGCGCGGTGCCGCCGTCCCATACGCGGCCCTGACCGATCTCGTCGACGCGCTGCGGGGTCAGCTTGCGCGCCGCCGCGACGCGGCCGAGGAACTGGGCATAGCCATGTTCGATCGCCGATTGCAGGATCGTGTCGACTTGCGGGTTGGTGCCGCCATAGACGTCGGGCTGGCCCGAGAGCGGCGTGGTCTTGACCCCGTCCGCCGTAACCCCAAGCTTGGCGAGCGAGTTCTCGAATGTCGGGATGATCCCGAAAATGCCGATTGATCCGGTGATCGTGTTGGGCTCGGCGAAGATCACGTCGCCCGCGGTCGACACCCAATAGCCGCCCGACGCGGCGAGCCCGCCCATCGACACGACGATCGGCAGGTTCTGCTTCTTGGCCTCGAGCACCGCGAGGCGGATCGTTTCGGATGCCAACGCCGAGCCGCCGGGCGAGTCCACGCGGACGACCAGCGCCTTCAAATCCTTGCGTTCCAGCGCGTCGAGTACCGCCTTGGCGATCGTGTCGCCGCCGGCCGTGCCGGGGCCAGCCTTGCCATCGACGATCTCGCCGGCAACCGTCACGATGCCGATCTTGTCGCCGCCGGTCGGCATCGGATTGGCCGCGACCCAATTGTCATAGTCGATCGTCGCATAGGCGCCCGCGACCTTCTTCGGCGCCTCGCCCGCGAGTTCGGCCACATGGCGGCCGAACGCGACGCGGTCGCCGAGCTTGTCGACCAGCCCGGCGGCGAGTCCCGCTTGGGCGAGGTCGCCCTTCGCCGCGGTGACGGGTACCTCGGGCGTGGTCAGGAACTGGTCGATCTGCGCCTTGGGCCGCGCCTTGTGGATCAATTCCTTCCACTGGCCGAAGATCGAGCCGTAGAGCGCGGTCAGCGCCTCCTTCGCCTCGGGCGACTGGTCCGACCGCGTGTACGGCTCGACATACGACTTGAACTTACCGACGCGATAGACGTGGACGTTGACGCCCAGCTTGTCGATCAACCCCTTGTAGTAAAGCTGGTTGCCGCCCGGCCCCGCGAAGATCGCGCCGCCCATCGGGTTGACCCAGATCTCGTTCGCATTGGCGGCGAGCAGATAGGACCCGTCCATATAGGCGGTGGCATAGGCCAGCACCTTCTTGCCCGATGTCTTGAACCGCCCGATCGCGTTGGCGACCTCGGTCACCGCGGCGGGATAGCCGCCGCCATAGCCGTCGAGGTCGAGCACCAGCACCTTGACCCGCGCATCGTCCTTCGCGGTGTCGATCGCGCGGACCAGGTCGCGAAGGCGGAACTGGTGGTCGGGGCTCTCGCCCTGCGCCGCGGCCAGCGCGGTCGGCGTCGTCGGCTGCTCGACGATCGCGCCGTCGAGCTTGAGCACCAGCGCACCATCACGGATCGCGCCGCCATTGGGTTTCGCCGACAGCGCCGCGAACAGCGCCCCGAAGAAAAGCAGCATGAACAGGAGGACGAGTCCGTCCTTGATTCCGACCAGGATTTTCCAGGCGCCCCGAACCAGTTTCACTGTGCGTCTCCTCGAGCGGCCGCATGTCGGCGCCGCGTCACGCCCGCGATAGCCGCAAGTGTGGTGGGGGAGCAATACGGCATACGCGGCGATGTGCATGACAATGATCGTCACCCCGGCCTTGTGCCGGGGTCCACCGGGCGGCGAGCGCCGAACTGGAGGGTCGAGCAACGGCGTAAGCGGCTTAGTGGACCCCGGCACGAGGCCGGGGTGACGACGGGGGGTTGTGGCACGGGTTGGCCCTTTCCTCCTTCTTCCGCTATCCGCCCCCGCCATGGACGCGCCAGCCGCCCTCATGCCGCTGGCCGGCCCGCCGCCGCAGACGATGCGCGACGAATTGCGCGCGCTTGCGCGGTTGGCGGCGCCCTTGGTCGGCGCGAACCTGCTCCAGATGGCGGTCTATGCGGTCGATGTGATCTTCGTCGCGCGATTGGGCGCTGTAGATTTCGCCGCGGCGACGCTCGGCGTGTTCCTGTTCAGCCTGATCCTGTGGGCGCTGATCGGCTTCACCGGCGCATGCGCGCCGATCATCGCCGCCGAGCTCGGCGCGCGGGCGCATGCCGTGCGCGAGGTGCGGCGATCGTTCCGCATGGCGATGTGGTTGGGTGCGATCGCCAGCGCCTTCTTCATGCTCGTCCTCGCGCATGGCGAGACGATCTTGCACTGGCTCGGTCAGGATCCGCGTGTCGCGGCGCGGACCGGGGTGTTTCTCGACATCCTGCTGTTCGTCATGCTGCCCAACGTCTGGGCCGGCGTGATGCGCACCGCCGCCGCGGCGCTCGGTCGGCCGGGCTGGGCACTGGTCGTGACGCTGATGGCGCTCGGGCTCGGCATCCTCGGCAATTGGCTGTTGGTGTTCGGACACGCCGGTTTCCCCGCGCTCGGACTCGAAGGATCGGCCATCGCCAGCGTGGTGACGGCATGCGCGATGATGCTGGCTTATGCCGCGATCCTCCAGTTCGACGGCAAGCTGCGCCGCTATCGCCTGTTCGGGCGCTGGTGGCGGCCCGAATGGCCGCGCCTGATCGAGATCGCCAAATTGGGCGCGCCGATCGCGCTGACCTTCACGCTGGAGGGCGCGCTGTTCGGCGGGGCGGCGTTCCTGATGGGGCTGATCGGCGTGGTCGAGGTCGCGGCGCATGCGATCGCGCTCAACATCGCGGCGATCGCGTTCCAGGTGCCGTTCGGCATCGCCCAGGCGGCGACGATCCGTGTCGGCATGGCGTACGGCGCGGCCGACCGCGAATGGATCGGCCGCGCGGGCTGGGCGGCGATCGTCACGGGGACGGGGTTCATGGCGTTGACCGCGACCGCGATCTGGCTGGCGCCGCGCTTGTTCGTCAGCATCTATGTCGATGTCAGCGAGCCGGCGCATGCGCGCGAAGTGGCGCTGGCGATCCAGTACCTCGCGGTGTGCGCGATGTTCCAATTGTTCGACGGGGCGCAGGCAGTCGCGGCGGGCAGCCTGCGCGGATTGCAGGATACGCGCATGCCGATGCTGATCGCCGGATTCGGGTACTGGGTGGCGGGGTTCGGCACAGCGATCTTCCTCGGCTTCCATGCACATTGGGAAGGTGTCGGCATTTGGGTCGGCCTCGCGGTCGGGTTGGCGGTCGTATCGGGGATGCTCGTCACGCGCTGGTCGATGCGCGAGCGGCTCGGCCTGCTACCGGCACACCCCACCAAATTAAACTAGATCAGGCCATTGACGCGACCCGTCGCGCTCCACATATGCGCCTTGCTGGCACTCGGCTGAGTCGAGTGCCAAACTCATGCAATCCATCTAGAGAGGGTTACTAGCAATGAACTTTCGTCCGTTGCACGACCGCGTCCTCGTCCGCCGTATCGAGGCTGAAGAGAAGACCGCGGGCGGGATCATCATCCCCGATACCGCCAAGGAAAAGCCGCAGGAGGGCGAAGTGATCGCCGCCGGCACCGGCGCCCGTAACGAAGCCGGTGAAATCCACCCGCTCGAAGTCAAGGCCGGCGACAAGGTGCTGTTCGGCAAATGGTCGGGCACCGAGGTCAAGATCGACGGCGAAGACCTGTTGATCATGAAGGAATCGGACATCCTCGGGATCATCTCGAACAACGGCGGCAGCAAGGATGGCGTTGTTTCCAGCGATGGTGCTGGCTGACGCGACCGGTCGGGCGTCGCCCGAACCTCTTTCCGTTTATCATTCCCATATGCGCGATGTTTGTGAAGTTTCGCGCCAGATTTGAGGATCAGCCATCATGGCAGCCAAGGACGTAAAATTCAGCCGCGACGCGCGCGAGCGCATCCTGCGCGGCGTCGATATTCTCGCCGACGCGGTGAAGGTCACGCTGGGGCCGAAGGGCCGCAACGTCGTGATCGACAAGAGCTATGGCGCACCGCGCATCACCAAGGACGGCGTCACCGTCGCCAAGGAAATCGAGCTCAAGGACAAGTTCGAGAACATGGGCGCGCAGATGCTGCGCGAAGTCGCCTCGAAGACCAACGACATCGCCGGTGACGGCACGACCACTGCGACCGTGCTGGCGCAGGCGATCGTCCGCGAAGGCATGAAGTCGGTCGCCGCCGGGATGAACCCGATGGACCTGAAGCGCGGCATCGATCTCGCTGTCGTCAAGGTCGTCGAGGACCTCAAGGGCCGTTCGAAGCCCGTGTCGGGGACCAAGGAAATCGCCCAGGTCGGCATCATTTCGGCCAACGGCGACACCGTCGTCGGCGAGAAGATCGCCGAAGCGATGGAAAAGGTCGGCAAGGAAGGCGTGATCACCGTCGAGGAAGCCAAGGGTCTCGAATTCGAGCTCGACGTCGTCGAGGGTATGCAGTTCGACCGCGGCTATTTGTCGCCGTACTTCATCACCAACCCGGAAAAGATGTCGGTCGAACTCAACGACCCGTACATCCTGATCCACGAAAAGAAGCTGTCGAACCTGCAGGCGATGCTCCCGATCCTGGAAGCCGTCGTCCAGTCGGGCCGTCCGCTGTTGATCATCGCCGAGGACATCGAGGGCGAGGCTCTGGCCACGCTCGTCGTCAACAAGCTGCGCGGCGGCCTCAAGGTCGCAGCGGTCAAGGCGCCGGGCTTCGGCGATCGCCGCAAGGCGATGCTCGAGGATATCGCGATCCTGACCAAGGGCGAGATGATCTCCGAGGATCTCGGCATCAAGCTCGAGACCGTCACCGTCGGCATGCTCGGCACCGCCAAGCGCGTGACGATCGACAAGGATAACACCACCATCGTCGACGGTGCGGGTGATTCCGATGCGATCAAGGGCCGCACCGAAGCGATCCGCCAGCAGATCGAGAACACCACCAGCGATTACGACCGTGAGAAGCTCCAGGAGCGTCTCGCCAAGCTCGCCGGCGGCGTTGCCGTGATCAAGGTCGGCGGTTCGACCGAAGTCGAGGTCAAGGAGCGCAAGGATCGCGTCGACGACGCGCTGCACGCGACTCGCGCTGCGGTCGAAGAGGGCATCGTCCCCGGCGGCGGTACCGCGCTGCTCTATGCCACCAAGGCGTTGGCCGGCATGAAGGGCGCGAACGACGACCAGACCCGCGGCATCGACATCATCCGCAAGGCGCTCGAGACGCCGCTGCGCCAGATCGCCCAGAATGCGGGCGTCGACGGTGCGGTGGTCGCGGGCAATTTGCTCCGCGAAAATGACGAGACGCGCGGCTTCAACGCGCAGACCGACACGTACGAGAACCTCGTCGAGAGCGGCGTGATCGACCCGACCAAGGTCGTCCGCACCGCACTCCAGGACGCGGCCTCGGTCGCCGGCCTGCTGATCACGACCGAAGCGGCCGTGTCCGAACTGCCCGAAGACAAGCCGGCAATGCCGATGGGCGGCGGCGGCATGGGCGGCATGGGCGGCATGGACTTCTGATTTCGGACGGGAGCAGCGAATGCTGCTCCCGACACGAAATCGGAACGGCCGGCGGATTTCGGCCCTAGGGCAGAATCCCGTCCGACAATAGCGTGGGCTCTGCCCACGCGGCGCAGACAAAAGAACGGCCGGCGGAGCATTCCGCTGGCCGTTCTTGTTTCTGGCCATTTTGATTGTTTTCCCGCTTGATCTGCCCGGTCGCCCGGCGAATGTCATGTCGAGGGGGGACGACGATGCTACGCTTGGGGCTGCTAGCGATACTAAGCATGCTGGTCACGGCGTGCACGACCACCTCGATCGCCGACTATTATGCGAACGCCGTGCCGCTCAAGCATCGCAAGCTGGTGGTGGTGATCGATGGCACGGGAAACGAGCCGCGCGACCACACCAATGCGTTCCGTCTTCATGAACTGATCGCCAACCAGAACCGCGACGATATCGCGACTTTCTATACCGAGGGCGTCGGCAGCGACAGCCGGGCGATCGGGCTCGCGACCGGGTGGGGGATGGGAAAGGATGTCCGCGACGCCTACCGCTTTCTCGCCGAACGTTGGCAGCCGGGCGACGAAATCTACGTCATCGGTTTCAGTCGCGGTGCGTTTGGGGGACGTATCCTGCAGGGGATGATCTACAGCGCCGGCCTCGTCGATTTTGTGGCGCGACGCTATACGCTCGATCAGCGCGAGAAGATCGTTGACCGGCTTTACGACGCGAACAAAATGTTCCGCCGCCTCCGCGAGCGGGAGCCTTCCGCCCAGATACGGCGCATGGGGCAGGTCGACGGCGTGCTGAGAGCTTTTGATCTCGCGAGGCGGCCCGCCCGCGTCTCGGCGGTCGCATATTGGGACACGGTCGCGGCGATGGGGCTGCCCGACGGTACGCCAGACCCCGACAAAGAAGACCGGTCGATGCCGTACCTCGATCAATTCTGTAACGTCGACTACGTCTTCCACGCGCTGTCGCTCGACGACAACCGTCCCAAGGACTTCACCCCCATTTCCGCCAGCGGGTACGATCGCCAGTCGATGTGCAGCAGCGACGATCCGCCGCCCATCATCGACGAAGTGTGGTTCAGCGGGGCACATGCCGACCTTGGCGGAACGTATACCGCCGCCGATGGCGTCACCTTCGATGGCTATCTGTCCGGTGTGTCGCTCAACTGGATGATCTCGCGGTTGGCGGGTTTCGAACTGACCCCGCCGGGCGCGTCGGTCTACGCCAATTGGCGAGACGTGATCCATGATGCGCGCCGCAACAAGGCCTTTTACCGGCGATACGACGACGACAGTCGAGACGTGTTCCGGCTCGCTCGGCAAAGCGGCTATAACTGGGGTGTTCCGCGCGTCCATTTCACGGTGCAGGACAGGCTGGCCGAACTCTACGTTCTGCCCGCGCTGAACGCCCAGTGCGCCGGGGCGGCGCGCAAGCCGCCGATCCTGTGCAGCGACTGGCTCGATCGGTCGAGATTCATGAGGTATTTGAAGAACAACGGGTGCCTCGACCCGGTATACGAACCCGGTCCGTATCGACGTCAGCGCGGCTGGCGATTTGCCGACTCGCGCCGGAGCGCGAACGACCTTGAAGTCGTGACCAAGTGTGTTGTGCTGGTCTACGATACGCCCGAGCAACGCGACGCCGCGTTGCCGTAGTTGCGATCATGGCCCGCGATAGCGCATGGCCACATTGGTCCGCGCATAACGGCGGCCGAATTGCTCCATGATCCCGGCGTCATGGACGAACCCGGCTTTCTCGTAGAGGTGTACGCCCGCCGCGCCCTTGGCGTTGCTGAGCAGATACAGCCGATCGCAGCCCAGCGCGAAGGCGCGGTCGATCATCGCGTGGAGCAGGAATTCGCCTGCCTTGCGCCCACGCGCTTCGGGCAGGACGCCCATCTTGGTCAGCTCGAACTGGCGCTCACCCGTCTTCTGCAGCCCGCACGTGCCGACGATGCCGAGTTCGGGATCCTCGACGAACAATATGTCGCCGCCGGGATCGATGATCCGCTCGCGCGGATTTTCCAGCACGTCGAGATCGGTCGGCTCAAGCGAGTACATTTCGGCGATCCATTGCGCGTTGATGCGGTGGAAATGATGCGCGAGATCATCGCTGAATCGCAGGATGCGTAGCCCGCCGCGCGGCCGCTGGTCGAGCGGCCGCGCGGCGAGCGCGGTTTCGATCGCATCGATCTGGGCGAGCAGGGCGTCGATGTCGCACAGCTCGGCGACAGCGGCGCGCAGGCGCGGCCACAGCATGGTCGTCGCTTGTTCCATCACCGCACGCCCCTGCGCGGTCAGCGCGATCGTTCTGGTGCGTTGGTCGCGGTCGTCGCGGCTCGTCTCGGCCAAGCCGATCTCCACCAGTCGCGCCAGAATGCGGGTGACCGCCGGCTGGCTGATCCCGAGCAGGTCGACCGCCTCGCCGACGCCCAGCGGACCGTGACGATGGAGCGCGGTCAGCAGCGGCATCTGGCTCGGTTGGGTCGGCAGGCCGCAATCGGCGGCGATCCGCTCGGCGCCCGCCTGAAGCCGTTCGGCAAGACGTTTCAACCGACTGCCGAGCATCACTGCACCCTCGGCCTTGACCACATCCTGCATAACCGACCTCCAATGCGTATAACGTGATATATAACACGTTATCGAGTCAAGTGCCTTGCCGATGCAAAACACTCTTTTCTTTCGCGTGGATGCGCGACAAGGTGCCGGTCACCCCGCAACCGATCTTCCGGAGTCCGCCATGCCCAACCTCTCCCGCCGCGAAGCTTTGGCCGCGACTGCGCTCGCCGGGCTCGTCGCCACACTGCCCGCTTGGGCGCAAGCGGCGGGCGGCGCGCAATGGGATCTGACCGACCTGTTCGTGAACGACGCGGCATGGGACGCGGCGCGCAAAAAGGCGCTCGCCGACGTGCCGAGCCTGACCAAATATAAGGGACGCTTGGGCGAAAGCGCCGACACGCTCGCCGCGTTCATGTCCGCCCAGTCGGACCTCAACCGCACGATCAGCCGCGTTTACACCTATGCCAGCCTCAATGCCGACGCCGATCTGCGCGTATCTGCCAATCAGGAGCGCCAGGCCCAGGCGATCGACCTGTACACCGCGTTCGGCGAGGCTGTGTCGTGGGCCAGCCCCGAATTGCTGACGATCGGCAAGGCGAAGATCGACGGCTTCATCGCGTCGAACGCCACGCTCAAGAAACGCTTCGACTTCGCATTGGCCGATACGCTGCGCCAGGCCGATCATACGCTGAGTCCCGAGAGCGAGAATTTGCTCGCTGGCGTCGGGGCGCCGTTCTCCGGGCCGAGCGACATCCGCGAGCAACTCGTCGCGTCCGACATTCCCTGGCCGACCGTCACGCTATCGACCGGCAAGCAGGTCCGGCTCGACGACCAGGCCTATACGCTCAACCGCGACGCGCCCAACCGTGCCGACCGCAAGCTGGTGTTCGACACGTTCTGGGCCGAATACGGCAAGTTCCAGAACTCGCTCGGCGCCGCCTATCTCAGCCACGTCAAGGCGGACATCTACCGCAAGAAGGCGCGCAAATACCCCACCTCGCTCGCCGCCGCACTGTCGGGCAACAACGTTCCCGAGGCGGTGTACCGATCGCTGGTGGCGGAAACCAATAGCGGCCTGCCGCAACTCCACCGCTATTTCGAGCTACGCCGCAAGATGCTCGGGCTGCCCGACATGGCCTATTACGACATCTATCCGCCGCTGGTCGCGCTCGACAAGAAGGTGACAGTGCCAGAGATGCGCGGGATCGTGATCGAGGCGGTCAAGCCGCTCGGGCCCGAATATGCCGACATTTTCGCCAAGGCGACCGCGGGCAAGTGGATGGACCCGCTGCCGCGTCCGGGCAAGAAATCAGGCGCATACATGAACCCCGGCGCGGCGTACGACGTCCACCCGTACCTGCTACTCAATCTCGGCGAGAATTATTCGGGCCTGACGACCTACGCGCACGAATGGGGCCATGCGATGCACACATTGCTCGCCAACAAGAACCAGGTCTACGAAAAGGCCGATTATTCGATCTTCACCGCGGAGATCGCCTCGACCTGCAACGAAGTGCTGCTGGCCGATTATATGGTCGCGAAGGCCACCTCAAAGCAGGAGAAGCTCTTCTATCTCGGCCAACAGCTCGAAAGCATCCGTGGCACCTTCTACCGGCAGGCGATGTTTGCCGAGTTCGAACTCGCCGCGCACGACAAGGCGGAAGCGGGTGAGGGGCTGTCTGGTGAGAAGTTCAGCGCGATGTATCTCGACCTGCTCAAGCGCTATCACGGGCCGAAGGTCGCGGTGTCCGACATCTACGCGTCGGAATGGGCCTATATCCCGCACTTCTACAACAGCTTCTACGTCTATCAATATGCAACGTGCATTTCGGCGGCGTCGTATTTCGCGCGATCGATCCTGAAAGGCGGCGCGAAGGAGCGCGACAATTATCTGAGCGTGCTCAAGGCGGGCGGTTCGGATTATCCGTACGACGTGCTCAAGCGCGCGGGCCTCGATATGGCGTCGGCGGCGCCGTACCAGGCGGTGGTCGCGGCGTTCAAGGACACGCTCGACCAAGTCGAGGCGTTGATTGGGTAGCCGCGCCGATCGAGATAGCCGTTCCCCGGCGAAGGCCGGGGTTCTGTCGGGAAGGTCGAAATAATGGAGCGCGACGTGCTGCCATTATCGTTCGCGCACCTGGGCCCCGGCCTTCGCCGGGGAACCAAGAAGGTATGGAATGCGCTCCCCTTCTTCGCGCTTGCCGTCGCGATGTTCGTCGCGTGGATGCACCCCGCGATCCTCGATCCGCGCAACGTCGGCTGGCTGCTAGACGGCAGCGATCGCGGGCAGAACAGCATGGGGCTGATCGCGTATCTGCGCGGCGGGACGTGGCCAGGGCTGCATGACCCGATGCTGATGGCACCCGAAGGATTGCCGCTGGCGCTGACCGATAGCAATCCGCTGCTCGGGTTGTTGCTCGGGCTGTTCGGGTTGCCGGTCGGCTGGCAAGTCACGGGCCTGTGGCTGTTCGCTTGCATCGCATTGCAGGTGATATTCGCCCGAGCGCTTGTGACACGCTATGTCGCCGATCCGCTCGCGGCTTTCCTCGGCACCGCGTTGCTCGCGGTCAGCCCGGCGCTGATAGCGCGGTACGGCCATGTGAACCTGTGCGCGCATTGGCTGATCCTGTGGGCGTTATGGGTGTTCGTCGATCCCGACCGCGCGCGTCGCCCGGGCTGGTGGGCGGCGGTGCTCGGCGTCGCACTGCTGGTCCATCCCTATCTCACGGTGATGGCGGCGGCGATCTGGGCGAGCGCGGTGTTGCGGTTGCTGGTGGTCGAGCCTGAAAGCTGGCGGCGCACAGTTGTCGGGGCGGGCGCGGTGACGGTCCTGCTTGTCGGCATCGCCTGGTGGCTCGGCTTCATCGGCTTGGATGCGCTGCCGACCGGTAGCTACGGCCAGTTTGGCATGGCGCTCGATGCGCTATGGAACCCTGGCAATTCCGATTATTCGGCGCTGCTGCCGGGGCTGACCACGACATCGGCGCAAGGGTTCGAGGGGCTCAATTATCTCGGCGCTGGCCTGCTGGCGCTGGCAGTCGTCGCTTGCGTGGCGGCGGTCGCGCGGCGCGAGCGATTGGCCGATCTGCCGCTCTTCTGGCTCGTGCCCGCTTTCCTCGTGCTGACGCTGGTCGCGATCGGACCGCATTGGGTGTGGCGCGGTCAGACACTGATGGCGTGGCCGCTGCCCGACATCGTGCGCGACGCACTCGACCCGGTGCGCGCAGGCGGGCGGCTGTTCTGGCCAGTCGGCTATGTAATCGCGCTTGCCGCGATCGTCGTCGCCAGCAGATTGCCGCGCGCCAGCCTGATCCTCGGCGCGGCGCTTGCGCTGCAATTGTTCGACCTCGCGCCGATGGTGTCTGCGGTGCGCGCGACCAGCGCGTCGGCCGGCGACCAGATCTATCGCTGCACCCGCGACCCGGCTTGGGCTGCGATGGTCGCTCGCGCCTCCGCGATCGAGTTCGAGCCTGCGACGCCCTATCTGGAGGAGGCGGTGCGCGACGAATTGACCTGGCGTGCAATCACCGCGCCGCGTCCCGTCCCGCTGCGCTATTTCTACGCGTCGCGCGAACCTGCCGCCGTACGCAAGCGCCTCGATGCCGATACCGCAGCATTCCAGGCCGGGCGGATCGATCCGACGCGGCTCTACGTCATTCTCGACAACCGCATCCCGCTCGCGGTGATGAACCGCATCCAGCTGATCGACGGTATCGCGGTCATTCCCCCGGTCAGTCCTTCATCGCCTCGATAAGCTTCTTCACTTCCTGACTGCGCCCGCGGGGCATGACGAGGACGTCCTTGCCGTTCGCCACCACGATCAAGTCGGTCACGCCGACCAGCGCGATGCGGACGCCATCGGCCCGAACCAGGCAGTTCTCGGTCTCGATCGCGACGACATCGCCCTTGCAGGCGTTGCCGTTCGCGTCGCAATGGCTGATCTCGTGGAGCGCGTCCCAGCTGCCGAGGTCGCTCCACCCCATGCTGACCGGCACCACCGCGACTCGTTCGGCCTTTTCCATAACCGCATAGTCGACCGATTCCGACGGCGAGGCGGCGAAGGCGTCGGCGTCGGGATGGAGGCGCGAACCCTCGGTCCGGCCCTTGAGCAGCGCCTGTTGCGCGGCATGCAGCATGTCGGGGGCATGGACCGCCAGCGCGCCGAGGAACGCGTCGGCGCGGAACAGAAATATCCCGCCGTTCCAGACATGGTCGCCGGCCGCGAGCATCGCCTCGGCGCGATCCCTGGGCGGTTTCTCGACGAAGCTCGCGACACGGTGGACGCGCGGGGCGATGCCGTCGCCGACATGGATCCAGCCATAGCCGGTCTCCGCCGCATGCGGATCGATCCCGAAGGTCACCAGCCAGCCTTGCTCGACCATCGGCAGCGCCGCTTGCACCGCGGCGTGGAAAGCGTCGACATCGGCGATGACATGGTCCGACGGCATGACCAGCAACGCCGCATCGCTGTTCGCCGCCAGCGCGGCGAGCGCGATCGCCGGCGCGGTGTTGCGCGCGACCGGTTCGAGGATCAGCGTCCAGTCGCTGGCGCCGATATCGCCTAGTTGCGCCTCGATCTCGTCGGCATGCCGCGCATTGGCGACGACGATCGGCGCACCGAACGCCTCGCCCGCGGTGCGCCGCGCGGTCAGTTGCAGCATCGTCTCGTCGGCGGTCAGCGCGAGCAATTGCTTGGGCTTTTCGGGCGTCGATATCGGCCACAACCGCGTGCCCGACCCGCCCGACAGGATGACAGGAATGATCGTCGTCGGCTCGGCCATGCACGGTCCTCGATTGCTTCTGCGTCTATGTAGGGGCGTTCTCCGGATTTGCCCAAACGCGAAAGCGTGCTGACGGTTTCGCGGCTCAGATAGTTCCGGTATGGACACAATGCGTTGACCGAGAAAAGGCCACGCCATAGCCTGTCTGACATGCAGGAGAGCTTTATGAAGACTGCACTGATTGTTGGAGCGGCTGCTGCGATACTTTTGGCCGCGAGCGGCGCGTTGGCACAAAAGAAGCCGCCGGTTTTTAAACCTCCGCCGCTCCCCAGCCCGCCGATGAATACGGCGGGAACCACGCCGGCCACACTTCCGGCGCCGCCGCCTCGTCGGCCCCGCCCGCCCGTTCATCATTAGGGTGCGTCGAACTTCGCATTCAGCCTTTATTTGTCAATTTCTGCGACACCGCGCCTGACCCTGTCGGAAAAGCTTACACGCCGCAGCGGTCACGAGGCGCAAGACGATGATCAGGCTGTTCAAGCACTATGTGCCGCACGCCGTTCTGTTTCTGGGGTTGCTCGACGTCGCGCTGCTGATCGCGGCGATGGAGGTCGGCTATTCGTTGCGCCTGCACCAGCTCGGCAGCCTGGTCGAGCCGATGCGCACGCGGTTGCCGCAACTGGCGGTCTATGCCGGCGCGCTCGAAGTCGCGATGGTCGCGGTCGGGGTGTACGGCGCCGACGCACTGCAATCGTTGCGCCGCGCGACGGCGCGGATCCTGGTGGCGATTTCGCTCGGGGTGATCTTCCTGTCGGTGGTGTTCTTCGTGTCACCGGGGCTCAGTTTCTGGCGCTCCAACCTGCTCTACGCGATGGGACTGTCGGCGGTCGCGCTGATCGTTTTGCGCGTGCTGCTCGGCAAGTTGCTCGGCGGGCATGTGTTCAAGCGCCGGATCGTGGTGATGGGCGCCGGGCCGCGCGCGGCGCGGCTCAAGGCGCTGGCCGCGCAGCCGGGGTCGGCGTTCGTCGTCGTCGGCTATCTGTCGATGAGCGAGACCAACCGCGTCATTCCCGAAGCGATCGCGCGCGACGCGATCTATAATCTGGCCGACCATGTCGTGCTGCTCAACGCCAGCGAAGTCGTGCTCGCGCTCGAGGAACGGCGCAACGCATTGCCGCTCAAGGATTTGCTGCGGATCAAGACCACCGGGGTCCACGTCAACGAAATCTCGACCTTTCTCGAACGCGAGACCGGCCGCGTCGACTTGCAATCGGTCAATCCAAGCTGGCTGATCTTTTCCGACGGATTTTCCTCGGGACGGATGCTGTCGAGCGTGTTCAAGCGGCTGTTCGATATCACCGCCAGCGTGCTGTTGCTCTTGCTCACCGGCCCGATCATCATCGCGACGGCAATCGCGGTGAAGCTGGAAAGCAAGGGCCCGGCTTTCTATCGCCAGCGCCGCGTCGGGCTGTACGGCGTCGGGTTCGATTGCATCAAATTGCGATCGATGCGGGTCGATGCCGAGGTCAACGGCCAGGCGGTGTGGGCGGAGAAGGACGATCCGCGGATCACGCGCGTCGGGCGCTTCATCCGCAAGGTGCGGCTCGACGAGCTGCCGCAATGTTGGAGCGTGCTCAAGGGCGAGATGAGCTTCGTCGGCCCGCGCCCCGAGCGCCCGCAGTTCGTCGAGGATCTCGAGCAGCAGCTCAATTATTACGCCGAGCGCCACATGGTGAAGCCGGGGATCACCGGCTGGGCGCAGATCAACTATCCGTACGGCGCGTCGATCGAGGACAGCCGGCAGAAGCTCGAATACGATTTGTATTACGCCAAAAATTACTCGCCGTTCCTCGACCTGCTGATCATCCTCCAGACGATCCGCGTCGTGCTGTGGCCCGAGGGCGCGCGCTGATGACGGCAACCGTCATCCTGTGGGGGCATGCGCTCGCTGCGTTGCTGTTCGCCGGACTCGCGCTGTCGCAGCTGCGCGCCGGGACGGTCAGCGTGCCGCGCACCGCATTCCTCGTCGCGCTCGGGCTGACCGCGCTGTGGGCGCTGGCGGTGGCCGGAATCGGCGCGGGCGATGTCGTCACCAAGGTTGCCGAAAGCGTCCGTAACTTGGGCTGGCTCGGCTTCATGTTCGCGCTGTTGCGGCGCGACGCCGGGGCGCGGCGCGACCGGGCGGTCAAGACGATCTACGGCGTGATCGCGCTGGTGGCGGCGGCAGGAATCGTGCTGGCCATCGTTCCGGCGTCGAGTGCCGTGCAGGGCGTTTCCGCGGTCCGCGTATTGTTGCGGATGATGGTCGCGGTCGGCGCGCTGGTGCTGGTCAACCATCTCTATTCGCTGGTCGCGCCCGCCGCGCGCGGCGGGATCCGCATGGCCGTTATCGCGCTGGCGACGATGTGGCTGGCCGATTTGGCGCTCTACACCGCCGCGTATCTGGGCGGCGACTGGCCGGAGGTGCTGATCGCCGCGCGCGGGGTCGTCATGGCGGCGATCGTGCCGGTGCTGGCGATCGCGGTGCACCGCAACGGTGACTGGACGCTCAACATCTCGCGCACCGTGACGTGGCAGTCGCTGACGCTAGTCGCGCTGACGATCTACGCGATGACCACGGTGCTGGTGATCAGCGCGATCGAGGCGTTCGGCGGCGGCTATGCGCGCCTCGCGCAGACCGCGTTCGTGTTCGGATCGGCCGCCGCGCTGCTGACGTTGCTATCGTCGCCGACGATCAAGGCGTGGCTGCGCGTGATGGTCGCCAAGCATTTGTTCCGCCACCGTTACGATTACCGCGCCGAATGGGTGCGGTTCACCGAAACGCTGGGCACCCCGGGCGAGAGCGCGCCGCCGCTCGAGGAACGCATCGTCAAGGCGGTCGCCGACTTGACCGATTCGCCCGCCGGGCTGTTGCTCGTCGCCGATGGCGCGGCACTGGCGCTCGGGACCGGATGGCAGTGGCCGGGCGATCCGCCGTCGCATGTCGCGACCGACGAACTCACCGTCTTCTTCGCCGACGGGGCGCATATTGTCGAGCTCGACAGTGTCCGCACGGGCCGCGCGACGCGCGAGGAACTCGCCGCGGTGCCGCAATGGATGCTCGATCATCACGCCGCCTGGGCGGTGGTGCCGCTGGTTCACGTCAAGACGCTGATCGGCGCGATCCTGCTCGCGCGGCCGCCGATCGACCGCAGCCTCGATTGGGAGGACTTCGACTTGCTCCGCATCGCCGGGCGGCAGGTCGCGAGCTATCTGGCGGAGGCGCGCGCGCACGAACAACTCGCCGACGCGCGCCGCTTCGACGAATTCAACCGCCGCTTCGCGTTCATCCTGCATGATGTGAAAAATCTGGTCAGCCAGCTGACACTGGTCGCGCGCAACGCCGAGCGACATGCCGACAATCCCGACTTCCGCGCGGACATGATCGCGACATTGCAGGATTCGGCGGGGCGGATGAACGACTTGCTCGCGCGGCTGTCGCAGCACCATTCGGGCCGCGCCGACGATCCGCAAGCGGTCGAATTGATGCCGCTCGCCGAACGTGTCGCACGGCGGCGCGGGGGTAGCCATGCGGTGATCGTGTCGGGCAGCCGCGATGCGCTCGCGCTGGCCGATCCGGGCCGGCTCGAACAGGCGCTCGGGCATCTGATCCAGAACGCGGTCGAAGCGAGCAGCGGCGGCGATCCAGTGACCGTGACGGTCGGGCATGCCTCGATCGAAATCGCCGATACGGGCAGGGGGATGAACGCGGCGTTCGTTCGCGATCATTTGTTCCGCCCGTTCGTGTCGACCAAGCCGGGCGGCTTCGGGATCGGCGCGTTCGAGGCGCGGCAAGTCATTCAGACAATGGGAGGAACGCTCGATGTGATCAGCCGCGAAGGGGAGGGCACGCGCTTCACGATTTCGCTGCCGACCGCGATAGCGCCCAGCCGAATGGAACGCGCGGCATGACGACGCCCAAGCCGAAGCTATTGATCGTCGAGGACGATGCCGGGCTGCAGCGCCAGTTGCGCTGGGCGTATGAGGGCTATGAGGTGATCGTCGCGAGCGACCGCCGCGAGGCGATCGACGCGGTACGCGCCGAGGAGCCCGCGGTCGTGACGCTCGACCTCGGCCTGCCGCCCGATCCCGACGGGGTGAGCGAAGGGTTCGCGACGCTCGGCGAAATCCTGCGGCTCAAGCCCGATACAAAGGTCATCGTCGCCTCCGGCCACGGCGCGCGCGAAAGTGCACTCCGCGCGATCGGCGAAGGGGCGTGGGATTTCTACCAGAAACCGATCGACATCGACGCGCTCGGGCTGATCGTCGCGCGGGCATTCCACGTCCATGCGCTCGAGGCGGAGAATCGCCGGCTCGCGGCATCCCCGACCGCAGCGCTCGGCGGGCTGATTACCGCCGCGCCCGAAATGCTCAAGGTCACGAGCATGATCGAGCGCGTCGCCTCCGCCGATGTGTCGGTGATGCTGCTCGGTGCGAGCGGGACGGGCAAGGAAGTGCTCGCGCGCGGGCTGCACAATGCCAGCGGGCGCAAGGGCCAGTTCGTCGCGATCAACTGTGCCGCGATCCCCGAGACCTTGCTCGAAAGCGAGTTGTTCGGGCACGAAAAGGGTGCCTTCACCGGCGCGGTCAAGACCACCGAGGGCAAGATCGAGCTGGCCGACGGCGGCACCTTGTTTCTCGACGAAATCGGCGACGTGCCGCTGCCGTTGCAGGTCAAGTTGCTGCGGTTTTTGCAGGAGCGTGTGATCGAACGGATCGGTGGGCGGAAAGCCATCGCGGTCGACGTGCGGATCGTGTGCGCGACTCATCAGGACGTCGATGCGATGGTCGCGGGCGGCACCTTCCGCGAAGACCTCTATTACCGCCTCGCCGAGATCGTCGTGCGCATTCCCAGCCTTGCCGAGCGCGCGGGCGACGCCGTGCTGCTCGCCAGGCATTTCCTGCATCAATACGCCAAGGCGATGAACCGGCCGGTGTCGGGGCTCGCGCCCGATGCGCTGTCGGCGATCGACGCCTGGGGTTGGGCGGGCAATGTCCGCGAGCTCGAAAACCGTATCAAGCGCGCGGTGATAATGGCCGACGGCAAGTACGTATCCGCCGCCGACCTCGACCTCGGCGGCAAGGACGAGCCCGAGCCGATCAACCTGAAATCGGTGCGCGAAACCGCCGACCGCAAGGCGATCCGCCATGCGCTGGCGCGCGCCGAGGGCAACATCTCGAACACCGCCAAGCTGCTCGGGATCAGCCGCCCGACGCTCTACGATTTGCTCAAGAGCTATGACCTCCATGCCTAGGACTTGCCCATGAAGACCTTCGCCAAAACTGCTCTGGCCGGCACCGCCGCTTTCGCAGCGATCGCCGGCGTTACGCTGACGCTCGTCGCGCCGGCGCGCGCCGACAATGCGGCAGCGAAACAGGATCTGGTCCTTAGCCTGGGTTTGCTGAAAGACGGCAATTTCAACGCCGCGCGGTCCTACGCGCAAAAGGCGATCCAGGCCGATCCCAAATGGGGGCTGGCGCACGCCGTGCTGGCGCGGACTTTCCTGGCGCTTGGCGACGGCGTGGGGGCGGAGTCCGAACTCGGTCGCGCCGCCGCGAACGGTTTCGACATGACGCGCGGGCACCAGCTGCTGGCCGATGCGTGGTTGATCCAGGGCGACGCAAAGCGCGCGCTGGCAGAAGCCGACAAGGCCGATCCGCGCTTCGGCGGCTATGCCACGCGCGTGACCGCCAAGGCGTTGGCGCTGCAAGGCAAGTCGCCCGAGGCGATCGCCTTGCTTGGCGAATTGCTCGATGCCGATCCGTCCAATTCCTACGCTTGGTCCGACCTCGCCCGGATTCGCTACAATGCCGGCGATATCGCCGGTGCGTCGAGCAATGCGCAACGCGCGGTGGCGCTCGACCGAGCCAACCTCCAGGCGCTGACCTTGCGTGGCGAGCTGGTGCGCGAGCAATTCGGTCTCGCCGCGGCGGTGCCGTGGTTCGAGGCGGCGTTGCGGCGCGACGCCTATTTCCACGCCGCGCTGATCGAATATGCCGCCACGCTCGGCGATATGGGCCGCTACACCGACATGCTGGCGGCGACGCGGCGCGCGCTGGCAGCACGGCCGGGCAGCCCGCAGGCGCTTTACCTCCAGGCGGTGCTCGCCGCGCGCGCGCAGAATTACGATCTCGCGCGCGCGCTGATGCAGCGCACCGGCGGCGCGATCGACGATTTGCCCGGCGCGCTGCTGCTCGGCGGCACGCTCGATTATCAGGCCGGGTCGTACGAACAGGCGATCGGCAAGTGGCGCGAACTAATCGGCCGCCAGCCGATGAACATCACCGCGCGCCGGCTGCTCGGCGCGGCGTTGCTGCGCTCGGGCGATGCCAAGGGTGCGCTCGACGTGCTGCGCCCGGTCGCGCTGCGCGGCGATGCCGACAGCTACACGCTGGCGCTGGTCGGGCGCGCGTTCGAGGCCAATGGCGAGCGCGACTGGGCGGCCAAGTACCTCGATCGCTCGGCATGGCCGACGACCGACGGCACCGCCCCGTTCGGCACCGATGACGGCCTCGCCGTGCTGGCGAGCGCGGCCAGCAACGACCCGGGCAACCCGGTGGCGGCGGTGGGGATGATCCGCGGGCTGATCGATGCCGGGCAGTCGGGCGACGCGCTCGACCGTGCCAAGGCGCTGGCGGCGGCCAATCCCGGCGCGCCCGCCGCGCATCTGCTGGTTGGCGACACGCTGATGACGATGGGCCGGTTCGGCGAGGCGGCGGATTCGTATCGCCGCGCCGCCGACATCAAGTTCGACGAAGCGACGATGCTGCGCGTGGTCGATGCACTCGACCATGCTGGACGCCGTCCCGAAGCCTCGAGCGTGCTAGCGCTGTTCCTCGGCCAGCATCCGGAGAACGTGGCAGCGTTGCGCATCGCCGCGCATTGGCAGATCGCGGCGCGCGACTGGGACGGCGCGATCGGCACGCTGGAGGATTTGCGCTCGCGGGTCGGGTCGCGCGACGCCGGGCTGCTCGCGGAATTGACCTACGCCAATATCGGTGCGGAGGATTTCGATGACGCGCTGGGCTATGGCGCCGCCGCGTACGAGATCGCGCCGATGAGCCCCGCGGCGACCGACGCTTATGGCTGGGCGTTCTACGCGGCGGGCGATGCCGACAAGGCGAAGGACTTGCTGGAAAAAGCGGTGTTGCTCGCCCCGGGTCAGGCCGGCATCCGCTGGCATCTGGCGCAGGCTTATGCCGATCTCGGGCGAAACGCCGACGCCAAGGGGCAGATCGCGCTAGCGCTCGGCGATCCGGCCTTCGCCGATCGCGCGCCGGCGCAAGCGTTGCTCAAGACGCTGGGCTGAGTGTAACGCGGGTTTGTGACCGACCCGATCGACCGCATCGCCGCCGCGCTGGAGCGGATCGCGCCGCCAGTGCCCGCCGATGTCGATCCGCTGGCCTATGCCGCGTATGTCTGGCGCGACGGCGGGCTGTCGGCGGTGCGCGCGTTCGACCCGTTGCCGCTCGATATGCTGCTCGGCATCGACGCGCAGAAGGCGGCGTTGGTCGAGGATTTTCGCCGGCTGGCGGCGGGACATGCAGCGCAGGACGTCCTGCTGTGGGGCGCGCGCGGCAGCGGCAAGTCGGCGTTGGTCAAGAGCGCGGTCGCCGCGATTCAGGCCGATGGCGGGAAGCTGGCGCTGATCGAAGTGGCGGATATGGCCGGGTTGCGCGCGTTGTTCGATCGCATCGACCGCGTGCCGCGCGCGTTCGTCCTGTTTCTCGACGATCTGGGCTTCGACGCCGCGCATGACGCCCGGGCGCTACGCTCGTTGCTCCAGGGCGGCGCAGAGGCGCGACCGGCCAATGCCCGGCTGGTGGTGACGTCCAACCGGCGCCATGTGATCCCGCGCGACATCGCCGAGCAGGACAGCGCGATCAACCCGCGCGACAGCGTGGACGATCACCTCGCGCTGGCCGACCGGTTCGGGCTGAGCCTGGGGTTTCACGTGCTCGATCAGCAAGGGTATCTGGCGATCGTGCGCAACTATGCCGCGCGGTTCGATCTGGCGTTCGACGCCGAGGAAGCGGTCGGCTGGGCGACGCGCCGCGGCGGGCGGTCGGGGCGCGTCGCGTGGCATTACGTCACCGATCTTGCCGGACGGTCGGGGCGGAAACTACCTTTTTGATTGATCGGGATTAATTTCGGGCCGGATCGGCTTGACATTCAGGGGCGTAACGATGCCGAAGTCGGTCATGGCAAGGCTGGGCGAACTCGACCTTCCCGATCGGCTCGCGCCGACGGTTCCGCGCTGGGCGACGCAGCTTGGCGTGGCGTTGTTGTGCGCCGCCGGGATTGAGATTACCCGTGCCATCGTCAACACGATCGCGCCCGGCTCGGCTGTGTTTGCGCTCGTCTTTCCCGCGATCATGATGGCGACGCTGTTCGCGCGCTGGCAGTCGGGCGCGATGACCGCGGCAATCTCGATCTGCTACACGTTCTTCGTCGTCTACTTGCCGACCGCTGGCGCGACGACCCGCGCGGTCGTCAATCCGCGGTTCGCGGTGTTCGCCGTGGCGGTCGCGGCGTTGCTGACGATCGTGCTGGCGGAGACGTTCCGCCGCGCGGTGCACCGCGCGACGTCCGAGCGCGATCGCCAGATCGCCGACCGCGACCTGATGCTGGCCTAGTTAGAACACCGCGTGAAGAATAAGTTCGCAATCGTCGCGAGCATGCTCGACATCCAGCGCCGGCGCGCGGGCGACACCCCCGCCGGCGAAGCACTGGGCGCGGCGATGATGCGCGTCGACAGTATCGCGCGGGCGCACCGCCATCTCTACCGCGACGGCGAGCGCAGCGAGGTCAACGTCCAGGATTATCTCGCCGATCTGTGCGCGACGCTATCGGATGCCTTGCTGCTGCGCGGCGGGGTGACGCTGCATTGCGAGGCCGATCCGGCGCCGATCCAGCGCGACCATGCGGTATCGATCGGGCTGGTCGTCAACGAACTCGTGACCAACGCCGCCAAGCATGCCTTTGCAGGGCGGGAAAGCGGCACCATCGACGTGTCGTGGAAACGCCGCGCGGAAGGGGGCTGGCGACTGACCGTCGCCGATGACGGCGTCGGCATGCCGCCAGGTCCCAAGCCGGCGCGCCGCGACGGCGGGCTCGGCCAGCGGTTGATCGAGGCGTTCGCGCATCAGGCGGGCGGATCGCTGAACACGGTCAGCGGCGAAACCGGCACGTGCGTCACGATGGACGTGCCCGATTGATCGAAAGCGCGCCCCGGCGCGTTGATCCGGGGCATGCAACGAATATGGTTCATCACCAATCCGAAGTCCGGATCGTCGAGCACGGCGCAGGCCGAGGAGATCGTCGCGGGCATTGCCGATCGCGGATTGACGCTGGCGGGGCGGACCGACTTTCCCGGCGATGCCTTGCCGACACTCGACGCGCTGGAGGCGGCGAAGGTCGATACCGTCGTGCTGCTGGCCGGTGACGGGACGATCAATGCGGCGGTGCGCGCGCTCGCCGATTGGGACGGCGCGATCCTGGTCCTGCCCGGCGGTACGATGAACATGCTGGCCAAATCGCTGCATACCGAGACCGATCCGGTCGCGATCCTCGCCGCGGCACAGGAGCGCGGGCGGCGAATCGCGTTGCCGTTCGTCGCGGCGGGCGAGCATCGCGCGATGGTCGGGCTGATCGTCGGCCCAGCCGCGAATTGGTACCACGCGCGCGAGCGCATCCGCGAGGGCAAGCTCGCCGATCTATGGCCGGCGGTGCGGTTGGCGTGGCGGCGGACATTCGGCAAGGGCATCCGGCTGGCGGGCGCGCCGGGCTTCGCGCGCGAGGCACAGGCGGCATATGTCCGGGCGCATGAGAACATGCTTGCCGTCGCCGCGATCAACGCGCGCGATTTCCGATCGCTCGCCGACCTCGGGTGGAACTTGATCACCGGCGACTGGGTTGCCGCCCATGCCGTGACCGAAATTCAGACCAACCGCCTGACCATCGCCGAACGCCGCCCGGTGCTCGCGCTGTTCGATGGCGAGCCGGTGACGCTCGATCCCGCGACGACGGTCATGGCGGGCCGCACCGGCGAGCAATTCGTCGCCACCGGTCCCGCGACATGATCCGGCTGTTCCACGTCAGTGACGTCCATTTCGGGCGCGAGGACAAAGCCGCAGTCGCCTGGTTCGACGCCTTGGTCGCTGCAGAGCAGCCCGACGCGATCATCATGACCGGCGACCTGACGATGCGCGCGCGGTCGAGCGAGTTTGCACGCGGGCTCGAATGGCTGCAGTCGCTCGGGCGGTCGGTAACGCTCGAGGTCGGCAACCACGATTTGCCGTATTGGAACATGATCGACCGGCTGTTCCGGCCTTATCACCGCTATCATGCGATTGAGCGAATGATCGAGAAGCCGCTCGATCTGCCCGGGGTGACGATCGTGCCGCTGGTGACGACGCGGCGCGCGCAGTGGCGGCTCAATTGGTCGAAGGGATATGTCAGCCGTCACGCACTGCAAAAGGCGCTGGCGCTGGTCGAGGCCGCGCCGAAGGACGGGCTCGTCTTCATCGCGTGCCACCACCCGCTGATCGAGCCGCACACCAAGGCATCGGCGAAGACGCATCGCGGCGCCGAGGCGCT
>NZ_JAQGKZ010000093.1 GCF_028289855.1 Sphingomonas bacterium | reverse complement strand
GCGCGAATGTGCCCCAGACGCGCGGATGACCGCCCGATGCGTCGCTGTCGGTCATCACCCAGGGCTGTTTCATGAACGCGGCGATATCGGCCTCGCTCATGTTGAAGCTGACCGTCGCCGGATCGCCGAGGCGGATCGTCGCAATCGCGGCGGAGATCGGGTCGGTCTTCATCGTCGCCGCGATCTGGCTGAGGTATTTGCCGCGGTATTTCCCCTCGGTGATGAGAAGCGTGGCAGCACCGCCGCGTTTGCGCATCCCCTCGGCCATGTCGGCGCGGAGCTTGGGTTGGAGCGCGGGCGTGTCGAACCGCTTGATCAGCGCCGCCGTCCCGCCGTCCTGCGCCCAGAGGGGGACGAGGCTGGCGACCAGACTCGTGCCCGACGCACTCCACGGATATTGGCTCGCGGTGATGTTGACGCCGGCCGCGCGTGCCGCATCGATCTTCGCGATGATCGCCGGCGCCATGCCCTGCACGTCGACGCCGAGCGCCTTGATGTGGCTGATATGGATCGGCATGCCGGTCGCGCGGCCGATCGCGATCGCCTCGTCGATCGCCGCCGCGAGGCCGACGGTGTAGCTGGATTCGTCGCGGATATGGCTGTCGTAATATCCCCCGCGCTTCGCCGCTTCGGCGGACAGCGCGATCACCTCGTCGGTCTTGGAAAAACTCTGTGGCGCGTAGAACAGGCCGGTCGAAAACCCGATCGCGCCCTCGCACATGCCTTTTTTGACGAGCGCCTTTTCGCGGTCGAGCTCGGCGGCTGTCGGCGCACGGTTGGCGCCGCCGATCACTTGGCCCCGGATCGTGCCGAAGCCGACATAGGTCGCGAAGTTGATCCCGATCGGCTTGGCCTTCGGGCTCGCCAGCACCCCCGCGACATCGGTCGATCCGCCGCCGTCATTGCCGATGAACGCGGTGGTCACGCCTTGCAGCAGGAAGGCCGCGATCAGCCGCGTCTTGGGGTTGGGCGAGGCGAGCCATTCGCCGGCATGCGTGTGCGGATCGATGAAGCCGGGGGCGACGATCATCCCGCTCGCGTCGATGGTGCGTATGGCCGTCATGTTCAGATGCAGGCCAACCGCGACGATCCTGTCGCCCTTCACGGCGACGTCGCCGGTGAATGGCGCGGCGTCGCCGGTATAGACAGTGCCGCCCTTGATCAGCAGATCGGCTTGGTCGGGCGAGGCTGCCCCCAGCGAGCAGCCGGCGAGGAGGCCAATCAAGGCGATACGTATCGTCACGCCGCCGATCCTCCGCGTGGTGCGCGTGCGCGTCAAGGCCGCGCCAGATTCTCTTCGGTCAGCGTATAGGCCGACTTCGTGCCGGGCTCGTTGGGCACGTCGGTCGCGAAATAGGCGACGCCGGTGCCACGCGCGGGATCGATGAACAGCCCCGACTTAAGGCCGTACGCGTCGCCGAGATGCCCGAACCGCGGTCGCGAATCGCGAAACGCGTCGTCGCGGCATCCCTTGGTCGGGATCGCGGTCAGGATGACGCCCAGCCCGTAACTGCAAGCCCAGCCCTCGCCGATATCGCCGTTCGCGCCGTCATAGGTCCATTGCGGCGTGATCATCGTCTTGACCGAGGCGGGGGTGAGCAGGCGGACGCCATCGACCTTGCCGCCGAGCATCAGCAGCCGCCCGATCTTGGCGAGGTCGGGCATCGAGATATGCAGCCCGCTCTGGGGCGCGAAGGTCGCGCCGTTGCGGCCCGCCTGCCAGCGCGACAGGTCGCAACTCCCGTCGCTTGCGGGGGTGACGGGGCAAGCAGGGCGCTTGCCGTGATTGTCGTCGCGCGTGACGACGCCAGCGCGATACAGCACGACGCCACGCGCGATCGTCGCGTCGTCGCAGGTGTCCCATTGATAGCACGCCTTGAGCCTGAGTGGCCGGATCACCAGCCGGTCCATCAGCCGGTCGAACCGCTCGCCGGTCGCGCGCTCCATCACCGCGGCGACCACGGGGAAGTTGAAATTGACGTAGCGAAAGTACGTGCCCGGGGCGTGGTTCGCGTCCCATGCTTTGGGATCGGCCAGCACCTTCTGCATGTCGCCGTCGAGCGGCAGGACATAGTCGATCGTGTCGGTGAGGCTCGAGCGGTGCGATAGCAGCAGCCTGAGCGTGATCGGCGTATCGGGGAACGCCGGGTTACGGAATTTGTAGCCCAGATAGGTTGACACGTCGGCGTCGAGATCGAGCTTGCCCGCCTCGACCAGCCGCATCACCCCGATCGCCGTCACCAGCTTCGAGATCGACGCGATCCGCACCACGCTGTCGGGCGTCACCGCGCGGTTGGCGGCGGCGTCGGCCAGGCCTTCGCTGGCGACCGACGTTACGCCGTCCTTGTCGAAGGTGACGCGGACGCTCGCGGCGGGCTGCGCGGCGGCGGCGAGGAGGAAGAGGAGCGGTCCCATGGCGCGAGGCTAGTCCCGCGCGCGCCATCGCCGCAAGCTATTGCTTGAATGACCCCGCGCGCCACAGGAGCGTGATCGACACGCGGCGGTTGCGTGGATCGGCGGGGTTGTTCTCGATCATCGGTTCGCGGTCGGCGACGCCTTCGATGCGGTAAAAGCGCGGTTCGGGGGTGCCGCCCGCCGACAGCCGGCGCCGTGTCGCCTCGGCGCGGCCCGACGACAGCATCCAGTTGTTCATCGCATTGGGGTCGCCATAGCCGAGATTGTCGGTGTGGCCGCGGATCATGATCGGGTTTTCGGTGCCCTGGATAGTCTGCGCGATCAGGCCGATCAACTTGTCGGCCTCGGGCACCAATTGCGTCGTGCCCAGCGCGAACATCGAATAATCGGCGTCATCGACCAGATCGATGCGCAAGCCGTCGCGCGTCTGGACGAAGCGGACATGGCTCGCCAGCCGCTTGAGCGGCGCGGCCTGCATCGCCATCGTCAGACGGCGCTTCATTTCTTCGAAATTCTTCGAATCCTCGGCATTCATCTGCTGCTGCTTGAGCGAGCCCTTGTCGCCCGACCCGACCTGGTTACCGCCGGTCGCGCCGATCGGGATGGTCATCGACCGCGTGCCCGTCTGCGCGGCGCGGTTGGGGTAATTGTCCTTGTCGGTGATCGACGATCCGCCGAAAATGCCGTTCGACCCGGCGCTGTTTTGCTTGAGCTCGACCAGGGTCGGCGCGAAATAATCGGCGATCGACTTGCGCTGTTTCTCGGTCGTCGCGCCGAGGATCCACAGCAACAGGAAGAACGCCATCATCGCGGTCACGAAGTCGGCATAGGCGACCTTCCACGCGCCGCCATGGTGTGCGCCGTGACCCTCGATATAGATTTTCTTGTAGATGATCCGCGGGGGCTGGTTGGAGCCATGCGGCGCGCGCGCGGCCATTTTATGCGGCTCCCGACGGAGCCGGGCGGCACCGGCCCACTCCCCCACCCGGCCGCCCAATCAGGGTACGATCGTGGGCGGTCGGGTGGGGGAGTGGGCTGGTGCCGCTCACGCGTCAGCGTCCACGAAGCCCGTCGAAGACTTCGGCGAAGCCCGGCTGGTTGGTGTGCGCGATGCCCGAGCGCGCGGCCTCGATCACCAGCGGCTGGGGATGGCCGTGGAGCGAGGCGATGATGATCTGCTTGACGACGTGATAGATCGCCGCGTCGGCGTCGATGATCTGCTTCAACCGGCTGGCGAGCGGCCCGACGATGCCATAGGCGAGCAGCACGCCGAGGAAGGTGCCGACCAAAGCCGACCCGATCATTGCGCCGAGGATCGCGGGCGGCTTGTCGATCGATCCCATCGTCTTCACCACGCCGAGCACCGCCGCGACGATGCCGAGCGCGGGGAGCGCGTCCGACAGCGACTGCAATGTCGTCTGCGGCCCCTCGACCGCATGGTGGTGCGTCTTGATCGCGTTATCCATCACTTCCTCGACCGCGTGCACGTCGAGCGTGCCCGACGAGACGACGACGAGCCGCAGCGTGTCGGCGATCAGGTTGGTCAATGTGTGGTCGGCGAGCAACCGCGGATATTCGGCGAACACGGCGGAGGATTTGGGATCCTCGACATGCGGCTCGAGCGCGATCGGCCCATCCATCCGCAGCATCTTCATCAGCTTCGACACGAGGAAGATGACGTCGAGATAATCCTGTTTCTTGTATTTCGGGCCCTTCATGACCTTCATCACGCCGCCGCCCAGCGCCTTCAATTCCTTGGTCGAATTGCCGATGATCAGCGCGCCGGCCGCGGCGCCGCCGATGATCAGCATTTCGTGGGGAATAGCCTCCATGATCGGCCCCAGCGCGCCGCCCGTGAAGACGAACCCGCCGAACACCATCGCCAGCAAAACAACGAGGCCGATGACCGGAAACATTAGTGTCGAAAATCCCCCTTCGTTCCGCGGTCCGGGCCGGGCAAAGACCCGGCTAAATCAAGGGTTAATCGGGTTTGGTATCCAAGCCGTTAACCGTAACGGGGAAAGCCCCCGTTCTGGGCTATTTCAGGTAATCGAACAGCGACAGGTTGGAGAGCTTGGTGAAGCTCGCCTGCGCCGCCGACAGGATCGTCATCGTCTTTTGCAGATCGGTGATCGCCTGGGTCACGTCGGTGTCCTCGATCGCCGAGCGAGTCACTTCGCGGTCGGTGGCCAGGTCGGCCATCCGCGACGATTCGATGTCGACGCGTTGCGCGCGCGCGCCGAGCGAGCCCTGCACCGCCGAAACCTGGCTGTTCGACGCGGTCAATTTGTCGCCGACCGTGCTGGCAATTGCAGCGACGTCGCCCGTGCCGCGCAAGGCGGCCGAGAGTGAAGAAATGTCCGCGAGTACGTTGCCGCCGCTCGAATCGACGAACAGGCGCGACGCGGCCTCGCCGGGCGCGGCGCTCGACGAATCCCCGATCGGGATCGCGGTCGGGCCGGTGGTGGCGAAGGTGAAGCTGCCGTCCGGATTGGCGATGACGGCCGGGCTGTCGCCGCCCGCGAAGATCGATGCGCCGCGCGAATCCTTGGCATTGGCGAGGTCGGTCAGCGTCTTGACGATCGAATCGAGCTCGTCGGCGATGACGCTGCGGTCGCTCGCCGACAACGTCCCGCTGTTCGCCTTGACCGCCAGTTCCTGCGCGCGCTGGATTTCGTCGGTGATCGATTTGAGGCTGGTGTCGGCCTGGCTCAGTGCCGAGCTGACGATGGTGATGTTGCCGGCATAGGCCTGATCGTTGCTGCCGTCGCGGATCAGCCCCTGCAGCCGACGATACCCGACCGCGTCGTCCGACGGCGCGTTGAGTTTCTTGCCGGTCGAAACCTGGACCTGGAGCTTGTCCGCAGTCGCGGTCAGCGACTGGAGATTGCGCTGGTTCGACGTGTAGAATTGGTTGGTGCTGATCTGCATGATGCCTACCGGATGTCGATGATCGACTGGATCGTGTCGCGCGCGACCTGGATCACGCGGCTCGCCGCCGAATAGGCTTGCTGAAAGCGCATTAGATCGACCGCTTCGGTGTCGAGATCGACCCCCGACAGCGAATCGCGCGTGGTGACGGCATTGTCGCGGATCGTCCCCTGCGCGTCGGCGACCGACTTGCGCTGCGCCAGCGCCGAGGCGTTGGCGGTGGTCATGTCGACCACCTTGCTCTCGTAATTGCCGGCGGTGCGCAGGCTCGCGAAGGCGGCGAGGTTGCTGTTGTCGCGCTGGCCGCCGCCGACCGACGCCGCGGCGATGCCGCGCGGATCGTCGAGCGTGACCGATATTTGCGCGGTGCCCTTGCTAGCGTCGATCGCGAACATTGCGGTGCCGGCGATATTGTCGAGATCGCGGCCGCCCGCCTGGACGGTGTTGACCCCGTCGACGAAATTCTGCGCGATGCCCTGCAACTGGACGCGGGCGTCGGCGATCCGTTGCGCGCCGTCGACGATCCCGGCGAGCGCGCCGCCGGTGGGCGACATCACTTGTTCGGTCACCCCGGTCAGCACGCGGAAGGCGATCGCCCCGCTCGCATTGCGCGAATAGCCGACGGTTGAGGCCTGGCCGTTGTCGACCAGCACCGGCCCGCCGCTGCCGCCGACGTGGACCGATGCGCGGCCGGCATTGTCGTAGCTGACGTTGACGTCGGTCAGCGCGCTCATCGCCTCGAGCGTCTGGTCGCGCTGATCGAGCAGAGCGGCGTTGCCCGTCGTGCCCGGCGCGGCGCGGCCAAGGCCTGAGTTGATCCGCGCAAGCGTTGCGGCAAGCGAATTGAGCGACGACACGGTATCGCGTGTCGTGGTGTCGAGATCGGCGGAGACTCGGTCGAGCGAGGCGCCGGTTTCGCTGAACGCGCTGGCGACGCCATTGGCCGATTCGAGCATCGCCGATCGCGCGGCGGTCGAGGTCGGGTCGCCCGCCAACGTTGTTGCCGAGGTGAAGAACGAAGACAGCCGCGTGCCGAGTACGCTGCCGCTCAAGCTCGTTTCGATCCGGTCGAGCCAGCTCACGCTGGTCGCGGTCTTGGCGAGGTCGGCGCCCGAGGACAAAACCTCGGCGACCTTGAACATGTCGCCCGCGCGTTGCACGCCGATCACGGCGGCGCCTTCGCCGCTGCCGACCGATTGCGCGCTGATGCCGCCGATCGAGGCGACTTCCTTGATGTTGGTTGTGCGGCGCGAATAGCCGGCTGTGCCCGTGTTCGCGATATTCTCCGACACGGTGTTGAGCGCGACCTGGTACGCCCGCAACCCGCTCGCGCCGATCGCCAGCATGTCGCTCATGACGGCGTGCTCGCGCTATCGGTTGATGGCTTCAATGCCGCTTGGCTGCGCGCGAGGAATTCGGTCATCGCCTTGCCGATCCCGATCGGCTGGTGCGCGGCCATGCTTTCGGCGACCTTCTTGTCCTGCATGTCGCGGAACGTGTCCGAATTCTTGGTGTCGAACAGGCCGTCCTCGTCGGTGGTCAGCTTGGCCTGACGCATCGATTTCATCATCAGCCCGATGAACACCGCCTCGAACTGCTCGCCCGCCTTTTTGAGGTTGGCGGCCGAGCCGAGCCGGCTGGTGTCGAGCGAGATGCCCGTCGTCGGCGTGGTGGCCGTGGGGAGGGGAGCAGGGATATCGGTCACAGGATGATCAGCTCGGCGCGGAGCGCGCCGGCCTCTTTGAGCGCCTCAAGGATCGCGACGAGGTCCGACGGCGAGGCGCCGATCGCGTTCACCGCTTTCACGATGTCGGCAAGCTTGGGTCCCGGCGCGAGCAGGAACATCGGCTTCTTCTCTTCGTCGATCTGGACGCCCGATTTCTGTTCGGACGCGGTCTGGCCCTGGCTGAACGGCGCGGGCTGGACGATCGTCTGCTTCTCGTCGATCCGCACGGTCAGCTTGCCGTGGGTGACCGCGGCGGGACCGACGCGGACCGCCGAGTTGATCACGACGGTGCCGGTGCGTGCGTTGACGATCACCTTGGCGGGCGGTTCGGCCGACACGACATCGAGATTCTCGATCGCCGACATGATGGTCGAACGGGTATCGGCGCCGGCCGGCGCGTTGACGCGGATCGACACACCGTCGACCGCCTCCGCCACGCCGGCGCCGAAACGGCTGTTGATCGCGACCGCGACGTTCTGCGCGGTGGTGAAGTCCGACCGCGCGAGGTTGAAGGTGAGGCTGGGGCTGGTCTCGAACCCGGTGGCGACGCCGCGCTCGACCGTCGCGCCGTCGGGGATGCGGCCGGTCGAGGGGACGTTGACGACGACTTGCGACCCGTCCTTGCCCTCGATCCCGAGCCCGCCGACCGCGAGGTTGCCCTGCGCCATCGCATAGATTTGCCCGTCGGCGCCCATCAGCGGCGTCATGATCAGTGCGCCGCCGCGCAGCGACTTGGCCTTGCCCATCGAGGCGACGGTGATGTCGATCTTTTGCCCCGGCTTGGCGAATGGCGGCAATTCGGCGGTGATCATCACCACCGCCGCGTTCTTGAGGCCGGGATTGATCCCGGCGGGCAGTTGCAGGCCGAAGCGCGAGGCGACCGCCTTCACCGACTGGATGGTATATTCGAGGTTGTCGTCGCCGGTGCCCGCCAGCCCGACGACGATGCCGTAGCCGGTCAGCTGGTTGGTGCGGATCCCCTGGAACCCGCCGAGATCCTTGATGCGGTCGGCCGAGGCCGGGGTCGCGATGACTCCGGACAGCAGGGCGACAAAGGCAAGCAGGGTACGCAGCATGGCGGGTTTTCCATCAAAAGTATGAGAGGGTGGTCGCACGGCGATGGTTAAGACCGTGCTAACCATCGGTCCTAAAACGGGCTGATTACCGAGAAGAAACGGCCCAGCCAGCCCTGGCGGCCGGCGCGGGCGACGTCGCCCTTGCCGGTATAGGCGATGCGAGCGTCGGCGACGCGGGTCGACAGCACGCGATTGTCGGCGCTGATGTCGGCCACGCGCACGATGCCCTTGATCTGGACGAACTCGTCGCCGCGGTTGAGCGTGACGCGTTTTTGCCCCTGCACTTCCATCGTGCCGTTGGGATAGACCGCGACCACCGTGACCGAGACTTCGCCCGTCAGCGAGTTCGACTGGTCGGCCGACCCTTTCCCGTTGAAATTGCGGTTGCCGCTCAGGCTGAGGTCGGTCGGCTTGACCGCCGACAACAACCCGGTTGACGGCGGCGTAATGCCGAACCCGCCCCCCGAATCGAGCTTCGACGACGAGGTCTTCGATGCCGACATGTTTTCGACCAGCACGATCGTCAGCGGATCGCCGACGCGGCGCGCGCGCGTGCCTTCGTACAAAGCGGCATAGCCGTCCTGCGGCTGGAAGATGCTGCCGTTCGCCGGCGCGGGTGCGGGCGGCGGGGGCGGGGGCGCGGCGGAGAAATCCTCCTTCGGCTTTTTCTTGCCGAAGATGCCGGCCTGCGCCGGCGCCCCCGCGCTTAAGATGAGCGCGGCGGCGGCGCAGCTGGCGATCAGTTTGGTTGCGGTGCGCATCACAGGTTCTGGTTCACATATTTGAGCATGTCGTCGGTGGCCGAGATCATCTTCGAATTGACCTCGTACGCGCGCTGGCATTCGATCATGTCGACCAGCTCCTCGACGACGTTGACGTTCGACGCTTCGAGCATGCCCTGGCGCACGGTGCCGCGGCCGTCCTCACCGGCGATGCCGAGATTGGCGGCGCCCGATGCGGCGGTTTCGGTGAGATAGTTGTCGCCCTTCGACTGCAGCCCGCCCGAATTGGCGAAGGTCGCGACCTGGATCTGACCGAGCGTCGATGGTTCGGTCTGCCCGGCGACGGTGGCCGAGACGGTGCCGTCGGTGCCGATGGTGATCGCGGTCGTCCCCTCGGGCACGGTGATGCCGGGCATCACCTGGTAGCCTTCGTTGGTGACGAGCAAGCCTTCGGGCGAGCGCGAGAAATTGCCCGAGCGCGTGTAACCGAGCTGACCGCCCGGCATCTGCACCTGGAAGTAGCCGTCGCCGTCCAGCGCCATGTCGAGGCTGTTGCCGGTGGTCTGCATCGACCCCTGCGTGTCCATCCGCGCGGTGCCCTGGATGCGGACGCCGGTGCCGAGGTTGAGTCCGGTCGCATACTTGCTCTCGCTCGACGACGATGCGCCGGCGGCGGTCACCGTCTGGTACGACAGGGTCGCGAACGATGCGCGGTCCTTCTTGAACCCCGTCGTGTTGACGTTGGCGAGATTGTTCGAGATCACTCGCATCCGCATGTCCTGGGCGTCGAGCCCGGTGCGGGCGATATGCATCGCGGCGCTGCTCATCTCATTCTACTCCTCAGCTCGGCAGGCGCATGAGAGATGCGCCGCTTTCGTCCATGTCCTTGGCCGACTTCATGAGGTTGGCCTGTACTTCGTAAGCACGCTGGTTCTCGATCATGTCGACCAGCGCCTGCGTCATGTTGACGTTCGATTCCTCGAGCATCCCGCTCTCGCATTTCGCGTCCTCGTCGGTCGGCAGCACGCCGCCGCCCTTGACGTGGACCAGGTTGTCGACGCCCTTGACGGTCTGCGATCCCTTGGCGCTGACGAACTTGATGCGGTCGATGATCTGCGGGTTCTTGGCGTCGCCGCCGACCGGTACGATCGACAGCGTGCCGTCGCCCGCGATCGACAGCGAGCTCGCCGGCGGCACGGTGATGGGCGCCCCCCCGGACCCCATCACCGGGAAACCGTCGCCGGTTTCCAGTACGCCACTCGCCGAAACGTTGAGGTCGCCACGCCGCGTATAGGCTTCGCTGCCGTCGGTTGCCTGGACCGCCATCCACTGGTCGCCCGGAATGGCGATGTCGAGGTTGCGCCCGGTCGACATGATCGCGCCCGCCGAGCGGTCGAAATCCTTGACCTCCTCGGACGTCGGCTGACGGCTGTCGAAGCCGTCGCCCTTGAGCAACAGCGAGTCGAAATCGACTCGCTCGGCGCGAAAGCCGATCGTCGAGGCGTTGGCCATGTTGTTGGCGATCGCGGCCTGCGCCGCCATGTGCGCCTTCAGCCCCGACGCCGCCGTGTAGATCAGCTTATCCATGTGGTCCCCCCGTCAGCCGTCGTCAGCTGCGGATGTTGAAGATGGTTTCGGAAATCTGGCTGGCGGTATCGAGCGCCTTGGCGTTCGCCTGGAAATTGCGCTGCGCCGCGATCAGGTTGACCAGTTCCTCGGTGATATCGACGTTCGAGCGCTCGATCGTCGAGCTCATCAGATTGCCGAACCCGTCGACCCCGGCCGAGCCCAGCCGCGGGGCGCCCGACAGGCCGGTCGCCGCCCAGGTCGAATCGCCGAGCTGGCGCAGCCCCGCTGGATCGGTGAAGTTGGCCAGCACGACCTTGCCCAGCGACTGGACGTCGCCGTTCGAGAAGCTCGCCTTGACGACGCCGTCGCTGTCGACGGTGACGCCCTCGATCTGGCCGACCGCCTTGCCGTCCTGCGTGCGCGACGAGATGTTGAACGGCTGCGCCAACTGGCTGGTCGCGGCGCCGAAATTGAACGACGCCACCTGTGCGCTGGGTGCACCGGCGGGGGTGAAGGGATCGAACGTCGTCGCCGCGGTCGGCGCGGTGATGGCGCCGGTCGAATCGAAGGTCAGCGTGATCTTGTTGCTGCCGCCCGCGGTCAGCGGCACGTCGCCGACATAATTGTAGACTTCCCACGTGCTGTCCACGCCCGGTCCGGTCGATGCCGCGGTACGCTTGAAGTAGGTCGTCATCGTCTGCGGGTTGCCGTTATTGTCGAAGATCGTCGTCGCGGTCGATTGGTTGTAGCTCGACGGATCGAAGCGATCGAACGTCGCGGTGGTCGGGATCGCGCCCGCCGACGGCAAATTGACCGTCATGTTGATCAGGCTGGTCGGGACCGCGGTGCCGCTGGTCGCCGGGAGCTGCAGGCTCTTGGTCTGGTCGATGCCGGTCGCGACCACCGCGCCCGACCCATCGACCGGATAGACTTGCAGGTAATTGCCCTGCGCGTCGGTGACGTAACGGTCCTGATTGACCAGGAAGCCGCCGTTGCGCGTGAAGTTGACCTTCGACCCGTCGAGCTGCGGCTTGATCGCGAAGAAGCCGTCGCCCGAGATCGCGAGATCGAGGCTCGACGACGACTGGATCAAATTGCCCTGGCCGAACTGCTGACGGTTGGCCTTCACCACGACGCCCGATCCGGTCATCTGCGTCGGCGAGACGCTGACGCTCGACGCGATCACGTCGGCGAAATCGGTGCGGCTCTTCTTGAAGCCGTTGGTCGCAACGTTGGCGAGGTTGTGCGAGATCGTGTTCATCTCGGTCTGCGCGGCCTGAAGGCCCGAAAGCGACGTGTAGAAGGACATGGCGTGTTACTCCGAGGGGGTTGCGAGTCAGCCGACCTGACGGACGGCGGAAATGGCGACCGGGCCGAGCCCGGCAAGGTTGAGGACCGGGCTGCCGCCCGTCATCGACACCGAATTGACCGGCGCCCAGACGAGCGGCCGCGTGGCGACGGCGGTGCCGTTGTTAGTCGCGGTGGTCGTCACCTTGAACGGCCCCGCGCCGGCGTCCTGGCCGCTGTCGGTCTTGCCGTCCCAGTCGAACGTGGTCGTGCCCTGGCCGGTCTGGCCGAGGTTGAGCGTCTTGAGCGTCGCGCCGTTGGCGTCCTGGATCGTCACCTTCACATCGGTTGCGTCGCCGTCGAGCTCGACCGCGCCGGCGATCCCGCCGGTGGTCCGCCCGAACGCGACGTCGCCTTCGGTCAGCACGGTCTTGCCGACATAGGACAGGGCATCGGCGGTCGAGGTGCCGGTCAGCTTGGCGGCGATCGACTTGAGCGTCGTCGACATGTCGGTGATCCCCGACAGCGAGGAGAATTGCGCCATCTGCGCGACCATCTGGGTGTTGTCGACCGGGCTGAACGGATCCTGGTTCTGCAACTGCGCGGTCATCAGCTTGAGGAAATCGGCCTGGCCGAGCGTCTGCGACGCGGCGGTCGAGACGGTCGGAGTCGCGGCGGACCCGCTGCGGCCGACGCCGATGTTGGCGAGCGTGGTGTCGAAGGTGCTGGTCATCATGCTTTCCCAAGCTTGAGGGTGTCGACGATCAGCGACTTGGCGGTCTGCATCACTTCGACGTTGTTCTGGTACCCGCGCGCGGTCTCCATCATGTCGACCAGGTCGCGGGTTTCATCGACGTTCGATTCCCAGATGTTGCCGTCCTTGTCGGCCATCGGGTTCGACGGATCGTAGCGCTTGGTCGGT
>NZ_JAQGKZ010000047.1 GCF_028289855.1 Sphingomonas bacterium | reverse complement strand
TTCAGGCAAGTGGGCGCCGGTTACAGCCTTACGGTGGCGGGAAACTTCTGACGGCCTTGACCATGCTACCCGCCGCCCGCTAGGGGCCACGGCTTCGCGGCGATCGTAGTTCAATTGGTTAGAGCGTCGGCTTGTGATGCCGGATGTTGCGGGTTCAAGTCCCGTCGGTCGCCCCATTTTTCCTAAAAGGCGTTCCCGTGACCAACTGGGGTTTCCCTGATTTCGACGACCATGAAGGCGTCCATCTGTTCACCGATCCGGCGTCGGGTCTGCAGGCAGTGATCGCGGTCCATTCGACCACATTGGGACCGGCGGCGGGGGGCGTGCGTTTCTGGCATTATGCCGACAGCGATCGCGCGATCACCGACGCGCTGCGGCTGTCGCGCGGCATGAGCTACAAGAATGCGATGGCCGGGCTGCCGCTCGGTGGCGGCAAGGGCGTGGTGCTCGCGGCGAAGCCCGGCGATATGATCTCCGACGCACAGCTCGAAGCGTTCGGCCGCGCGGTCGAATCGCTCGGCGGGCGGTATGTGACGGCCGAGGATGTCGGCATGTCCGAAGCCAGCATGAAGATCATTGCGACCAAGACTCGCCACGTCTCGGGCCTGCCAGTCGCGGCGGGCGGGGCGGGGGGCGATCCCGGGCCGTACACCGCGAGCGGTGTGTATCAAGGCGTCAAGGCGGCGGCGCAGCGCGCGCTCGGCGTTGAGACGATGGCCGGCGTGCACGTCGCGATCCAGGGCGTCGGCAGCGTCGGCGGCGGGCTGGCCAAGCTGCTGGCGAAGGACGGTGCGAAGCTAACGCTTGCCGACGTCAACGCCGACCGCGCCAAGGCGCTGGCGGCCGAACTCGGCGCGGATACCGTTTCGACCGACGACATCCTGACCGTCGCCGCCGACGTGGTCAGCCCGAACGCGCTTGGTGCGATCCTGACCGAGACGTCGATCGCCGCGCTCAATACCAAGGTCATCGCCGGCGGCGCGAACAACCAGCTCGAAACAAAGGCGGACGGTGCGCGGCTTCATGCCAGCGGCATCCTCTATGCCCCCGATTACGTGATCAACGCGGGCGGGATCATCAACGTGGGCCTCGAATATCTCGGCCAGGGCGATCAAGCCGAAGTCGAGGCGCGGATCGCCCGCATCCCCGAACGGCTGGTCGAAGTGTGGGACGAAAGCGACCGCACCAGCGCGCCGGCATCGGACGTGGCGGACGCGATCGCGCGGCGGCTGATCGGGCGCGGCTGAGGCCGTGCATTGGCGGGAAGGTGACGAAGGGCCGCGTAAACGACCTGCGGTCCTAACGTCGCAAAAGTCTCACCCCTACGCGCGCGAGCAATAGTTCGCGTTCGCGCGAAGGCCGCAAAAACGGATCGACGATGAGAAAGAGCAGTCCGCGGCGTTGACACACGAAATCCTACATTGGAAGCATGACCGATGGGCTGGATCATCCTCGCGACGCTTGGGGCGACAGCGGCGGCATTGCTCGCCCTGCTGCGTGTTCCGAAATTGCTGTGGTCGATGGTCGGATCGGCGCTGATGCTCGGTGCCGCCGGTTATGCCCGGCAGGGCGAACCGGCACTGAGCGGGCATCCGGTCAAGGCGGACGCGGTCAAGTTGCCGGTCGATCCGGGCTACATACAGATGCGCGACGCGATGTTCGGGCGGTTTGGCGGCGAATCGATCTATTTCGGTATTTCAGACCGGGAGCTCGACGCCGGCGACACGCAATTGGCGGCGGACGTGGTGATCGGCGCGGTGCGATACGCGCCGAAGAACGTCGCGTTCTGGACCGAACTCGGTAATGTCGCCGCGCTCCACGATCACGGGTTCGTTTCGCCGACATCGTTATTCGCCTATAATCAGGCGATGCGGCTGGCGCCCGACCATCCCGGGCCGCCCTTTTTTCTCGGCTGGGCCTATCTGCGCGACGGACAGCCGGCGGCGGCGCGGCCCTATTGGGCGCGCGCGCTGGCGCTTGCGCCGCCGCAGTCGGAGTATCGTGACGCCATCGCCAAGCGATTGGCCTTGCTCGATGCGTATCTCGCTCAGCCCGGCGGGGCGCGTTAAGCGGTCCACGCCTCGAACGGCAAATCGAGATCGTCGGCGACCGCCTTGAATGCGATCTTGCCCTTGTAGACGTTGAGACCCGCGGCGAGGTGCGGATCGGCCTTCATCGCGGCTTCGGCACCCATATTGGCGAGCCGCAACGCAAACGGCAGTGTGGCGTTGTTCAGTGCGAAGGCTGAGGTGCGGGCGACCGCGCCGGGCATGTTGGCGACGCAATAGTGGATGACGCCATCGATCACGAACACCGGGTCTTCGTGGGTGGTCGCATGGCTGGTCTCGAAACAGCCGCCCTGGTCGATCGCGATATCGACCAGCACCGATCCGCGCTGCATCGTCTTGATCATGTCGCGCGTGACCAGCTTGGGAGCCGCTGCACCGGGGACCAGTACCGCGCCGATCACCAGGTTGGCATGCTTGACGGCTTCGGCGATCGCCGCCTTCGACGCGAATTCGGTCTTGATCTGCGACGAGAAGAACATGTCGAGTTCGGCGAGGCGGTCGTTCGAAATGTCGTAGATCGTCACGTCGGCGCGCATGCCGACCGCCATTTGCGCCGCGTTGACGCCCGAAATGCCGCCGCCGAGGATCGCGACCTTGGCCGGGGCGACGCCGGGGACACCGCCGAGCAGCACGCCGCGGCCGCCCTGTTCTTTCTCGAGATAATGCGCGCCGACCTGGACCGACATGCGGCCGGCGACTTCGGACATCGGCTTGAGCAGCGGGAGGCCGCCCTTGCGGTCAGTCACGGTCTCGTACGCGATGCAGGTCGCACCCGACTTCATGAGTCCTTCGGCCTGCGGCTTGTCGGCGGCAAGGTGGAGATAGGTGAAAAGAAGGTGATGCGGCTTGAGCATCGCGATTTCGACCTGCTGCGGCTCCTTGACCTTCACGATCATCTCGGCCTGGTCGAACACGTCGGCTGCCGTGGGGACGATCCGCGCACCGGCGTCAGTATAAGCGCTGTCCTCGAGATCGATGCCGTTGCCCGCCTTGGTCTCGACGATCACTTCGTGGCCGGCATGGACCAGTTCGGCGACCGAGGCGGGGGTCAGACCGACGCGGTATTCGTGGTTCTTGATTTCCTTGGGGACGCCGACTCGCATTTCGCTCTCCTATTCCGTTAGAGCGGGAATACAGCCAGACGGGCGGGAGAAGGTCGCAAAATTATCCGCAGTAAGTTATTGAAGTGGGATACTGTCGCGCAAATATTCGGTTTGTGAGGAAAAATGCTCGATCATCTCGACCGGAGGATACTCGGCCAGCTCGTGGCCAATTCCGACCTGACCAGCGCCGAACTTGGCGAGAAGGTCGGATTGTCGGCCAGCGCCGCGCATCGCCGCGTCGGGCAATTGCGCGACCGCGGGCTGATCGCGGGGTTCCGCGCGGTGCTGTCGCGCGAGGCGCGGGGCAATCCCAGCGTGGTGATGGTCAACGTCACATTGCGCGACCAGCGCCAGGAAACGATGGCCGAATTCGAGGCCGAAATCCTCGATGTGCCCGAGATTCGCGATTGCTTCCTGATGAGCGGCGAGGCCGATTACATGCTCCATGTCGAGGTCAAGCGCGACGACAGTTTCGAGCGGATCCACCGCGAGACGCTGTCGCGGTTGCCCGGTGTCACGCGGCTCGCCTCGCATTTCGTCATTCGCGAAGTAATTCGCCGACCGTAACGATGCATCCAATGTTCCGTTGCGGGCGTTCTTTCGCAATGCTAGGGGGCCGCCACCGTGAACAGGGGCTATCAACGGTCGTCATGACCAACATTACGTTCGCGTGAGCGAGCCTACCCAACCCGCCGCCACCGAACCGTCCGGACGCGAAGATATCGCGCCCGCCGCGCACGCGCATGGGCACGGTAAGGACGGCATCATCAAACTCGCGGTCGGCGCGATCGGCATCGTGTTCGGCGATATCGGCACCAGCCCGCTCTACGCGTTTCGCGAGACGTTCAACGGTCATCACAAGCTGAGCCTCGACCATGCGCACATCATGGGCGTCACCAGCCTGATGTTCTGGTCGATGATGATCGTCGTGACGGTCAAATACGTCGCGATCATCATGCGCGCCGACAACAAGGGCGAGGGCGGCAGCCTGGCGCTGCTCGCGCTGATTTCGGGGCGGACCAAGACCAAGCGATGGTCCGCCGGGATTATCCTGCTCGGCGTGTTCGCCACATCCTTGTTCTACGGCGACAGCATGATCACGCCCGCGGTGTCGGTCCTGTCGGCGGTCGAGGGGCTCGCGGTGGCGCAGCCGGGCCTGGGGCACCTCGTCCTGCCGATCGTCGCGGCGATCCTGATCTTCCTGTTCGCGATCCAGAAGAACGGTACGGCGCGGGTCGGGCTGTTCTTCGGGCCGATCATGCTGCTCTATTTCGCGGTCATCGCGACGCTTGGCGTGCTCAGCATCTGGCAGACCCCGGGCGTGCTTGCGGCGTTTTCGCCGCATTATGCGGTGGAGTTCTTTCTGGTCGACCCGCGCCGCGCGTTCCTGGCGCTCGGGTCGGTCGTGCTCGCGGTGACGGGGGCGGAGGCGCTCTACGCCGATATGGGGCATTTCGGGCGCAAGCCGATCGGCATTTCGTGGCTGTTCTTCGTACTGCCGGCGTTGATCCTCAACTATATGGGCCAGGCCGCATTGCTCACGCGCGCGGGGAAGGCGGCGCTCGAAAGCCCGTTCTACTTGCTTGCCCCCGAATATCTCCAGCTGCCGCTCGTCATTCTGGCCACCGCGGCGGCGGTGATCGCATCGCAAGCGGTGATCTCCGGCGCGTTTTCGGTCACGCAACAGGCGATCCAGCTCGGCTTCGTGCCGCGCCTCAGGATCGAGCATACCAGCGCGTCGACCGCCGGGCAGATCTACATTCCGTTGATCAACTGGCTGTTGCTGGTGATGGTGCTGATCCTGGTCGCGTTCTTCCGTACTTCGTCCAACCTGACGAGCGCGTATGGCATCGCGGTGACCGGGGCGATGACGATCGACACCTGCCTGCTGGCGGTCGTGCTGTTCCGGTTGTGGAACTGGCCGAAATGGGCGGCGATCCCGTTGCTGGCGGTCCTGTTCCTGGTCGACGGCGCCTATCTGTCGGCCAATCTGACCAAGATCCCCGACGGCGGCTGGTTCCCGTTGCTGGTCGGGGTGATCGTCTTCACGATCCTGACGACCTGGGCGAAGGGCCGCCAGCTGATGATGGCGCGGCTGCGCGAGGCGGCGATGCCGATCAAGGTGTTCATCCAGTCCGCCGCGTCGCATGCCAGCCGCGTGCCCGGGACCGCCGTATTCATGACTTCGTCGCCCGACGGCGTGCCGCACGCGCTGCTCCACAACCTCAAACACAACAAGGTGCTCCACGAACGGATCATCCTGTTGACCGTCAAGATCGCCGACGTGCCCTATCACCCGGTGGGCGAGCGCGTGTATCTCGACCATCTCGGCCACGGCTTCCACCGCGTCGTGCTCAAATACGGCTTCATGGAAGAGCCCGACGTGCCCGCGGCGCTCAACCTGGTCGGCGGGTGCGGCGACAAGTTCAAGATGATGGACACCAGCTTCTTCCTCGCGCGGCAGACGTTGCTCCCGTCGGCCAAGCCGGGGATGGCGCTGTGGCGCGAAAAGCTGTTCGCGTGGATGCTGCGCAATGCCGAAAGCGCGATGGAATTCTTCCGCCTGCCGACCAACCGCGTGGTCGAGCTGGGGAGCCAGGTCGAGATTTGACCGATGCCGCGCCGATCATCGTCACGGCGTTGTTTGGCGGCGAGGATCAGGCGTGGTTCGACCGCCAGCGTGCGGCGCATTTCCCGCCCGAGCGTAACTTCCTCAAGGCGCATCTGACGATGTTTCATCACTTGCCGCCCTCGCTGGAAGGCGAGGTGCGGCAGAGGCTGGGCGAGGCGGCGCGGGCAGGGGCACCGACGGCGCGAATCGCGGGTTTGATGTCGTTGGGAAGGGGTGTCGCCTATCGCATCGACAGTCCAGCGCTCGAGGAAGTTCGCGCCCATCTGGCCGATATCTGGGCCGGCTTGCTGACGCCCCAGGACCAGGCCGGCTGGCGCCCGCACGTCACGATCCAGAACAAGGTGGATCCCGCCGAAGCCCGCACCTTGCTCACCAAGCTCCAAGCCGATTTCCGCCCGCGTCCGCTCGTAGTCGCGGACTATGCCGCCTGGTGGTATCGCGCCGGCCCGTGGGAGCCGCTGTCGCGCCACATGTGCGCTTGACCCGGCGGCGGCGGCGCTCCTATAGGCCCGCTTCCGAAGCGGTTGGGCGGAGTAGCTCAGCTGGTTAGAGCACGGGAATCATAATCCTGGGGTCGGGGGTTCAAGTCCCTCCTCCGCTACCATCGGTAGCTTGCAACCGCTTTTCCTTATCGCCGCATCGCCAGCACCGCGCGCGCGCGCTTCAAATGCGGCATGTCGAGCATCGCGCCGTCGAGCCCGACCGTGCCCGCGCCGGGATTGGCGTCGAACGCCGCGACGATCGCTTCGGCATGGGCGATTTCCTCCGCGCTGGGCGAGAAGGCCGTGTTGATCACCGGGATCTGGTCGGGGTGGATCGCGAGCATCCCGCGAAATCCGGCGCGGCGGGCAGTGCGCGCGACCGAGTCGAGGCCGTCCAGGTCGCGGAAGTCGCCGTGGATCGTCTCGATCGCCGTTACGCCGGCGGCGGCTGCGCCGGTCAGCGTCAGCGCGCGAAACATCTGGTATGGGAAGTCGTATGCGCCATTCTCGTCGCGATTGCCGGTCGCGCCTAGCGCGGTCGCGCTGTCCTCCGCCCCCCAGCTCAACGCCGCGAGACGTGGGCAGCCGGCATAGTTGCCGAGGTCGAAGATGCCCGCCGCGGTCTCGGTCGCGAGCACCAGCACCGCGATCTCGCCGACCGGTAGTCCGGCGGCGGTTTCCAGCGCGGTCAGGTAGTTGTCGAGCCGGTCGGCGTCGGCGCGAGTCGCCTTTGGCAGCATGACGCCATCGGGCCGTGACTCTACGATTGCCGCCAGATCGGGCAGCGCGTGGGGGCTGTCGAGCGGGTTGATCCGCACCCAATGCGGCTGACGGCGGTGCGCGGTCTTCAGGTGCTGCGCGACCGCGATCCGTGCCTCCGCCTTGGCGTTGTCGGCGACGGCATCCTCGAGGTCGATAATGACGAGATCGGCGGCGCTAAGCCCGGCTTTTTCGAGCTTGCGCGGCGAGTCGCCGGGGGCGAACAACAACGAGCGGGCGGCGAGCGGTGCGATGGTCATGGCCGCATTCTGGCGGAGCGGTGCGGCGCGCGCTAGTGTCCTCGGCAACAAGGGAGAGCCTCCATGCGCGAAGCCGTTATCGTTTCCACCGCCCGGACGGGCATCGGCAAGGCCGGGCGCGGCTATTTCAACGCGACCGAAGCGCCGGTGATCGGCGCACACGTGATGAACGCGGCGGTCGAGCGGGCGGGGATCGACCCGGCGCGGATCGACGACGTCTTCTATGGCGCGGGCAACGAATGGGGGACGCAGGGGTACAACGTTGCGCGCAACACGATCTTCGCCGCCGGGCTGCCGACCAGCGTGCCGGCGTTCACGCTCGACCGGAAGTGCGGGTCAGGGGTGACCGCGATCGCGCTCGCGGCACGCGGGATCATGTGCGACGAGCTCGACGTCGCGCTGGCGGGCGGGATGGAATCGATCACGCTGACGATGAAGCAGGCGGGGAAACCGTATCAGAACGCCTCGGTGATCGCGAAGAAGCCCTACGCTTATATGCCGATGATCGAGACCGCCGAAGTGGTCGCCGAACGCTACAGTATAAGCCGCGAGGCGCAGGACGAGTTCGCCGCGATGAGCCAGCAACGCGCGTTTGACGGATTGCAAAAGGGTGCGTTTGCCGAGGAGATCGCGCCGATCACGGTCGAGAAGGCGAATTTCGACAAAGAAGGCAACCAGATCGGCACCGAAGCGGTCACTGTCACGCAGGACGAGGGTATTCGCGGCGGGACGACCGCGGAAATCCTGTCCGGGCTGCGCACGGTTTTCAAGGACGGCCTCGTCATCAAGGAAGGTAAGTCGATTACCGCGGGCAATGCGTCGCAGCTGTCCGACGGGGCGGCGGCGCAGATCCTGATGGAGCGCAAGACGGCCGAGGCCGAGGGCAAGGAGATCCTCGGCATCTATCGTGGGTTCCAGGTCGCCGGCTGCGAGCCCGATGAGATGGGGATCGGCCCGGTGTTCGCGATCCCCAAGCTACTCAAGCGCGCGGGGCTGAGCATCGGCGATATCGGCCTGTGGGAGATCAACGAAGCGTTCGCGTCGCAATGCCTCTATTGCCGCGATAAACTCGGGATCGACGCTGCCAAGCTCAACGTCAACGGCGGTGCAATCGCGGTCGGGCACCCGTTCGGGATGACCGGCTCGCGGCTGGTCGGCCACGCGCTGATCGAGGGCCGCAAGCGCGGGGTGCAATATGTCGTCGTCTCGATGTGCACCGCGGGAGGCATGGGCGCGGCGGGGCTGTTCGAGATACCGTGATGTGATCTCGCGGCCTGGCCGGCTGTACAGCACCCGTCCCGAAAGCGGACGGCGGTTAACCGTTCTTTGTGCTGGCCGGAATCGTAAACGGCGCGTTAACTGCTGCCTATGTCACGCAGTTTCGCACGTCGCCCGCGCGGGCCCAGCCATTCCTTCCGCCAACGTATCGCGGTGCGCACCGATGCCGCGCGCAACGAGGATAGCGAGCTCAAGCTCTTCGTGCTGAGCTTCACCGCGTTCTTCGTCTGTATCTACACACTGATCTTCTGACGTCTCGCGGTGCGCCTGCTCAATCGCAGGCTTTGTGAAGCTTCCACGCCAGCCACGCCGATACCGGGCACATCGCCGCGACCAGATAGAGCATGTGGGCCGACCCGACGCCCCAATGCGTCAGCAGCGACACTGCGACAGAGCCCACCGCCATCGCGCCTGAATTGACCACATTGTTCGCCGCGACCGTCCGCGCGGTCTCGTCCTTGTGCACCGTCGTCGTCAGGAAGGCGTAGAGCGGCACGACGAACATCCCGCCGAACACGGCGATCCCGATCAACGCCGCGATGGCGAGCCAGGCATAGGGGATCGCGATGAATTCCAGTGTGCCGTAGAGATGTCCCGCCGGCGCGGCCGGCCACATCTGGCACAGCACCGAGAACAGGATGACGAACGCGCCCATGATCAGCACCGTGATCGGGCCGTATTTGGCCGACGTGTGCCCCTTGAGCAGCGAGTTGATCGCCACCGACCCCACCGCAATGCCGACCGAGAACAAGGCCGTCAGCAACGTCGCGACGTGCTTGTCGGCGGTCAGCACGTTCTTGGCGAGCGGAGTGAAGATCACGATCAGGACGATCCCCATCGTCCAGAAAAAACTGATCGCGCAAATCGCCAGGAACAGCCGCGGGATATGCATCGTGCCCGAAATCAGCCGCCACGACGACGTAAACGGGTTGTAGTTGATCTTGAGCTTTGGTCCCTGACGCGGCGCGGGTGGGACTTGGCGCGCGGCCAGCCAACCGATCCCGGCAACGACGAGCGTCCCGATCACCGCATGTTCGACCTTCATGAAGCCGGCCAGCACGGTGCCGAGCAGGATCGCGATATAGGTCGCCGATTCGACCAGTCCGGTGCCGCCCAGCACCTCGTCTTCCTTCAGATGCTGCGGCAGGATCGCGTATTTGATCGGCCCGAAAAAGGTCGAGTGCACGCCGAGCGCGAAGATCGTGGCGAGCATCAGCACCATGCCGATATTGGTGTGCCCCGCCTTGGCCAGCAACAGCCCCGCCCCGCCGACGACCATGATGGCGATCTCAGCGGTTTTGACGATGCGGATGATCCGCGTCTTGTCGAACGCGTCGGCCAATTGTCCGGCGAGCGCGGACAGCAGCACGAACGCGATAATGCTGAGCGCGCTCGCCAGGCCGTTGAAGCTCTGTTCCTGCGCCGGGTCGTTGTAGATCTGGTAGACGACGACCAGCACCATCGCCTGTTTGAACAGATTGTCGTTGAAGGCGCCGAGGAACTGCGTGACGAACAGCGGCAGGAAACGGCGCTCCTTCATGAGACCGAGCGCGTTCAGCATGGAATGTGTGGTGCCCCGTTGGCCGTCATGAAGCGCGGCTCTTAGCCCAGCGCGAACACCCGCGACAATCGCTGTTTCGTAAACCGGGTTTGCCCGTCGGCACTTTTCGCGCCGGGCCAGGGAGGCTAGGACCGGGAAAATGTGGACGCTTCCCAACATCCTGACCTTGTCGCGCATCGTCGGCGTGCCGGTCCTCGTCGCGTGTTTGTGGTGGCCGGGATGGCCGGCGGGCTATGCGGTGGCGTTCGTGCTCTACTCGCTGATCGCGCTGACCGACTACCTCGACGGTTATCTGGCGCGCGCGCAGGGCACGGTGTCGAAGCTCGGCATCTTCCTCGACCCAATCGCCGACAAGATCATGGTCGCCGCAGTCGTGCTGATGCTGGTCGCGACGCGCGATATCGGTGGATGGCATTTGATCGCGGCGATGATCATCCTGCTGCGCGAGATCATGGTGTCGGGTTTGCGCGAGTTCCTCGGCGGCATCCAGGTGTCGGTGCCGGTCTCGCAACTCGCCAAGTGGAAGACGACATTGCAACTGGTGGCGTTGGGCGCGCTGATCCTCGCCGGCGCGCTGCCGTATTGGTCGTGGGTGCATACCGTCGGGCTGGCGTCGCTCTGGGGTGCGGCGATCCTGACGTGCATCACCGGCTGGGATTATCTGCGCTTCGGCCTGAAGCACATGGATTGAGCGTGGACGTGCTTTACTTCGCCTGGGTTCGTGAAGGCATCGGCAAGGGGCAGGAGCGGGTCGAACCGCCCGCCGAAGTGGTTACCGTCGCCGACTTGATCGGCTGGCTGGCCGAGCGGCCCGGATACGATGTGCTCACCGACACTGCGAAGCTTCGCGTCGCGGTCGATCAGGTGTTCGTGCCGCTCGACACGCAATTGGGTGCAGCGCGCGAGGTGGCGATCTTTCCTCCGGTAACGGGCGGATGATCCGCGTCCTGGTCAGCGAAGCGCCGGTGGATATTGCCGCCGAATTGGGAGCGCTTGAAACGGCGGGCGGTGGCGCGGTCGCGACCTTCACCGGGCTGGTCCGCGCAGACGACGGGGTCGGCGAATTACTACTCGAACATTATCCCGGCGCGACCGAAGCTGCGCTGGAGAAATTGGCGGCGGATGCGGTCGCTCGCTGGAAGCTGACCGGGGCGACGATCGTCCACCGCGTCGGCGCGATGAAGCCGGGCGAGCGAATCGTGTTCGTCGGCGCTTCCGCACCGCATCGCTCGGCGGCGCAGGAGGCGTGCGCGTTCCTCATCGACCGGCTGAAGACCGATGCACCGTTCTGGAAGCGGGAGAGGCGCGGAGATGCGATGGCTTGGGTCGGGGAACGAGCCAGCGATCACGATGCGGCGGAGAGATGGAATAACTAGCCGTCACCCCGGCCTTGTGCCGGGGTCCGCCGCGCAACAATGACGGCCATTGGGTGAGGAAACGCAGACCCCGGCACAAGGCCGGGGTGACGAAAAGAGGTCAGATGGCCGCCCTCAGCACGTCGGCCAACAAGTTGAAGTCGCGTTCCCGCGGACTCGCCCGCCGCCACACCAACGCGATGGTCCGAGTCGCGTGCTCCGACGCCAGCGGCCGCGCGGACACTCGCGTATGCTCCAATATCCCCGCCGCGATCGCCATTTCGGGCAGCATCGTCACGCCTAGGCCATTGTCGACCATCTGAACGATGGTATGCAGCGACGTCCCCAGCATCATCGCCCGCGCGCCGAGTTCGGGGCGGTTGCACGCCGCCAGCGCGTGATCCTTCAGGCAATGCCCGTCCTCAAGCAGCAGCAGCCGAGTCTCGTCGATATCGTCGGCTGCGATCGTCGCGGGCGGAACGGGCAGATCGCCGTCGGGAAAGGTGACGAACAGGCGGTCTTCGAACAACGGCGCGGTCGAAACTTCGCCACAGGCATAAGGCAGCGCCAGCAGCACGCAGTCGGTGCGGCCGTTGTGCAGCCCCTCGCACGCTGTCCCGGTCGTCTCTTCGCGCAGGAACAGCTTGAGGTCGGGATAGTCGCGCCGCAGCGCCGGCAGGATGCGCGGCAGCATGAACGGGGCGATCGTCGGAATGACGCTCATCCGCATTTCGCCCGACAAGGGACGCCCGGCCGCGCGCGCCATGTCGGCCAGTTCCTCGGACTCGCGAATCACGCGGCGCGCCTTGTCGGCGATACGGTCGCCCAGCGGCGTGAAGCGGACGACACGGCGCGTGCGCTCGACCAGCACCACGCCGATCAGCGTCTCCAGTTCGCGGATCCCCGCCGACATGGTCGATTGCGTGACGAAGCAAGCCTCCGCCGCGCGGCCGAAATGGCCGTGATCCTTCAGCGCGACGAGGTATTGGAGTTGCTTGAGGGTCGGGAGGTAGGTCGTCATGTGATCGCCTTACGCGATCAGCGGACGTTGATTAAGTGGCTGCGGCTATTTGCTCAGTGCCTGCCAAATCGAAAACGCGCTGGTGATCGTCAGCAGCACGCCGACCATCGCCATTAGCGGTCGCGCCGGTACGCGCTTTGCGAGCACGCCGCCGAGCGGGGCCGCGAGCAATCCGCCGATCAGAATCCCCAGCGTCTGGATCGTAAACGCCGCGAAGCCCAGGCTGGCGATGAACGTGGCCGAGATCGTGGCGGTCAGGAAGAATTCGGATGTGTTGACAGTGCCGATCGTTTCGCGCGGGCTTGATCCCTGGACCAGCAGGTTGCTGGTCACCACCGGCCCCCAACCGCCGCCCCCGGCAGCGTCGAGAAACCCGCCAGCCAAGCCTAGCGGCTCGATGATCCGCGGCGTCTTCGGCTCAACCCGACCGCGGTAGGCGCGATACAGCAGATATAGCCCGGTCGCAGCCAGATATGCCATGACGAACGGACGCGCGACCGAGGCATCAACACTCGACAAGACATAGGCGCCGAGCGCCCCGCCGATCATTCCGGGGATCACAAGCCGGCGAAATAGCCTCCAATTGACGTTCTTGTGCAGGATGTGGCTGGTGCCGGAAGCAGCGGTGGTGAAGGTTTCGACCGCATGGACGCTGGCTGAGGCGAGGGCAGGGGGCATGCCCATGACGCTGACCAGCAAGGTCGAGTTGATCAGCCCGAACGCCATGCCGAGCGCGCCGTCGATCAATTGCGCGGCAAAGCCGATCGCGATGAAGGGCAGGATTGTCTCAATGGCGGCGGCCGACAGGTCGAACAAGGCAAACTCCGGCTCGTTTCGCGCCCAGACATGCCGCGAATCCCGAAATCCGACAACAAAGATAGGGTTTGCGCGATCCAAGCCGCGACAGGCTGGTTCTGGAAATCGGCGATCCGAACGCCTAGATATCGCGCTCAAGGCGTAGGGGACACCGCCAATGGCCGGCCTGAGGGCATATCTCGATTCGATCCGCGCGCGCGATCCCGCGCCGCGCTCGCGCATGGAAATCCTGCTCTATCCGGGAGTATGGGCGGTCGCCTATCACCGGGTGGCGCACAGCTTGTACCGCGCGCGGCTGTTCTTCTTCGCGCGCTGGGTGAATCATATCGCGCGGTTCTTTACCGCGATCGATATCCATCCGGGCGCGGTAATCGGGAAGAACTTGTTCATCGACCATGGCTTCACGGTGATCGGCGAAACCGCCGTGATCGGCGACAACGTGACGATCTACCAGTGCGTGACGCTGGGCGGCACCAACCCCGCCGACGGCGTGGCGGGGAAGCGTCACCCGACCATTGCCGATAACGTCATCATCGGGTCGGGCGCGCAGGTGCTGGGGCCGATCACCGTCGCCACCGGTGCGCGGATCGGGGCCAATGCGGTGGTCACCAAGAACGTGCCCGAGGGCGCGGTGATGGTCGGCATTCCGGCGCGTGCGACGATGGTCGAGGGCAAGGGCGAAAAACAGTTCCTCGCTTACGGCACGCCGTGCAGCGAACAGTTCGACCCGCAGACGCAGAAGCTCGAACTGCTGCGCTGTGAGATCGAGACGCTGCGCAAACGCCTCGACGCGCTGCTTGCCGAGCAAGAAGACATGCGCGACCGCGCTTGATGGGAACGGTAACGCCATTCCCGCTGCAAGGCCGCGCGCCGAGCCAGATCGGCTTCGAGCGCCTTGAACTGACGCGCATCCTCGATTTATACGGCCGGATGGTCGCCGCCGGGCATTGGCGCGACTATGCGATCGAATTCAGCCGCGACGCCGCGGTCTTCGCCGCATTCCGCCGTGCTACCGAGCGGCCTGAAATCCGCATCGAGAAACGCCCCGACCTGCGCAACAAGCAGGGGATGTGGGCGCTGGTCAACGAACAGGGCATGGTGTTGAAGCGCGGCCACGAACTTGGCCCGGTGCTGGCGCCGGTCGAGCGGCGGCTGATGAAGCTGATCGAGGACTAGCTTGTCGCCGCGAACCACGCGGCCGCATAAAATGATGCCTCCCCGGCGAAGGCCGGGACCCAGTATCGAGCAGCCCGCAACTGGATCCCGGCCTTCGCCGGGGAGGCGTCAAAAAAAAGCCCGGCAGTCAAAGACCGCCGGGCGAGGGATCGCTCGTGACCAAGCGAAAGAGTTAGGCTGCGACAGGCATCTGCACCGGCGGCAGACGGTCGCCGAGGTCGCCCAGCGTACCGACCACCGCACGGCGCATCGGCTGCCAGAACGCCGACAGCGACAGCAGCGCCGATCCGATCACCAAGGCAGTGAACGCCATCGACAGCTCGACCGCACCCGCCTGGTGGAACAGCGTCGACAGCGCGTAGAGTACATAGGCCAGGCTCGACACGAGCAACGCGCGACGGTCGATCGCCAAGGCGATGATCGCGAACACCACGTACAGCGCCATCACGATCACGGCCTGCACCACGCCGATATCGCCCTCGAACACGCCGAGCATGTGGAACACCGGATGCGCGATCATCGGTGCGGCGGCGAGATGCAGCCAGAACGCCACGTCGCTACGCCGCGTCTGGCGCTTGAGGTCGGTCCCGTCCCACCACATCGCCAGCGCGAAGGTGGCAAGCCCACCGACCAGGACGAGCGGGAAGATCGCCTGCTCGCTGCCGTGGGTGATGGCGAAGAAGATGCCAATTGCGACCGCAACCAGCCCCGCCGCGCCGACCGCGACGGTGATCGGCACCATGAAGCGCTTCCAGTGCAGCCACGTCGCGCCGACGGTCACCATAGCGATCCCCGACCCGACCAGCGCATTGGTGCGGTCGCTCCAATCGGGGTTGAGATCGACCAGTGCGCCTACCATCGTCGCGGCGACTCCGCCGACGAACGCGAGCAGCAGGATGATGCTGGGCAGCGCCATATGGCGGCGGCGCGTGAAATATTCGGCCAGGGTCCACGCCGCGGCCGCGACGGCGGCGCCCGCCAGCGCATGGTTGAACCAGTCGCCGAGCTGCGCGAGTGCCGCGAGCAGCAGCGCGATGGCGATGCCGACGAAAATATCGTTGAACCCGGTCAGCAACCGGAAACTCTCTTCGTCCACCGCGGGCGTCGAGCGCGTGGTGGCGACGTGCTGCCGGAAAGCGTCGGCGGTGGTCAGGGGCAAGACCCCCGCCGCCACCGCGCCCTCCAGATCGCTTTCGCTGTACATGGCAATTCTCTCCTGTTGGAGCACCGCCATAGCATAGGTGAGTTAGTGTAGCAATACACTAACTGTGTAGAAAGCGATTAGCCGGCCATGACCTTTTTCATGATCGACATTCCCTGTTCGCTGCCCGAAGCGGGCACGATTTCGCCGGTGCGGTCGGTGATTTCCGCCCAGTGCGCCGCGACGCCTTCGGGCGAGAGTTCGTCGCCGGCCAGCAGCTTGCCCGCGGTCAGCGTCACGTACGCTGCCTGGAACACGCCCGCGCCCGCACCGACGATCGCGTTGGACGGTGCATCCTCGCTGACCAGGTACAATGCGGCCGGTGCGACCTTGTCGGGCGAAAACGCCTTGAACGCCTCGGCGGGGAACAGGTCCTCGGTCATCCGCGTGCCCGCGGTGGGCGCAATCGTGTTGACCTTGATGTTGTACTTGGCGCCCTCAAGGTAGAGCGTTTTGGTTAGTCCGGCGAGGCCGAGCTTGGCGGCGCCGTAATTGGCCTGGCCGAAATTGCCGAACAGCCCGGTCGATGAGGCCGTCATCAGGATGCGGCCATAGGCCTGCTCGCGCATCGTCTCCCATACCGCCTTGGTAACGTTGGCCGACCCGTTGAGGTGGACATCGACGACGAAGCGGAAATCTTCCGGTTCCATCTTCGCGAAGCTCTTGTCGCGCAGCACGCCGGCGTTGTTGATCAGGATGTGGACGCCGCCCCACGCTTCCTTGGCCTTGGCGACCATCTCGACCATCTGCTGATATTCGGTGACGCTCCCGCCGTTCGACATCGCGGTGCCGCCCGCTGCCTCGATCTCCTCGACGACCTTGAGCGCGGCGTCCGAATGGCCGGTGCCGTCACGCGCGCCGCCCAGATCGTTGACCACGACCTTCGCGCCGCGCTTTGCCAGCGCCAGCGCATATTCGCGCCCCAACCCGCCGCCGGCGCCGGTGACGATCGCTACCTTGTCGTCGAAACGGATGGTCATTAACTCGCTCCCGATTGATCTGGAGCGCTTCCTAAGCGAACCAACTGGCAGCGCAAGCCTGCCATACCGGAAACATGAAAAGGCCGGCCCGATGAGGTCATCGCGCCGGCCAATTCGTTCGCGGCTTGGGGGTTAGCCCGGCTTGCGGGGGGTCGAATGCAGCCGCTCGCCCCGAGCATTCGAGCGCTCGGTGCAATGATCGACGATCGTCTTCGTGCACATCGGGTAATTGCCGTCGGTCGTTGGAGCCGGCGCCGCGTCCGCCATCGGTGCTGGCGGCATCGGCGCAGGCGCGACAGGGTCCGTCGGTGGAGCTACTGCTGCCGGATCGACTGGCGGCGGGGCGGGCGGCATCGGTGCGGTTTGCGGCATCGGAGCAGGTGGCGGCGCGGCCGGCATATCCTGGGCGATAGCGGGCATT
>NZ_JAQGKZ010000016.1 GCF_028289855.1 Sphingomonas bacterium | reverse complement strand
GCCGGCGGTTTCCTTATTGCGATAGGGCTGACCGTCGGCGCCGTCCTGGGGATGACGCGGGGGAACGCGCTGATGTGGCTGTTGATCGGCGCGCTCGCCGGCGTCGCCGCCGCGGTGGTAATCTGGTTGGTCGACCGGCGGCGTTGAGCCTCACTTCAGCGAGCGCGCCAATCTTACCACCCGCCCGATAATCTCCGCCCGATCCGCGCGCACCGGCGCGATGGGCGGGGCGGCGGGATTGTCGCTGGCGATGCGAAGCTCGAGCCCGATCCGCGCCACTCGCTTGACCAGCAGAGCGCCATCGAGCCGCAGCACGAACAGCCCGGGCCGCGACGACAATCGCCGGTCGCCGGTATCGACGAACAGTGCATCGCCGTCATGGATCAGCGGCTCCATCGAATCCCCGCGTGCGGTGATCATGGTCAGCGCGTCAGGCGTCACGCCTAGCCGCGCAGCGACTCGCGGGTCGATGCGCTCCTCGCCGATTGCGCGGTCGTCCTCGACCAGCCCGCCCGGCCCGGCCGCGGCCTGAGCATCGATCCGCCGCACCGCCACCATCCCGACATCGCGCTGCGGCGCGCCGAGCAGGCCCTCGTCGATCCCGAAGAACGCCGCGAGCCGCGCCCGCGCCTCCTCGTCGAGCCGCTTGGGCGACCCGCGCTGGACGAACTGCTGCAGATAGGCCGGGTTGCGCCCGATCATCCGCGACAGCGCCGCCAGGCTGGTGCCCATTTCATCGGCCATCGCCGCCACCGTTTGCCGCGCGTCCATCGTCAGCACCATAGTCGTAGGAAATTTCCTAGACAAGTTGGATTTTGGAACAGAACAAGAACTTATTCGAGCGAATCGAGAAGGGCTTGGCAATGCATATCGGGCGGGAAGTGGAACGGTTTTTGCGGCGGACGGGCATGCCCGCGACCAAGTTCGGGCGGCTCGCGGTCAACGATCCGCGCTTCGTGCTCGACTTGCGTAACGGGCGCGAACCGCGTTCGTCCACTGCCGTTCGCGTAATCGACTTCATCGTCGCGCAGGGGTCGCCGCGATGACGCCGCTCATGCGCGTAGGGGTGCGACTTTTGCGACGTTTGGCGGCGGAGCGGTCGCTGAACGTCACGATCGACGTGCTGGGAGAGCGACCTTGGGCATCGGCGCTGTTCGTCGGGACGCGGCTGACGATCGCGGTCGAAAGCGCCGATGACGAGCGGCTCGACGAATGGCTTATCGCGTTGCCCGACATGGACTTGCCGTTGTCCGGGCATTTCGTCGCGAGTGCGGAGTTGGTAGAACGCCGAGCCAACGCTGCGACGATCGAACTGCTGCTGATCGAGGGCTAGCCGACCCGCCGGGCGAGCGCGCGGAGTGCGTCGAGCGTTTCTTCGAGCGTTTGCTCGCGCTCCGGCTCTGCTTCGGCGGCGGGTTCTGGCTGGCGCTTGGCGACGCCACGCTCAAGCCGCTCGAGCAAATCGTGGATAGTCGCTTGCGGCAGCGGCTGTGACGGTTCGTTGTCCGGTGCGACCGCCAGGCCGAACGTTTCGATCCGCTCATGCGGCGCGAAGCGCGGCGCGGAGACCGGGGTCAGGACCGGCGCTTGCGGCGCAGGTTCCGGATCGGGCAGTTGCGCGGAGGTCGGGGCCAGGACCGGCGCTTGCGGTGCGGGCTCGGGATCGGGCAGCGGCGCGTCGGTCGGCGTGCGATACGCGGCGATCGGCGTGTCGAGATCGGCGGGCACGTCGCACGCCTCGACCACGAAATGCGGCACGATGGCCGGCACGTCCGCTTCTTCCACGACCGGCTCGGCCTTCACGTCAAGGAACGGCGTGCCAAGGTCGCGATTGGCGAACACCGGGCGGCGCGGCGGCGCATCGGGATGCGCGTCGGCGCGGCGTAGCACGGGGACGCCATCCTCAGGCGTTGCGCGATTGAGCAAGACGGTGCGCGCGCCCAGGATCAGGAACAGCCCGAACCAGATAACTCCCCCGGCAGCGAGCGCAGCGAAGAAGGCGACGGCCAGCCGCGCGGTCAGCCCGAACGGCGGCGCGGCGGCGGTCAGCATCGCGGCGACGCCGCTGTCCATCGCCATGTCCTCGATCACCACGATCGGCATGAGCAGGAACGCGACCGCAACCAGGCCCGCGGCGACGATTCCCGCGGCCGGGGCAATCGGCACCGCGACCGGCGAGCGGCGGGCGAAGAGCGCGCCGAGGGACATCAGGTGCTGGCGACGGTTCGTGGCAAACATGCGGGATCCGATTTCCGAGCGTCGATAAGTCTTTGGTAAACCGGGGCGTAACGCGAAATGTTTGACGACCAGTTACGATCGCGCTCGACGAAGGCCCGCGCCCTCGCTCGACGGGCGTCCCAGCCGGTGCGGTCGGCGAACAATCCGGCCACCGCGCTCGCAATCGCGTCAGGGCTGTTCGGGGCAAACAGCGTGCCGGTATCGCCGTCGCGAATCAGTTCGCGATGCCCGCCGACATCCGACGCCGCGACCAGCCGCCCCTGCGCCATCGCTTCGAGCGGCTTGAGCGGGGTGACCAGATCGGTCAGCCGCATCTTCTTGCGCGGATAGGCGAGCACGTCGATCAAACTGTAATACCGCTCGACCTGGTCATGCGGAATACGCCCGACGAACCGGATCGCGCCCGCGACCGGCGACGCGGCGGCTTGCGCGCGGAGCGCCTGCTCCATCGGTCCGCCGCCGACGAGCAGCAACTTCGCGTGGGGCCGCGCGGCAACGAGCGCGGGCATCGCCGCGATAAGATCGTCGAGACCTTCATAGTCGTAGAAGCTACCGATGAACCCGGCGACATCGTCATGCTCACCCAGCCCCAAGTCGGCGGCGAGCGCGGCATCGCGCGGCAATGGCTCGCCGAACAAGGTCAGATCGACGCCGTTGGGCGACACCATGATCCTGGCCGGGTCGATCCCGCGCGCCACCAGGTCGCCTTTCAACCCCTCGCAGATCACCGCGACGGCATCGGCGCGGCGGACCGCGCGCGTCTCCAGCCATTTGGTCGCGCGATATTTGAGCGACCCTTCGCTGCCCGTGCCGTTGCCGACCGCCGCATCTTCCCAGAAGGCGCGGATTTCGTAGAGCACCGGCACGCCGAGCGCATGACCCGCGCGCAATGCCGCCATCGCGTCCATCACCGGCGAATGCGCGTGAATGACGTCGGGGCGGAAGTCGCGCGCGACCTCTGTCACGCGCTCGGCCAGTGCCCCGATTTCGCGCCACTCGCCGATCACCGGGAGCGATTCGCCGGACGGTTCGGTGCGATAGAAATCGAGTCCGTCAACCGTCTCGGCGGCCACAGCGCTCAAACCGTGCCGTGCCCCGGTCACCGCCGCGACCTTCCACCCGCGCGCGATCTGCGCCTTCAGAATGGCGCGCGTGCGAAAGGTGTAGCCGCTCTGCAACGGCAGACCGTGGTCGAGGACGTGGAGGATGCGCATCGTTAATAACCTCTGCCACGCCAGTGTTTAACGCAGCGTCAACCCGGGGTCGCTAGGCAAAGCGGGAGACAGGCGGACACGGGCCAATGATCGACAATTTCGCGCTGGCCGTAAGCCATGGACTGATGCTGCTCGCGGCATGGTTCCTGCTGCGCCGCCGCGACCTCGACGACGAGCGTCCCGAGCCTCCCGAAAAACCGTTCAAGCGCCCATGATCCACGATCTCGCCTTTGTCGGTTATCTGCTCGCGCTGATGGGGCTCGCGCTGCGGCGCCCGTTCCTGTTCATCCTGACCTATGTCTATATCGACATCGTCTCGCCGCAGCGGCTGACCTATACCCTGCTCAATACGGTGCCGATCTCGCTGATCGCGGTCGCGCTGGCGGTCGCGTCCTGGGCGGTTGTCGATCGCAAGGAAGACACGCGCATCGCACCGCGCCAGTTGCTGATCGTGCTGCTGCTCGGGTGGTGCGCGGTGACGACGATGCGCGCCGACTTCCCGATGGAAGCGCTCGATAAATGGGATTGGGTGTGGAAATGCCTCGCCTTCGCCGCGTTCCTGCCGCTCACGTTGCGCACGCGGTTGCGGATCGAATCGTTGCTCACCTTCATGATCCTGTCGGCGGCATCGATCATCATTGTCGGCGGGATCAAGACCGCGGCGGGCGGCGGCGGCTATGGCTCGCTCGACTTGATGGTGACCAACAATTCGGGGCTGTACGAGGGATCGACGATCTCGACCGTCGCCATCGCGATCATTCCGACGATCCTGTGGCTGGGCAAATACGGCACGATCTTCAAGCGCGACTGGAAGGTCAAATTGTTCACCGCCGCGCTGGTCTTCGCCTGCCTGCTGATCCCGATCGGCACCTCGACCCGCACCGGCTTGCTGTGCATCGGTCTGCTCGCGCTGCTGCTGTTGCGCGATGCCAGGCGCAAGTTTCTCTACCTCGGCATGATCGGCGCGCTCGGGCTGGTCGCGGTGCCGTTCCTGCCCAAGTCGTTCACCGACCGTATGTCGACGATCCAGACCTACCAGCAGGACGAATCCGCCGCGACGCGGGTCGCGGTGTGGAAATGGACGTGGGAATACGTCAAGCTGCACCCAATGGGGGGCGGCTTCGAAATGTACCGCCAGAACCAGATCCGCTACGACATCGTGAAAGCGGATGGGGTCGCGGGCAACGCCAAGCTCGACACCACGCTGACCACCGACCGCGCGCGTGCATACCACTCGGCCTATTTCGAAATGCTCGGCGAACAGGGCTGGCCGGGCTTCCTCCTGTGGATGGCGATCAGCCTGACCGGGATCGTGCGGATGGAAGTGATCCGCCGCCGCTACCGCAAGGCGCCCGAGAAGGAAGCGTGGATCGCGCCGCTCGCCGGGGCGCTCCAGGCGGGGCAGATCCTCTACATGCTCGGCGCGTGCTTCATCGCGATCGCGTTCCAGCCGTTCATGTTCATGATGATCGGCGCGCAGATCGGGCTCGACACCTACCTGAAGCGCAAGCGTGCGGAAACGTCGTTCCGGCCGATGGGACGCCGCAACCGCTCGACCGATCCCCAACCGGCGCTGGCATGACCGGGCAGCACGAACTCCGCGCGCTGACCAGCGCACGCGGCGTCGCGGCGTGGATGGTGGTGCTGTACCACATCCGCTTGTCGGTCGCGGGGTTGCCCGAGGCGTGGGTGCATGTCTTCGCCAAGGGCTATCTCGCGGTCGATTTCTTTTTCCTGCTGTCGGGGTTCGTGATCTGGCTGAGCTGGGGGGCGCGGCTGCGCAACGATGGCTGGCGTGCGGTGCCGGCGTTCCTCCAGAAACGCGTCGCGCGGATCTGGCCGCTGCATCTGTTCGTGCTTGGCGGCGCGGTCGCGCTGGCGCTGGCGCTCGCCGCCGCGGGACGGCACGACCCGGTCAAATATCCGTTCGGCGAGCTGCCGCTGCACGTCTTCCTGCTGCAGAATTGGGGCTTCACCGCCAAACTGGCGTGGAACGACCCGGCCTGGTCGATCAGTTGCGAGCTCGCCGCTTATCTCGCTTTCCCGTTGCTGGTGCGCGCGGTCGATTGGCGCGCGTTGCCGAGCTGGTTGGTCGCCGGCGTGGCGGCGGCTTTCCTCGTGATACTCGCCGTCGTGATGTCCGGCGAACCGACCCTCGGCCACGACATCGCGCGCTTCGGCCTGGTCCGCTGCCTGACCGAATTCGCCGCAGGGAGCGCGATTTGCGCACTGTGGCTGCGGTGGAAAGAGGCACCGTCGACTCCGGCCTATGTTGCATTTGGCGGTAGCGCCGTCGCAATGATTGCGTGGGCGTTTGGCGTGCCGGAGACATTGGCGGTGCCGTTCGCCTTCGCGGGCCTACTGCTCGGCCTATCGCTAACCTCAAGCATGCGCGGCAACCCCCTCGACTGGGCGCCACTGCATTATCTCGGCGAGATCAGCTACGCGACTTATCTCTCGCACTTCATGCTGTTCGTGGTGTTCAAGCTCGCCTTCGTCGACGACGCGCACGCGATCCCGCCGGTGCTGATCGCGCTTTACTTGGCGCTGGTGCTCGGCTGCTCGGTCGCGCTCTATCACCTTGTCGAGCGGCCAGCGCAGAAGTGGGTCAATGGGCTCCACCTGCGGGGAAGGCGCGACGGCCAGCCAAATCTCCTGCCGTCATCCTGAACTTGTTTCAGCATCCATCGTGCAACAAGCGAAGCGCCACCTGCGGCGCGTTGGATGCTGAAACAAGTTCAGCATGACGGACTGAAGGAGCTGCGCGTTAAGCGTCCGCCAGTTCCTCCGCCAACGCATCGATGATCGCCCGATTGAACGCCGGAATATCGTCGGGCTTGCGGCTGGTGATCAGCTTGCCGTCGACGACCACCTCCTGATCGACCACATCCGCCCCGGCATTTTCCAGGTCGGTGCGGATCGACGGCCAGCTCGTCACCTTGCGCCCGTCGATCACGTCGGCCTCGACCAGCAGCCACGGCCCGTGACAGATCGCCGCGACGATCTTGTCGTCGTCCATGAACTCCTCGACGATCTGGATCGCGCGGCCCTGCAACCGCATCTTGTCCGGGTTGCCGACCCCGCCGGGGATGACGAGCGCGTCGAATTCCTCGGTATCGACATCGCGCAATGTCATGTCGGGCGTGATCGTGTCGGCCTTTTCGCCAGCCTTCTCGCCCTGGATCGGCTCCCTCTCGATCGACGCCAGCGTCACGGTCGCGCCGGCATCGATCAGCGCCTGGCGCGGCTTGAACAGTTCGTCGTTCTCGAAACCGTCGGTCGCGATCATCAGCACGCGGGCGTTTTTCAGGTCGGCCATGGTCGAAGCTCCTTGGGGATTGTTCGCCCCTCCAACCAACGCCGCCGCGCCGCGTTCCGGAACGAAGCGGTGAGCCGCGCATTTCCGAAGGCCTAGCGAAATGGAGCCGTATGACCCGATTAGTCTATAGCGACGACAGCCAGCCCGGCATCGCCCGGAAGAAGGTACGGCATGGCTGGGGCTATTGGGACGCCGAGGGCAAGCGCATCACCGACCGCGACGAGATCGAGCGGCTGAACGCGATCGGCCTGCCGCCCGCCTATGAGAATGCCTGGTTCAGCCCCAAGCCGCACGGCCATATCCAGGCGGTCGGCTGGGACGCCAAGGGCCGCAAGCAATATCGCTATCACGTCGATTTCCGCAGTCGCAAGGAAGGCGAGAAATATGACCGCTGCGCCGCATTCGGCCGCGCGCTGGCCAAGCTGCGCGCGCAAGTCGATCTCGATCTGAAAACGCGCAGCCACAGCAAGGAACGCACCGTCGCGGCGATCGTGAAGCTCCTCGACATCGGCTATTTGCGGATCGGCAACGAAGTCTATGCGCAGACGAACAAGAGCTTCGGTGCGACGACGCTGCGCAACCGTCATGCCAAGGTCAGCGGCAGCACGCTGAAGCTTCAGTACCGCGCCAAATCGGGCAAGATGAAGCTGCTGGCGATCAGCGACGGCAGTCTCGCGCGGTTCGTCAAGAAATGCCAGGATCTGCCCGGCCAGCAGCTGTTCCAATATGTCGGCGACGACGGCGAACCGCATCCGGTCACTTCGTCCGACGTCAACGATTATATCCGCGAAGCGACCGGCGCCGACTTCACTGCGAAGCATTTCCGCACCTGGGGCGCGAGCGTGCTGGCATTCGAGGCGCTGGCCAGCGCGGAGGGCGATATCGGGCTTAAGACGATGCTCGAGCCGGTGACCGAGGCGCTCGGCAACACGCCCGCCATCGCGCGCAAATCCTATGTCCATCCGGCGCTGATCGAACTCGCCAAGAACGGCCAGGCGAAATTTCGCGAGAAGCTCGCCCTGCCGCGAGAGACGCGCTATCTCGACCGTTACGAACGCGGCTTGATCGCGTTCCTGGAGGCCGGCGCCAAGCCGCGCCGCAAGGCAGCCTGAAGAGAGTTCGATGACCAACACTATTGCGACCCACCCGGCCGCCGACCTGCGCAGTCAGGCCGGCGAATTCTACGATTCGGCCACGGCGTGGTTCGCCACCCACTGGCTGCAAATCCTGATCGCGGTCGGCGCCGGGATTGTGCTCTTCCTGGCGCTGCACTTCGTGAAAAGCCTGGGCAAACGGCTGTGCGCACGCGACGTCTCGCACACCGGTTGGGGCACAGTGCTCGGCCGCGCGCTGGCCAAGACCAAGAACTTCTTCATCGCAATGGCGGCCGCAAAGATCGTCGTCAGCGTCGCGCAATTCGCCGCCGCTCCAGAAGGCGTGGTCGCTGCGGTCAACTTCCTCTTCACCATCGCCGCAGCGTTCCAGGGTGCGATCTGGATACGCGAGATCATCCTGGGCACGATCGAACACCGCACGTCCGCCAGCGATTACCATGGCGAAGCGCTGGTCAACGCGATGGGTTTAATCCGCGTGTTCGTGACGTTCGTCATCTTTGCCATCGCGTTCGTGCTGATGCTGTCCAATTTGGGCTATGATGCGACCGGGCTGATCGCCGGCCTCGGCGTCGGCGGCATCGCCATCGGCCTGGCCGCGCAAAGCATCTTCGCCGATCTGTTTGCGGCGATCGCGATCATCTTCGACCGCCCGTTCAAGAAGGGCGATGCGATCACCTTCGACAAGTCCGCCGGCACGGTCGAATCGATCGGCATGCGATCGACCCGCATCCGCGGCACCGCCGGCGAAGCGCGCATCATCGGCAACAAGAAGTTGCTCGACAACGAAATCGTCAACAACACCCAGCGCGAATTCCGCCGCATCATCTTCACGCTCGGGGTTGTTCAAACCACGCCGATCGCGGTGATGGAAATGCTGCCCCACCTGCTCAAGGACATCGTCGAGGATCACAAGGGTACGTTCGTTCGCGCCGGATTCGTCGCGTTCGGCGCGCAAAGCTACGACTTCGAAGTGCAGTTCGATTCGCACAGCGCCGCGCTGCAGGACATGTTCGACCTGCGCCATTCGGTCGGGCTGGCGATCATTCAGCGGTTCAACGACGATGGCATCGCGCTGGCCTATCCGACCCAGATCGGCCTGACCGCCGAAGAAGCCGGATTGATTCAGCCCAAGCGCGCGAAGAAGATCAAGGACAGCAACGAAACGATCGCCAAGCCCCCTTCATCGGGTGACCGATCATCGTCGGATCAGGAGGGCGGAGCCTAGCCCTCCAGCGTGTCGCTCTTGCGGCGGAACAGCTTCCTGAACCAGCCGGCGATCGCCGCGCCGGCCACAGCGAAGATGACGAGGAATTTCTTGCCGAAGAGCAGGATCAGCCCGAGGAACCCGAGCTTCTTCGCCACCGCCACGCCGACCCCGAGCCCGACCAGTCCGGCCAGACCATAGCCCGCCGCCTTGTCGGTGCCCGAGTTATACTCGGCATAGGTTGCGCCGCTGGTGAAGGTTGCGACCTTGCCGAAATCCTGCGCGGCGGCGCGGACCTCGTTCAGATGCGGCATGTCCCACAACATGTTCATGCTCAGCACGCCCTTCCGCCCGAGAATGCGGACGTCGTAATTGAGCGTATCGACCGGCACGCCATCGAATCTGAGATCTCGCGCCCAGATCAGCGAATGATTGGCCTTGTCGTACGATGGCGGCTGCGCCCAGCCGACGAGGTGGATCGCCTTGTACCCGCCTTTGACTCGCTCGGCATTGTTGTCCGCCTCGCCCGACTGCATGTCGGTCAGGATCTTGTCGTAATCGGCGCTGTCGGCATCGTCGTCGGTGACATATCCGCTGTCGTTGAACGTGATCACCGCGCCCCAGGCGTTGTCGAACACCGTCTTGCCCGCCGGAATCACCAACCCGAGCACGCCATCGGCTTCGCTCGGCGGATTGCCCCAGACGTCGACCAGCACCTTCCTGGCCTCGTCGGCGCCGAGGAAATAATATTGGGTGCCGAGGTGGAGCACCGCGCCTGCGGCCGGGATGGCCACGTCGCCGGTCTGCTTGTGCAGACCCTTGTCGAACGTCGCCTGCTCGCCCGACATGGCCGGCGCCGTCGCGGCTGGAGCGTCGGCCAACGCGACGTGCGCAGGCATCGTCACTGTGGCGAGCGCCAGCGCACTTGCGATCACCATCTTCCGCATTGTCGTCAGCCCCCTGATCGAATCACCGTCGCTCGACCCGCAAAAGGCCGTCAAATCCCGCCTTCGTCAAGGCTGAGCAGCGTCGCGTTGCCGCCCGCGCTGGTCGTATCGACCGACACCGCGCGTTCGGCGATGAAGCGGTAGAGGTAATGCGGACCGCCCGCCTTCGGGCCGGTTCCTGACAGCCCTTCGCCACCGAACGGCTGGCTGCCCACGACCGCGCCGATCATCGAGCGGTTGATGTAGAGATTGCCGACCGCTGCTTCCGCCTCGACGACGTCGCCGGCGCGCGCGATGCGGCTGTGGAGCCCCATCGTCAGGCCATACCCCTTGGCGTTGACCCGCGCGATCGTCTCCGAAAGCTTACCCGCGGGCCAGGTCGCGACGTGGAGGATTGGGCCGAACCATTCGGCTTGGAGGTCCTCGATCGCGTCGAGCTGGATCAGCGTCGGTGGGACGAACAGGCCGCTGGCGGGCGCATCGAGCGTCTTGATGACCTTGCCCTTGGGTGCGGCGCGATACGTCATCAATTTGTCGTAGGCCGCCTGGTCGATCACGGGTCCGACATCGGTTTTGGGATCAGCCGGATCGCCGAGGACCAGCAAGTCCATCGCGCCCTTGAGCATCTCGATCGTCGCGTCGGCGATGTCCTCCTGCACCAGCAACAGCCGCAGCGCCGAGCAGCGCTGCCCCGCCGAGCGGAACGAAGAGGTGACGACGTCCGCGACCACTTGCTCAGGCAGCGCGGTAGAGTCGACGATCATCGCATTGATTCCGCCGGTTTCGGCGATCAGCGGGACGATCGGGCGGTTGTCGTCCTCGAGCAGCGACCGCGCGATCTTCTTCGCGGTGGCGGTCGATCCGGTGAACGCGACGCCCATGATGCGCGGGTCGGCGGTCAGCGCCGCGCCGACTTCCGGGCCGCCGGGGGCGAGGATCAGCGCGTCCCATGGAATGCCCGCCTCGTGGGCCAGTTCCACAGCGAAAGCAGCGACCATCGGTGTTTGAGGTGCAGGCTTGGCCACGACGGTGTTGCCCGCCACCAATGCGGCTGCGGTCTGCCCAAGGAAAATCGCCAGCGGGAAGTTCCATGGCGCGATCGTCGCCCAGACGCCGCGACCATCGAGGTGCAGCGTATTGCGCTCACCGGTCGGCCCGGGGAGCTCGATCGACTGGAGTCCGGCGCGCGCCTGTTGCGCGTAGTAGCGGCAGAAATCGGCTGCCTCGCGCACTTCACCAACCGCGTCGGGAATCGTCTTGAACGCTTCCTGCACGCAAATCGCCATCAGCTTTTCGCGATTTTCCTCCAGCAGATCGGCCAATCGCTCGAGCATCGCCGCACGCTGATCAACGGGTGTCGCGGACCAGCGCGGAAAGGCCGCGTACGCCGTTCCAATCGCCGTTGCGACACCCTCAACACCCACTGGCAACGCTGCCGCAGCCAAGCTCGCTTCGGGAGCGAGTGGACTATCGGCAGAAACTTCCCGAGCGACGCCCGCCAACACATCCCGATCGCTCAAATCGATCCCGCTCGAATTCTTGCGGTCGCCGAACAGATCGATTGGCAACGGAATGCTCGGATGCCGCGCGCCGCCAACCGCGGCGATCTTCTCGACCGGGTCGGCGAGAATTTCCTCCTCCGACAAATTCTCGTCCGCCAATTGATGCACGAAGCTCGAGTTCGCCCCATTCTCCAGCAGCCGCCGCACCAGATACGCGAGCAAATCGCGATGCCCGCCGACCGGCGCGTAGATGCGGCAGTGATAGCCCTGATCCTGCACCAGCCGCTCGTAGAGACCGTCGCCCATGCCGTGGAGGCGCTGGAATTCGAAGTCGCGGCTGTTGCCCGCCCATTCGATCAACGTCGCGACGGTCAGCGCGTTGTGGCTGGCGAACGCCGGGCGAATGTTCTTCGCGTCGAGCATGTCGCGCGCCACGGCGAGGTATGACACATCGGTCGCCGCCTTGCGCGTGAACAGCGGATAATCGGCGAGGCCCTCGACCTGCGTGCGCTTGATCTCCGAGTCCCAGTACGCGCCCTTGACCAACCGCACGTTCATCAGCCGGTCGAGATTGTTCGCCCATTCGATTACCGGCCGCGCGCGCTTGCCGTACGCCTGCACCGCCATGCCGAACCCGTCCCAGCCCTTCAGGCTCGGCAACGCGGCAACCGCTCCGATGATGTCGAGGCTCATCTCCAGCCGCTCGGATTCCTCGGCATCGACCGTCAGCGCGATATGCTTGCCCGCCGCCTGCACCGCCAGCGCTTCGAGCATCTCGGTCAGCGCCGGCACGCAGCGGTCGTATTGCGCGACCTCGTAGCGCGGGTGGAGCGCCGAGAGCTTGACCGAGATCGAATGTCCCGCCGCCGGATCGCGCCCGACCGCGTCGATCGCGTCGGTATAGGCGTTAAAATAGCGCGCCGCGTCGGGGATCGTCCGCGCCGCTTCCCCCAGCATGTCGAAACTGGCAGTGAAGCCGCGATTGTCGGGCTTGCGCATCCGCGCCATCGCTTCGTCGATCGTGCGGCCCATGACGAAAATCTCGCCCATCATCCGCATCGCCGCGCCGACGGCCTGGCGCACGAACGGCTCGCCGGCGCGGCTAATCAGGCGGCGCAGTGGTCCTGCCTCGCCCTCGCCGACCAGGACGCGGCCGACCACCAGCCCCCAAGTCGCGATGTTGACCAACGACGAATTGCTCTCCCCCGTATGCGCGCGCCAATCGGCATCGCCGAGCTTGTCGGCGATCAGCAGATCGGCGGTTTCGGGATCGGGGACGCGCAGGAACGCCTCCGCCAGCGACAGCAAAGCGATGCCCTCCGACGAATTGAGCCGGTATTCCTGCAGGAACTGGTTGACCCATCCCTTGTTCTGCGCCGCGCGCAGATCGGCGAGCAGTCCCGACGCATGGCCCATCACCCGCGCGCGCGAGTCGGGGGTCAGCGCGGCGCGCGCCAATAACGGCTTTAGAATATCCGGTTCGGGGGCACGGTACTGCGCGGCCATGATTTTACGAGCGGATGACGTAGCGTCAGCGGTCATTTTCCGGTTTCCGGTCTAGCGAGGCTTGCGGGATCGCCGCGCTCGCGCATATGGGGTTCGACGCGCTATGCGCAAAAATGTCCGAGAGGGGAATGCCGTGGCCACCACGACCGACACCGTCACCATCCAGGATCTGGCCACGCAGATCGGGCGCGAGAGCGTGTCCGATTGGGTCGAGGTCAGCCAGGACATGATCAACAAGTTCGCCGACGCGACGGGTGATCATCAGTTCATTCACGTGAACCCCGAAATGGCCAAGATAACCCCGTTCGGCGGGACCATCGCGCACGGTTTCCTAACGCTGTCGCTGATGCCGTTGCTGGCGTCCAAGGCTGACCAGCCGCGGATCGAGGGCGTAAAAATGGGGGTCAATTACGGCGGCAACAAAGTCCGCTTCCTGACCCCGGTACCATCGGGCAGCAAGGTGCGCGGCCGCTTCAAGCTGATGGAGCTGATCGAAAAGCGCCCCGGCCAGTGGCAGCAGACCAACGAGTTCACCGTCGAGATCGAGGGCAAGGACAAGCCCGCCCTGATCGCCGAATGGATCAGCCAGATTTTCGTTTGACGTAATGCGTCGCCCCGGCGGAGGCCGGGGCCGCCGGGTTGCCCTAGCAACGCCGGCAGCGCACCCTAACTCAGCGGTCCCGGCCTCCGCCGGGACGACGAAAGGATTGAAATGCGCTCCGCCGTCATCGTCTCCACCGCACGTACCCCGATCGGCCGCGCGTATCGCGGCGGGTTCAACAACACGCCGTCGCCGACGCTCGCCAGCCACTCGATCAAGGCCGCGGTCGAGCGCGCCGGGATCGACCCGGCCGAAGTGCAGGACGTCGTGTTCGGCTCCGCGCTTCAGCAGGGCGTGCAGGCGGGCAACATCGCGCGCACCTCGCTGCTCCGTGCCGGCCTCCCAGTCTCGGTCGCGGGCCAGTCGATCGATCGCCAATGCGCGTCGGGCCTGATGGCGATCGCCACCGCGGCCAAGCAGATCATCGTCGACAACATGGACGTGACGGTCGGCGGCGGGGTCGAATCGATCTCCATGGTGCAGACCCCGCAGATGCGCGTCGGCCGCGACGACGAGCTGCTGGCGATGCACAAGGACGTCTACATGCCGATGCTGCAGACCGCCGAGGTCGTGGCCAAGCGCTACAATATCAGCCGCGAGGTGTGCGACGATTACGCGCTCCAGTCGCAGCAGCGCACCGCCGCGGCGCAGCAAGCGGGCTATTTCGACGCCGAGATCGTGCCGGTCAAAGCGACGATGGCGATGACCAACAAGGAAACCAAGGAAGTCACGCACCACGAGGTGACGATCAGCAAGGACGAGGGCAATCGCCCCGAAACCTCGATCGAGGGTCTGCGCGGGCTGCAGCCGGTGCTCGGCCCCGATTTCACCGTGACCGCGGGCAACGCGTCGCAGCTGTCGGACGGATCGTCGGCGAGTGTGCTGATGGAGGAATCGCTCGCCGCGAAGCGCGGGTTGACCCCGCTCGGCCGCTATGTAGGCATGGCGGTCGCGGGCACCGAGCCCGACGAGATGGGTATCGGTCCGGTCTTCGCGATCCCCAAATTGCTTGAGCGCAACGGGCTGACGATGAACGACATCGGGCTATGGGAGCTCAACGAAGCCTTCGCGGTGCAGGTGCTCTACTGCCGCGACAAGCTGGGCATTCCCGACGAGCTGCTCAACGTCAACGGCGGGTCGATCTCGATCGGCCACCCCTACGGCATGACCGGCGCGCGCTGTACGGGACACGCGCTGATCGAGGGCAAGCGCCGCGGCGCGAAGTACGTCGTCGTGACAATGTGCGTCGGCGGCGGCCAGGGCGCGGCGGGGCTGTTCGAGGTTCTCTGACGCTTGACGGCGGAGGGCGCGGCACGCACCCTCCGCTCCATGCGCAGCGACTATGGTCCAAACAAGGTGTCGCTACGGCTGGCGTTCCGGCCGTTCGTCGATATGTTCCAGTTTCGCGGGCGCTCGACGCGGACCGAAGTCCTGTCGTTCTGGCTGCTCGGCCTCCTGTCGAGCCTGATTTATTTCCTTTACAGCTACCCCCCATCTGCATTTGAGCGCGTGATCGAGAGCATCTGGTTTGTTCTCTGGAACTGGCCGTGGATTCCGTTGCTGGTCCGCCGCTTACATGATCAGAGCAGGAGTGGTCGATGGGCGGCTTTGCCGCTGATCGCCGTTACGCTGTTCGCGCTGAACTGGTGGTTTGCTCCGGCGGGCAACGACCTCGACATGAACTTAGCTCCGGGGCCGATTAATCTGCATCGAACGATCGGCTGGAGTCCGTTGACGATCACCTCGAGCATTGTCTTCGTTGCGATAATAATCGCCAATTTTGCGTTTTATTTGCTGCCCGGCACTGGCGGAGCAAATCGCTTCGGCCCTGATCCCCGCCTCGATGCCCAACCCGCGTTGGCGCTGGCGGAAACCTAAACCGCCGCGGGCGTTGTCTCCTCGTATCTGAGGAGAAACCACATGGCTGACCAACAGGAAATCAAGCAGCATTTCTGGAAGAAGCTCGCTGCCAGCCCGTTCGTAATGATCGGGCTCGACGATGGCGGGCATAGCGAGCCACTGACCGCGCAGCTCGACGAGGATCAGGTCGACACCTTGTTCTTCTTCATCGGCAAGGACAATCGCCTCGCCGCCGGCGAAGCCGCGATGGTGCAGTTCGTGTCCAAGGGGCACGATTTCTTCGCGTGCCTGGCCGGCACGGCGCGGGTCGACAACGATTTCGCGATGATCGACAAGCTCTGGAACAAGCAAGTCGAGGCATGGTTTCCGGGCGGCAAGGACGACCCCAACCTCGCGCTGCTGCGCTTCGACATATCGGATGCCGAATTCTGGGAAACCGACATGTCGCTGTCGGGCAAGGTCAAGATGCTGTTCGGCGCCAAGATCGACGCGGGCGAAGAAGGCAGTCACGCGAAGGTAAGCACCACGGCCGCCTGATATAGACTTTGCCTAAGTCGTCGGATCGCGGCATTTTGCGACAATGCCTGACTTCACTCGACTAGTGGCATTCGCGACCGCCGGTGCCGCCCTGACATTCTCGGGTACCGCGCTGGCTTGTTCGATACTGCCGCCGCCAGCACAGACGCAGAGCGAATCGGGCATTGCCTATGCGGCGAGGATCAAAGCGTTCAACGATGCTTCGATGTCGTCATGGGAAGCTTCCCAATGGGATAGCGCAACGACGGTAGTTCTTGCCAAAGTTGTCCGCCTCCAACCCTTTTGGGCACGATGGACGGACGTGCGCACTTATGCAGTCGCACTTACGTCCAACTTACTGAAAGGCCAGAAGCCGCAGAGGGCGCTTCGTGTTTATCCGGGCGATTCGGGCATGTGCGAGGGTTCGACCGATGCAGTTGCGACATCGGCGTCGGGCGGGATATTCGTGCTGTTCGTAACAAACGGCAAAGTTACTGCCGCTGCTAACCCTGCGACAATCCGCGAGCCAAGGATCAGGGAAGCGCTCGATAAGCTGCGTTAGCTGCACGGGATCAAGCGTCGTGCGCGGCGATCCACTGTTCGACGACCGGCGCGATTTGCGTGCGCCACTTGCTGCCGTTGAAGATGCCGTAATGCCCGGCGTCGGCGACGAGATACTTCTTCTCGGCTTCCGGCAAATTGGTCGCGATGGTCAGCGCCGCCTTGGTCTGGCCGAGCCCCGAAATATCGTCGCGCTCGCCTTCGATCGCCAGCAGCGCGATGTCGGTGATCGCGCCGGGATCGACCCGCCGCCCGCGGTGCATCATCTCGCCTTTGGGCAATTTGTGGTGCTGGAACACCACATCGATCGTCTGGAGGTAGAATTCGGCGGTCATGTCGCAGACCGAGCGATACTCCCCGTAGAAATCCTTGGTCGCATCGGCCTCGACATCCTCGCCCTGGACGAGGTGTTTGAACATCTCCCAATGCGAGGTCATGTGGTTGCCGAGATTCATTGTCATGAACCCGGCGAGTTGCAGGAAACCCGGATAGACGCGGCGACCGGCACCCGGATAGTTGATCGGCACGGTCGCGATGACATTCTGTTCGAACCAGGAGAACGGGCGCTCGGTCGCCAGCGTGTTGACCGCGGTCGGCGCTTCGCGTGTGTCGATCGGGCCACCCATCAAGGTCAGCGTCCTGGGCCGGCACGGATTCTTGTCCGCGCTCATCAGGCAAGCGGCGGCGTAGCACGGCACCGACGGCTGGCAGACCGCGAGCATGTGCGCGCCCGGCCCGACCTTCTCCATGAACTCGATCAGATAATCGACGTAATCGTCGAGGTCGAACGTCCCGTCGCTCAACGGCACCGACCGCGCGTCGCGCCAGTCGGTGATGTAGACGTCGGCGAACGGCAGCATCCGCTCGACCGTCCCGCGCAGCAGCGTCGCATAATGGCCCGACATCGGCGCCACGATCAGCAGCCGCGGGCCGCCCTCGACGCCCTTGCGCGCAAAATGCTTGAGCTGGCCGAACGGCTTGCGCAGAACGATCTGCTCGTCGACCTCGATTTCCTTGCCGTCGATCACGGTGCGGTCGAGCCCGAAATCGGGTTTGCCGCGAGGCGCGGAGGCATGCGCAAAAACCTCCAACGCCGATGCCAGCACCGGCCCGCCACCAAAATAGGAGAACGGATAGGACGGATTGTTCAGCAGTTCGGCGCTGAAATTGGCCCAGGCGCTGGCCCCTGCCAGCATCGACCGCTGCATTTCATATGCGTTGTAAAGCATTGGCCCCCGATACATCGTAACCGTTTACTTGGGGTCAAGCCCTAGGCCGATGTTGCAGCGCACACAACGGCCTTAACGATGCGCCGTTGCAGCATCCTCTATGCGGCTCTACGGCGTAACGATCATGGCCGATCCCCTTACCGACGCACCGAAACCGGGCCGCAAGCTCGGTAGCCTGATGATGGTCTGGCGCGCAGTCAGTCGCTATCCCGGCCATCTGGCGATCGCGTTGGCCGCGTTGCTCACCACCACGGGGGCGACGCTGAGCCTCACCTGGATTCTGAAAATGGTGGTCGATGGCCGGTCCGGGCTGGGTGAAAACCGCGCCTTCACCGCGCTATTCGCGCTGGTCGGCGTGCTGGCGATCGCAACCGCTATCCGGTTCTACTTCGTTTCGTGGCTGGGCGAGCGAACGGTCGCCGATGTACGGGTCGCGGTGCAATCCAATTTGTTGCGGCTGGAACCCGGCTGGTTCGAGGAAAACCGCCCGTCGGAAATCGCGTCGCGGCTGACCGCCGATACCGCACAGATCGAAATGGCGGTCGGCACCACCGTCTCGGTCGCGCTACGCAATCTGCTCACCGGCGTCGGCGGCGTGGCGCTGTTGTTCTATTACGACCCAGGCTTGGCCGGCATGCTGATGATCGGCATTCCGGTCCTCGTTCTGCCGCTCGTGCTCCTCGGCCGCCGCGTCCGCGGTCACTCGCGGTCGAGCCAGGACCGCATCGCCGATATCGGCGCAATGGCGGTCGAGACCCTGTCGGCGATGAAGGTGGTTCAGGCGTTCTCGCAAGAGCGGCGCGAGGCCGAGCGATTCGCCGGCGCGGTCGACCGCGGGTTCGTCGCGGCCAAGCGCCGGATCCTGATCCGCGCGCTGATGACGTCGATGGTGATCGGGCTGCTGTTTGGCGGGCTCTCCCTGCTTCTCCGCACGACACTGGGCGCGGTGTCGGCGGGGGTCATTTCGCCGGGCACGCTGCTGGCGTTCGTGACGACCAGCGTGCTCGTCGCCGGCGCATTCGGCGCGCTGAGCGAAGTCTATGGCGATTTGCTGCGTGCCGCCGGCGCCGCCGAGCGGCTTGGCGAGTTGCTCGTGATGCAGCCGGGGATCGCGGCGCCCGCCAGCCCCGTCGCGCTGCCCGAACCGGCGCGCGGTGCGATCCGTTTCAACCATGTCGCGTTTCGCTATCCGACACGGCGCGACGTGTCGGCACTGGTGGATTTTTCGCTCGACGTTGCGCCGGGGGAGACCGTTGCGGTGGTCGGACCATCAGGCGCGGGCAAGTCCACCTTGTTCCAGCTTCTCCAACGCTTTTACGACCCGGATAGCGGCGAGATCGCGATCGACGGCGTACCGTTGCCCGCCGCCGATCCCGCCGCGATCCGCCGCCGCATCGCGATGGTGCCGCAGGAAACGGTGATCTTCGGCGCCTCGGCGCGCGATAATATCCGCTACGGCGACTGGGACGCGAGCGACGACGCGATCTGGGCCGCCGCCGAGGCGGCCAATGCCGCCGAATTCCTGCGCAAACTGCCCGACGGGCTCGACACGTTCATGGGCGAAGGCGGCGCGCGGCTGTCGGGCGGGCAACGCCAGCGGCTCGCGATCGCCCGCGCATTGCTGCGCGACGCGCCGATCCTGCTGCTCGACGAAGCGACCAGCGCGCTCGACGCGGGAAGCGAGCAATTGGTCCAGCAAGCGCTCGAACGGCTGATGGACGGGCGCACGACCCTGGTCATCGCGCACCGCCTCGCGACGGTGCGCGCGGCGGGGCGGATCATCGTGATGGACGACGGCCGCATCGTCGAGGAAGGCACGCACGCGACGCTCAATGCGCGTGGCGGGTTATATGCTAGGCTGGCGGCATTGCAGTTCAGCGAGGCTGCCTGACGGGGAGAGACCAATGGCGCGCGAATTCGATGTCATCGTCTATGGCGCGACCGGGTTCACCGGGCGGCTGGTCGCCGAATATCTGGTCGAGAATTATCCGAGCGGCGTCTCATGGGCGATGGCCGGGCGGTCGCTGTCGAAGCTGGAGGAAGTGCGCGACCTGATCGGTGCGGCCAAAGACACCGTGCTAATTACCGCCAATTCGGACGACCCGGCGAGCCTTGCGGCGATGTGCAAGCGCGGGACGGTCATCATCTCGACCGTCGGGCCGTATCAGCTCTACGGCAGCGACCTGGTCGCCGCGTGTGCCGCGACGGGCACCGCCTATGTCGACCTTTGCGGCGAGCCGGCGTGGATGCGGCACATGATCGACGCGCATCACGATGCTGCCAGGGCGAGCGGCGCGCGGATCGTGTTTTCATGCGGGTTCGATTCGATCCCGTTCGATTTGGGCGTCCTCGCGCTCCAACAATGCGCGATCACCAAGCACGGTACGCCCGCGCCGCGCGTCAAAGGCCGCGTCCGGGTGATGAAGGGCGGCTTTTCGGGCGGCACCGCGGCTAGCCTGAAGGCGACGCTCGCCGCTGCCGCGCGCGACCCCGGGATCCTGAAGCTGCTGACCAGTCCTTTCGCGCTGACCCCGGGGTTCAAGGGACCGCACCAGCCGACCGGGCTGATCCCCGAATACGATTCTTCGGTGGGCGCGTGGGTCGCGCCATTCATCATGGCGCCGATCAACACCAAGAACGTCCACCGCACCAACTTCCTGCTCGGCGAGAAATACGGCGCCGACTTCGTCTATGACGAGATGATGGTCGCGGGGCTTGGCGATCTCGGCAAGGCGGCGGCCGAGGCGATCGCCAAGATCAATCCATTGGCGAGCGACAAGGGGCCCAAGCCCGGCGAAGGCCCGTCGAAGGAAGAGCGCGACGCCGGGCATTACGACATATTGTTCATCGGCGAATATCCCGATGGCGCGCGGATCGATTGCGTCGTCACCGGCGACCGCGATCCCGGTTACGGTTCGACCAGCAAGATGATCGCCGAGAGTGCGCTCTGTCTGGTGCGGGATGTAAAGGGCGACGGCGGGATCTGGACCCCCGGCGCGCTGATGGGCGATGCGTTGCGCGAGCGGCTGGTGGCGAAGGCGGGACTGACCTTCCGCGCGGGCTAGCCGCGATAGAACATCACCGCGATCACCGCGACGACCAGCGCGAGGCCGAACCCCCACATCGCCCGCACGCGCCCGCGCGCCTGTTCGCGCAAGTGATAGGCGACGAGGTCGAACCAGAAACGCTCGCCGGGCAGTTCGCGGACGATCCCGTCGGCGCGCAACGCCGCAAACGCCGCCGTGTCGCGCGGATCGGGCGCGAACTCGATCGCATCCTCGGGCGCCAGCGCATGTGCCGCGAGCATCGCCTCGGCGATCCGCCCGCGCACGCGCAACGCGCCCGGCGGCAAAGGCGGCGGCGTGGGCCGCGCGGTCACGCCGGTCAGTTGCAGCCGGTTGGGCATCAGCCCGCGAAGAAACTCAGCGCCGCGCCGATCGCGACCGCCGTGCCGACCATGATACCCGCGCGCCGTCGCCGCTTGCGCGTCCACGCATCATAGGCCGGGATGTCGAGCCAATAGGTGCCCGCCTTGCCGACATGGAGCACGCCTTGGTCGATCAGCCGTTCGAGCAGCCGCCGCTCCATCCCGCGGTCGGGCGCGTAGTTGATCGCCTTGTCGGCGGAGACCGCGTCGTTCGACATGAAATGCGACACCAGTCGTCGCCGCGCCCGCGCCATCGCGCCCGCCGCCGCCCCTGCCGCTGCTCCACCCATCGAATCGCCCCCTATTTCCGCCGCTTGCCTTGGTGACGGATGTTGGACGGACGGCCACGCCGGTGCAAGACGCGCGGTGGGCGCGATCCGGGCGCGGCATGCTTCCCCTCGGGCATTTCGAATCGAAGCGCGCCAGAGACGGGATTGGATTCGGCGAGCCGCAGCGTCAGCCGCCGGCCGATGCTATATTCGTCGCCCGATTGTTCGCCGACCAGTTTCTTGGCGGTTTCGTCGTAGCGAAAATATTCGCTGCCCAGGTCGCGCACCGGCATCAGCCCGTCGCCGCCGATCCCGTCGACCGTCGCGAAGAACCCGAAATTGGTGACCCCGGTGATCCGCACCTCGCACAATTCGCCAACGCGCTCGGCGAGATACGCGGCGACATAGCGGTCGATCGTGTCGCGCTCGGCCTCCATCGCGCGGCGCTCAAGCCGGCTGATCGCCTCGCCAATGCGTTCCATCCCGGCCGCCTCGTCTTGGGTCAGACCGCCGGGGCCAAGATTATAGGCCGTCACCAGCGAGCGGTGCACGAGCAGATCGGCGTAGCGCCGGATCGGCGAGGTGAAATGCGCATAGCTGCCCAGTGCAAGCCCGAAATGGCCGTGATTTGCGGGGGCGTAATAGGCTTGCGTTTGCGAGCGCAGCACTTGCTCCATCACTTGCGGGCGGAAATCCACCTCGCCGATCCTGTCGAGGATGTGGTTGAACGTCGCGGAACGGATCACTTGCCCCAGCGCGAGCTTGACGCCGTAGGTCTCGAGATAATCCTTCAGCCCCATCAGCTTTTCGCGGCTCGGCGGCTCGTGGACGCGGTACATCACCGGCGCCTTCTTCGCCTCCAGTGCCTTCGCCGCCGCGACGTTGGCGGCGATCATGTAATCCTCGATCACCCGGTGCGCGTCGAGCCGCTCGCGCGGCGCGACCGACATGATCCGCCCCTTCTCGTCGAGCACCACGCGGCGTTCGGGCAGGTCGAGGTCGAGCGGTTCACGCGCATCGCGCGCCTTGGCGAGCGCGTGCCAGCAGGCCCAGAGTGGCTTCAACGCGGTCTCGGTCAGCGGATGGTCGAGCGTGCCGTCGATCGCGGCTTGCGCGTCCTCGTATGCGATATTGGCGGCGATCCGCACCACCGCACGGGTGAAGCGCCAGTTCTTGAGCTGCCCGTCCTTCCCGACCTGCAAATGACACGCCAGCGCCGCGCGATCCTCACCGGTCTTAAGGCTGCACACTTCCGCCGACAGGATCTCCGGCAGCATCGGCACGACTCGGTCGGGGAAATAGACCGAATTGCCCCGCCGCCGCGCCTCGCGGTCGATCGCCGATCCGGGACGGACGTAAAACGACACGTCGGCGATCGCGACGACCGCCTTCCAGCCGCCGGGATTGCCCGGATCGTCGTCGGGCGCAGCCCATACCGCGTCGTCGTGATCGCGCGCGTCGGCCGGGTCGATCGCGACGATGGGGAGGTGCGTCAGGTCTTCGCGTCCCTCGCCGAGCGGCTGCTTCGCCACCCGCTCCGCTTCGTCGAGCGCCTCGTCGACGAACGCATCCGGAATCCCGTGCTCATGGATGGCGATCAGCGAGAAGCTGCGCGGCGCGAACGGATCGCCCAGCCGCTCGGTTACGCGCACGGTGATCCGCGGCGGACGCCCGGCCTTTTCCGCCAGCACCAGGTCGCCGGGTTCGGCATCGCCCGCATCGGACACCGGATATTGCCGCCGTTCGCGCTTCTCGACGCCTTCGAGCCACAGGCCGTTGCCTTCCTTGCGCAGCACGCCGAGCATCAGCTCGTCGCCCTTGGCGAGCTGCTTCATCGGGTGCGCTATCCAGCCGTTCCCGGCCTCCTCGGTCCGCGCGAGAATGCGGTCGCCGATTCCCAGCGCCGATCTTTTGCTCCGCTCGCGTACGCGCAGCCGCGGCATCGGCGCGGCGTCGGCGTCCCAGCGCTCGGGCACCGCCCAGACGTTGCCGCCGTCATCGACGTCCGACACGCGCAGCACCGTCACCTTGGGCAATCCGCCCATCTTGTGGAACGCGCGGCCGGGGGCGCTGTCGATCAGCCCCTCATCGGCCATGTCCTTGAGCAGCGCCTTGAGCGCGATCTTTTCCTGCGCGGTCAGCCCGAACGCCTTGGCGATCTCGCGCTTGCCAGCGGGGGTGTCCGACGCGGTGATGAAATCGATGATCTGCTGACGGGTCGGGAGGCCGGGCTGTCGTTTTGGTTTGGGCATGTTGCTCAACCCTAGGCGACCAGCACCAATTCGTCACCCCGGCCTTGTGCCGGGGTCCACCGTGCCGCACATCCCAACCAATGGTGCTTGCGGCACGGTGGATGCCGGGACGAGCCCGGCATGACGGAGTTGATGTGGCCGACCCTTACGACCTCCTGATCATCGGCGGCGGTATCAACGGCTGCGCGATCGCGCGTGAGGCGTCGTTGCTCGGGCAAAAGGTGCTGCTGGTCGAGCGCGACGACCTCGCCAGCCATACCTCATCCGCCTCGACCAAGCTGATCCACGGCGGGTTGCGCTACCTCGAATATTACGACTTCCGGCTGGTCGCCGAGGCGCTGCGCGAGCGCGAGCGATTGGTCCAGGCCGCCCCGCACATCATCCGCCCGCTGCGCTTCGTCCTGCCGCAGGAAAATGCGGTGCGGCCGTGGTGGATGGTGCGGATCGGGCTGTACCTCTACGATTTCCTCGGCGGCAAGATGTCGCTCCCACGCTCGCGCGGCCTGCGCAAATCGGACCGCGACTATACCGATCCGCTCAAGGGCGGCGACAGCGGGTTCGTTTATTCGGATGCGCAGGTCGACGATTCGCGGCTGACCCTGCTCAACGCGGTCGATGCAGCGGCAAACGGCGCTGAGATTTGCGCCGGCGTGGCGCTGGAAAACGCACGACGCGAGGACGGATTATGGCGCGCGACCTTGTCCGACGGGCGCATGGTCGAGGCGCGCGGTCTGGTCAACGCGGCGGGTCCGTGGGTGCATTTGCTGCTCGAAAAGCTCGGCATCGGCGGCAAAGCCGGGGTGCGGCTGGTCAAGGGCAGCCATATCGTCGTGCCAAAATTGTACGAGGGCGACCACGCCTACATCCTCCAGCTCCCCGACCGCCGCATCATCTTCGCGATCCCGTGGCAGGGCGGGACCGAGATCGGCACCACCGACATCCCGGTCGATCGGCCCGAGGACGCGGTCATCTCCCAGAAAGAGATCGCGTACCTGTGCGAGGGCGCGAACCACCATTTCGTCAGGCAGATCAGCCCCGCCGACGTCACCCACAGTTGGTCGGGTGTGCGCCCGCTCTACGACGACGGCGCGAGCGAGGCGAAGGCGGTGACGCGCGATTACGTGCTCGAACTGGACACCAGCGGCCCGCCGCTGCTCAGCGTGTTTGGCGGCAAGATCACCACCGGGCGGCACCTGGCCGAGGAAGCGCTCGGCAAGCTCGCCCGCGCGCTCGGGATCGCTGCTCACCCGGTGACGCGGGCGCGCGTCTTCCCCGGCGGCGCGATCGACGATTTCGATGCGTATCTTGCACGGGTGCGGGCGAGCTTGCCGTTCCTCGGCGACGAGCGTTCGGCGCGGATGACTCACGCTTACGGGACAATGCTCGGCGAGATGCTGGAAAGCGTCTCCGACGAAGCGGCGATGGGCAAGGATCTGGGCGGCGGGCTGACCGAAATCGAAGCGCGCTGGATGCGCGACCACGAATGGGCGAAAACCGCCGCCGACGCGCTCGAGCGGCGCAGCAAGGTAGGGCTGCACCTGACCGCCGATCAGCGTGCGGCGTTTGAAAAGGCGTGGGACGCGTTGACGGAAAAGGAAGGCCGATGATCGCCGCAATATTCCCGTTGATGTCGGCGTGGTCCGGGCCGACCCGGGATACCCGCCCGCCACCGCGTCTTTGCCGAACAGTACATGGCCGATTGATGTACACCAACGGCACACCAGACATGCGCATCTGGGTTGTTGGGACGAGACGAATTTTGGGCGTTGAAGGACTGGACGATACGTTTGATCGGTACCGCCATTTGCCGCGCAACGTTCGAACAAAATGGGATTCTAAACCGGCCGAATCATCCTACTACGATTATTGGGTCTACGGCGATTTCCGAGTGTGCGCATGGAAACCACAGCGACCCGAAGAAATGCAGATGGTTCGCGTCACTAGCGGACGGAACTTGGTGTTAAGCAACAAATGATCCGCATCGCCGCGCTCTACCGCTTCGCCCGATTCCCCGATCCGCCCGCGTTGCGCGGGCCGCTGCTCGATCTGTGCGCGGCGGAGGGCGTCAGGGGCACGCTGCTTCTCGCGACCGAGGGGATCAACGGCACGATCGCGGGACCGCCCGACGGCATCGACCGCGTCCTCGCGCATATCCGTACGCTCCCCGATTGCGCCGATCTGGAGGTCAAATTCTCGATCGCCGAGACGATGCCGTTCCACCGCCTCAAGGTCCGGCTGAAGCGCGAGATCGTGACGATGGGGGAGCCCGTCGATCCGCTCGGCGGCGTCGGCAGCTATGTCGCGCCCGCCGACTGGAACGCGCTCATCGACCAGCCCGGCACGCTCGTCATCGACTCGCGCAACGATTACGAAGTGCGCGTCGGCAGCTTCGCCGGCGCGGTCGATCCGCACACCGAGAGCTTCAGCGACTTCCCCGCCTGGTTTCGCGACCACCGCGACCAAATCGCCGCCGCGCCGCGCGTCGCGATGTTCTGCACCGGCGGCATCCGTTGCGAGAAGGCGACCGCGCTGCTCAAAGCCGAAGGCATCGAGCAGGTGCATCACTTGCAGGGCGGCATCCTCAAATATCTTGAGGAAGTCCCTGCCACCGACAGCCGCTGGCACGGCGAATGCTTCGTGTTCGACGAGCGCGTCGCGGTCGGGCACGGTCTCGCGCCCGGGACGCACGAGCTATGCCGCGGCTGCCGCATGCCAGTCAGCCCCGCCGACCGCGCGTCGCCGCTCTACGAGGAGGGCGTAAGCTGCCCCGCCTGTCACGGCACGCGCGACGACGCGGCGCGCGCCGGCTATGCCGAGCGCCACCGCCAGGCGAAGCTCGCCGAGGAGCGCGGAGAAGCGCATGTCGGCGCAACCTACCGGAAAAACACGCTTTAGCGTCTCCTTAACCCCGGCACTGCATCACTGCCGGCTGGGGCACACCGGGGGCCGCACGTGGCAACAAGGTTTTCGCAATATCGGCGGGTCGAACCCGCATCGATCGAGCAACGTGCGGAACCGCGACTCAAGCTGTCGTTTACGCGCGCCAGCGTGCGCCGACACGGCAAGACGCCGATCGAGGCGCTACTACACGATCTTTCCACCTATGGCTGCCGGATCGCGGCGGGCGTTGCGGCGAAGGAAGGTGAGCGGTTGTGGCTCCGCTTTGACGGGCGAATGCCGATCGCGGCGACGGTGGTGTGGTGCCTCGACGGGATGGTCGGGTGCCGTTTCGACACTCCGATCGAGCGCGCGGTGATGCGCGCGCTGACGTTGAGAATCGCCTGACCTTAGCGGCGGTGCGCGGCGAAGAACGCCCACATCAGATCGGTGCCGTTGACCCGCCCGGTCGACCGCGTCACGCCGGGCCGGCCGATTGTCCCGCCGGGCCAGCCATGTTCGGCATCCTTGATCACGTAGAAATCGACGTCGGCGCCGCGCGCGCAGCCGGTCCAGTGCTGGCGGATGTAATCGGCGGTCTCGCTCGTCGCGGGACTCGCGGTGCAGCGATTGGCGCTCGCCCACCAGGTCGCAGCGTATAGCGAAGGCCTGTAAGAACTCGATTGCGCGCCGCTCACCGCCTTCGGGCCGATCCCGCCCGCGACGGGCACGTTCTGGTCGTTCGCGGCGTTGACGATCAACATCGGCACTGGCGCGACGGGCGTGGGCTCATCGCCGAACAGCGCGCCGACGAACACCGTCGCCGCCGCGATGCGGTCGCCCAGCGCAATCGCGACGCGGTGCGTCATCATCCCGCCGTTCGACATGCCAACGACATAGATACGCTTGGGATCGACTCGACCGCCGCGGATTTGCTCGTCGATCAGCGCGCGGATGAAGCCGATATCGTCGATCTTCTGCCGCATCGCATAGGCACAGCAACCGCCCGCGTTCCACGTCTGCAACTTGCCGATCCGCGCGGTGCCTTCGGGCAGCGCGAGGATGAACCCCGCCGCCCGCGCTTTCTCGATCAGCGCAGCAGACCGCGTGAGTTGCGCACCGTTACCGCCGCCGCCATGCAGCGCGATGACCAGCGGCATCGACGTTCGTCCGGGCGGCACGAACAGTTTATAGTCGCGTTGCGCGCCACCAACGGTCAGCGACATGGATTGCAACGAATCGTCGCCCGCCGCCGGCGCACTGGCGGGCAGCTGCAATGCGATCCCAAGCGCCAGCATCATCAACAATAGCCACCGCATCGCATCCCTCCAGAAGCGAGACCCGGAATAATTACGCGCGGGCAACGAAAACCCTTCGCGGGAATCAGCCGCGCGCGATTACCGCCAACGTGATCCGCGACAGGCAGACCAATTTCCCCGCATCGTCGCTGATCCGGATCGTCCAGACCTGAGTCGTGCGGCCGATCGACTCCGCCGTTGCGACCGCGGTGACGTACCCGCTCATCGCCGGGCGAATATGGTTGGCGTTGATCTCCATCCCGACCGTCGCATGCGTTGCTCGATCGACCGTCATCCCGCCGCCGACCGACGCCACAGTCTCGGCCAGCGCGACCGAGGCGCCGCCATGGAGCCGCCCAAACGGCTGGTGCGTGCGGGCATCGACCGGCATCCGCGCGGCGAGCCAGTTGTCGCCCACCTCCGTGAACTCGATCCCAATATGCCCCGGCATCGACGCTGCGCCCATTTGCGTCAGCATCGCCGGGTCGGGCGCGGTTCCGCCGAACCAGATAGCCATCAATAGGCTCGCGCGATCAGCACGCGCTCGACCGCGGGATCACCGGTGAACAGGCAGGCGCCGGTCGCCGGAGCCGCGCCCTGCGGCACGTTGCGCAAGGTCAGCTTCATCGACTTGAGCGTCTCGACCACCTTGTCGAGCGCGGCACCGGTCGGCTTCGACCACCCCGCCTCGACCCAACCGGGGTTCTTGATCCCCTCGGCGAAGAACGCCTCCAGCCCCGCCATGTCGGTCACGTCGCGTGCGATGTTCGCGTCGAGCCGCGCTTTGGCATCGGCGAGCAGCCCGGCCTGGATGTCCTCCAGCGCCGCCGCCGCGCCCGCGATGAACTCGCCCTGTGCGACCACCGCGCTGTCGAGCTTGCCGTCCTCGCGGTACAGCCGGTCGCGGCGGATCACCGACACGTTGCCGCCCGCGACGTCGCGCCCGCCGACCTCGATCACGATCGGCGCGCCCTTCTTGATCCAGCCCCAGCGCTTGGTGGTCGACTTCGCCGCCTTGAGGTCGAGCAGCGCGCGCACCGGCTCACCGCACGCCGACAGCTTGGCAAGCTCGCCCTGCAACCCCTTGCAATAGTCGACGATCGCCGCGTCCTCGTCATTGTCGCGTAGCATCGGCACGATCACTACCTGCCACGGCGCGAGCCGCGGCGGCACGCGCAAGCCGTCGTCGTCGCCATGCACCATGATCAGCCCGCCGATCATCCGCGTCGACACGCCCCAGCTCGTCGTGTTGGCGAACTCCAGCTCGCCGTTCGCGTTCTGGAACTTGATGTCCTGCGCGTGCGCGAAATTGGTGCCGAGGAAATGCGAGGTGCCGGCCTGGAGCGCCTTGCCGTCCTGCATCATCGCCTCGATCGACCAGGTCTCGACCGCGCCGGGGAAGCGCTCGTTCTCGGGCTTTTCGCCCGCCACCACGGGAATCGCGACGCATTCTTCGGCGAAGCTGCGATAGACTTCGAGCATCCTGAGCGTCTCTTCGCGCGCCTCGGCTTCGGAAGCGTGCGCGGTATGCCCCTCCTGCCACAGGAATTCCGCGGTGCGCAGGAACATCCGCGTGCGCATCTCCCAGCGCACGACGTTCGCCCATTGGTTGATCAGCACGGGGAGATCGCGCCAAGACTGCACCCAGCGCGCGAACGCGGTGCCGATCACCGTCTCGCTAGTGGGACGGATGACCAGCGGCTCTTCAAGCTTGGCGGACGGATCGGGGATCAACTTACCCTTGCCGTCGGGGATCAGCCGATGGTGCGTGACGACCGCCATTTCCTTGGCGAAGCCGTCGACATGCTCGGCTTCCTTCTCGAAATTCGACAGCGGAATGAACAGCGGGAAATAGCAATTCTCGTGCCCGGTCGCCTTGATGCGATCGTCGAGCAGCCGCTGGATGCGCTCCCAGATCCCGTACCCCCACGGCCGGATCACCATGCACCCGCGCACCCCACTCTCTTCGGCCATATCGGCCTCGGCGATGACGGTCTGATACCATTGCGCAAAGTCGTCGGCGCGCGTGACGGATAGGGCGTGCTTGATCATGGGAGGCGGATAACCGCATTGAGGAAATCCGTCACCCTGAACTTGTTTCAGGGTCCATGTGCCTCCATTGGCGTCGTACGTGCGGTAGGGGGCGCGCATGGATGCTGAAACAAGTTCAGCATGATGGGCAGAAGGCGGCCGACGGTGATCGCGTCATGCTCGGCATCGCGATGCGGTTGCTCGCGGTGCTGTTGCTCGCGACTTTGTCGGCGCTGATCAAGCTGGCCGAGGCGCGCGGGGCGACGCTGGTCGAGATCATGTTCTGGCGGCAGGGTGCGGCGATTCCGGTGGTGCTCGGCTACATGGCGATCACCGACCGTAGCCTCGGCGCGATCCGGTCGAATGCGTTTCGCGGGCAAGCGATCCGCGCGACGATCGGCGTCACCGGGATGGCGTTCAACTTCGGCGCGGTGCTGCTGCTGCCGCTGGCCGAGGCGACCACGCTCGCTTTCACCGTCCCGATCTTCGCGACGATCCTGGGCGCTCTGGTGCTCAAGGAGCCGACCGGTTGGCACCGCTGGGGCGCGGTCGCCGCCGGGTTTGCCGGCGTGCTGATCGTGACGCAGCCGGGCAGCGGGCACGTCCCGTTGGCGGGCGCCGCGGTCGGACTGACGTCGTCGGTGTTCGTCGCGATCGTCGCTATCCAGCTGCGTCAGATCGGCAAGGTAGACCGGCCGGTGACGACGGTGTTCTGGTTCTCGACGCTGTCGATGATCCCGCTCGTGCTGCTCTATCCGTTCTTCGCGCTTAGCCACGACGTCGGCACCTTCGCGATCCTCGCGGCGATGGGATTGTTCGGCGGGCTGGGGCAAATCGCGTTCACCGCCGCGCTCAAGCACGCCCCGGTTTCCGCGGTGATGCCGATGGATTATTCGAGCCTGATCTGGGCGACGCTCTACGGCTACGCGCTGTTCGGCATGCTGCCGACGCCGTGGACCTGGATCGGCGCGCCGGTGATCATCGCGAGCGGGCTCTACATCGTCTGGCGCGAACGCCGCGTCGCGCGGCACCCGCAAGTCAGCGAAGCGATCGCAGACTAGGCCATCCGCCCGCCCCGCGCTTCTTCGAGCATCCGCTTCGCGCGCAGATACATCTCGACGCGCGTCATCGTGAACAGGCCCAGCCCGAACGCGAACGCCGCGTCGGTGACCAGCGCTACGTCGAAACCCAGCGCCCGCCCCTCGCCCTGCGCGATCATCTTTACCGCAATGATCGCGAGCAGGAACAGGATCGCGAGCGGCGAGCCCTTCTGATTGAGCGCGTGCGTTTCGGGATCGACATGAATCTGCATCATTCGCCCGCGCTGCCACCCGATCGCCGCGCCGACGACCAGCGCGATCGCCAAGGCAAGCCACGCGCTCGCGGTCGGAGGCGTAAAGGCGAAGGCCGGCGGTCGGAAGAATATGTTGATGACCGCGATCACGAGATAGATCGCCGGCACGATCCACAGCCGTTCGAGCTTCAATGGCCGCAGCTGCGACATCCGCCGGGCGCGCAGCCCGAAGATCACGATAAAGACAGCCGCCATGGTGGCGTACCGATAGATGTCCGCCTGACTCACGCGCCCTCCCGAAACCAATACCGCGCTGTAATAGCGGACCAACTCACCCCGGCACAGCCCTATTCCGCCGCCTCCGCCATTTCGGGATCCTTCCACACCAATACCGGCTTCCTCGCCGCCAGCGTCTCGTCGAGGCGGCGGCGCGGGGCGAAGTGCGGCGCGGACTTGAGGCTTTCGTCGCCCGCTTTGGCCCGCTCCGCGACCGAGCGCAGCGCGCCGATGAACTGGTCGAGCGCGGCCTTGCTCTCGGTCTCGGTCGGCTCGACCAGCATCGCGCCGTGGACGACGAGCGGGAAGTACATCGTCATCGGGTGATAGCCCTCGTCGATCAGCCCCTTGGCGATGTCGATCGTCGAGAACCCCTCGGGCAGCCCGTCGTCGCTGAAGATCGCCTCGTGCATGCACGGGCCCGAATGCGCGAACGGCGCGTCGAGCGTGTTCTCCAGGCTGCGCAGGATGTAATTGGCGTTGAGTACCGAATCCTCGGCGACCTGGCGCAGACCGTCGGCGCCATGGCTGAGAATGTAAGTAAGGGCGCGGGTGAACATGCCCATCTGGCCGTTGAACGCGACCATCCGGCCGAAGCTCTGCGCGTGATGCTCGCCCGCATTCTCTTCCTCGACCAGCGCGAAATGTTCGCCTTGCTTTTCGACGAACGGCAACGGCGCGAACGGCGTCAAGGCTTCGGAGAACACCACCGGCCCCGCCCCCGGTCCGCCGCCGCCGTGCGGGGTCGAGAAGGTCTTGTGCAAATTGATGTGCATCGCATCGATGCCGAGATCGCCGGGGCGGACTCGCCCGACGATCGCGTTGAAGTTCGCACCATCGCAGTAGACGAAGCCGCCGACCGCATGGACGGCATCGGAAATCGTCCGCATCTCGCGCTCGAACAGCCCGCAGGTATTGGGGTTGGTGATCATCACCCCCGCCACGTCGGGGCCGAGCCGCGCGGTCAGCGCTGCGACATCGACCCGGCCGTCGGTGGTCGCGGGAATGTCCTCGACCGAATAGCCGGCAAACGCCGCCGTCGCGGGGTTCGTCCCGTGGGCGCTCTCAGGCACCAGGATAACGTTGCGGTGTCCCTCGCCCTTCGCTTCCAGCGCGGCCTTGATCGCGAGGATGCCGCACAATTCGCCATGCGCGCCAGCCTTGGGGCTCATCGCCACCGAATGCATGCCAGTCAGCGTGACCAGCCAGTGCGCGAGCTGATGGATCACCTCGAACGCGCCCTGCACGGTGTCGGTCGGCTGGAGCGGATGAACGTCGGCAAAGCCGGGTAGCCGCGCCATCTTCTCGTTAAGCCGCGGGTTGTGCTTCATCGTGCACGATCCAAGCGGGAACAGCCCGAGGTCGATCGCGTAATTCTGGCGCGACAGGCGCGTGTAGTGGCGGACGGTTTCGGGTTCGCTGAGGCCGGGGAGGCCGATCGGCGCGGACCGTGCAAGATTGCCGAGCTTCGAGGCAACCTTGGCAGGTTCGGCGACTTCGACGCCGGTCGTCTGCGTCGATCCGATCTCGAAGATCAGCGGCTCTTCGAGCATCAGCGCGCGATTGCCGGTGAAGGTCGCATCGCTGCTGCGCCGCTCAGGCGTCATTTCGGGGCGCCAGCCGCTCTGGTTCGGGTTGCTCATGCCAGCGCCTCCTGCAGCGCGGACGCGAAGGTGTCGACATCCTCCGCCGTCGTGGTTTCGGTCACCGCGACGACCAGCCCGTTGGCGAGCCCGTCCGCCCCCGGATACAGCCGCCCGAGCGACACGCCGGCGAGGATGCCGTTATCGGCAAGGTCGCGCACGACCGGCCGCGCTTCCTTCGACAGCTTGAGCGTGAATTCGTTGAAGAAGCTGTCGTTGACCAGCACGACCCCCGGGACCTGCACCAGCCGCTCGGCCGCGGCGACCGCGCCGGCATGGTTGGTCTCGGCCAGCGCGCGTAACCCCGCCTCGCCCAGCAACGTCATATGGATCGAGAAGGCCAGCGCACACAGCCCTGAGTTGGTACAGATATTCGACGTCGCCTTCTCGCGCCGGATATGCTGCTCGCGCGTCGACAGCGTCAGCACGAAGCCGCGCTTGCCCTCCGCGTCGATCGTCTCGCCGCAGAACCGCCCTGGCATTTGGCGGATATATTTGTCCTTGCACCCCATCAGGCCGACATACGGCCCGCCGAATTGCAGCCCGACGCCAATCGACTGGCCTTCGCCCACGACGATATCGGCATCCATCTCGCCGGGTGACTTGAGCGCGCCGAGCGCGACGGGCTCGGTCACAACCGCGATCAGCAACGCCTTCTTAGCGTGGCACGCATCGGCCAGCGGCGTCAGGTCGGCGATGCGGCCGAGAATGTCGGGATATTGCACCACGACGCACGACGTATCGTCATCGATGCTTGCGATCAGGCTTTCGATATCGGTGTCGGCCGTGAGCGACGGTAGCGAGGTTTCGAGCTGGTCGCCGGTGTACTTCGCCATGGTTTTGGCTACCGAAACGTAATGCGGGTGCAGCCCTGAAGACAGGATCGCCTTGCCGCGCTTGGTGATGCGCCGCGCCATGCCGATCGCTTCCCAGCACGCGGTCGACCCGTCGTACATCGACGCGTTGGCGACGTCGGTGCCGAGCAGCCGCGCGACCTGCGTCTGGAACTCGAACAGCATCTGCAGCGTGCCCTGCGCGATTTCGGGCTGGTACGGCGTGTACGCGGTCAGGAACTCGCCGCGTTGGATCAAGTGATCGACCGACGCCGGGACGTGATGCCGGTACGCCCCGCAGCCGAGGAAGAACGGCGCCTCGCCCGCCGCGAGGTTCTTCCTGGCGAGCTTAGTCATGTGACGCTCGACCGCCAGCTCGCTGGCGTGCATCGGCAAGTCGTGGATCGGCCCGTCGAGTTGCGCGATTGCGGGCACATCGGCGAACAGATCGTCGATCGAGGACGCACCAATCACGGCGAGCATCGCCTCGCGGTCGGGCTGGGTCAGAGGGAGGTAGCGCATTTATTCGTTCTCATTGCATGTTGGCCGGTGCGCCGTCCGCAGGCGTCCAAGGGCGGATGTCGATAGGATCGATCCCAAACGCGCGGTCCGTGCCAGTCGCGAAGCCGGTGCAGCTGTCCTTGGACACCCGGCCGGTTATGACGACGTAGCTGTGCTGTAGTGAAGCAGCTTTACGATCGAACGTTTCGTCGTATCCGATGCCGATCGGCGCTACCGCTGCGAGCCGATTCCAGGCTTTCGGCCACTCCGCACTGTCCCGCTTAGCATTACGTACCGCCTTCCAAGCATCAGCGGAGATGCCGATGGCCTTTTTGTCGGCAAAGAGTTGGCAATCATTATCGGCACAGTCATCCAGATATCCGGCAGCGCGCACCGTTTTGCCCCGGTACGAATCGCAATTCTTCACGATTTGCGCCACACGGACGAGCGGCGCTGCCGCGTCCTCAGCGGCGCCTAACAGAGCGGAAGCAGCGATAAGGGTTACTGACCGGATCACAGCTTCGCGACGAACGCCTCGTACTTCGATTCATCCATCAGCTCGTTCAGCTCATCCGGATCGCTCAAGGTCAGCTTGAAGAACCAGCCGTCGCCATCGGCGTCCTCGTTCACCAGGCCGGGATTGTCGGCGAGATCGGCATTGCCCTCAATCACCGTCCCCGACACCGGCGAATAGACGTCCGACGCCGCCTTGACCGATTCGACCACCGCGGCCTCGTCGCCCTTGGTCACGGTCTTACCTTCTTCGGGGACGTCGACGAACACGATGTCGCCGAGCTGGCCCTGCGCGTAATCGGTGATGCCGACCGTGCCGATATCGCCGTCGACATCGACCCATTCATGATCTTCGGTGAAATAGCGCATCTTACTTCGCTCCTCTGACATAGCGGTGGGGGACGAATGGCATCGCGGCGACGGTCGCTTCATGGACCTTGCCGCGCTGGTTGAGCTGTATCTTGCTCCCGACCTCGGCCATCGCGGCGGGGACGTACGCCATCGCGATCGGCGCGCCGAGCGTCGGGGCGAACCCGCCCGAGGTGACCTTGCCGACCTCGGACCCGTCGGCGTCGAGCACCGCGGCGCCCTCGCGCACCGGCTGGCGGCCTTCGACTAGCAGGCCCACGCGCTTCGACACCGCGCCTTGCTCGCGCTCTAGCAGGATACGTGCCGCGCCCGGATAATTGGCTTCCTCGCGGCGGCGCTTGCTCGCGACCGCGAAGTTGAGCGCGGCCATGATCGGCGTCGTCTCGGGATCGAGATCGTGGCCGTACAGCGGCAAGTCCGCCTCGAGCCGGAGCGAATCGCGCGCGCCCAGGCCGATCGGCTTCACCTCGGGTTCGCCGCACAGCAGGTCGGCGATCTTTTCGGCGGCATCGGCGGGGATCGAAATCTCGAACCCGTCCTCGCCGGTATAGCCCGAGCGGCTGACATACGCCTCGACCCCGGCAATCTCGAACTGCCCCCCGCGCATGAACACCAGCGCATCGAGCGGCCATTTGCCCGTCGTGTGGCGTTTGAGCACCTCGAACGCCTTCGGCCCCTGCAGCGCCAATAGCGCGCGATCGTCGAGATGATTGATCGTGATCTCGTCGGGCAGATGCTCGCGCAAATGCGCCAGATCGTCATATTTCACCGCGCCGTTGACCACCATGTAGATGCCGCCCGGCCAACGCGAGAACATCAGATCGTCGAGGATCCCGCCATTGTCGGCGAGGAGCAGCGAGTATTTCTGCTGCCCGAGTTGCACGCCCTTCACGTCGGCGGGAATCAGCGCCTCGAGCGCGTCGTCCAGCCCGTCGCCCGATATCAGCAACTGGCCCATGTGCGACACGTCGAACAGCCCGGCCGATTCGCGCACCCACAGATGCTCGGCCATGATGCCTTCGTACTGGACCGGCATGTGATAGCCCGCGAACGGCACTATCCGGCCGCCTTTGGCGCGGTGCCATGCATCGAGCGGGAGCGTTTCCAGCTCTACTTCGACATAATCGTTGGCAAGGTCGGTGTCGCTCAAGGCCCGGTCTCCACAACAGATGACGGCGTGACAACGGCTCGATCGAGCCGAATATCCGCCGCCCCCTCTGTCACGGAACCTGAGAGCTTTCCCCCGAATCCCGGGGTTACACCTTCGGTGGTCCGGGCGAACCGGACTCTTTCCAGAGCGTCGCTATCGACAAAACGCGGTCCGTTTGCCTGAGAGATTCCGGGGCGGTTGCTCCTTCGGCGTTGAGGTCTCCCTCACACTCTCCCGCGCTGTCAGCGACTGAGTTCGCTGTGACGTGGCACGTTGACCGAGTCAACGCGACTTAGCGCGTGGCGTTATATTTGAGCTGATCGTCGGTCAGCTGGAAGCCGACCAGCGCCTCGAAGCTCGCACGGAGCACTGCGGCGCGGACATCGGGCGCGGTCAGCGGATCGACCGCCGCCGCCTCGCTGCCGCCCTTGCGCTTCTCGGTGATGCGGCGCCGGACGTCGTCGGGCAGCGTCGCCGCGGCACGCGCGACGCTAGCGCGGGCCGAACCATTGACCGAGGCGCGAGTCTGGCCGGCGTCGAAATGCACCACCACGCGGCCGACGCGCTTGGCGACCACCGCACTGCCGCCCTGCACGACGGTGATAAAATAGGGCAGCGTCACGTCGCGCGGCCCGGCGGCACTGGCGCGGCGCGCGAGCACCTGGAAAGTCACATCGGTAATGACATCCGCGCCCGCATCGCCGCAGGTCGATCGCACGTCGGTCATCGCGGCGACTACGTCGATCGCGGTCGAATCGCGGCTGGTCGCAGGGTCGAACAACGTCACGTCGCCGGTCCCCGCGGGCACGCCGACGGTCGGGCAGGCGGTGCGGATCGCGGTGACGCCGGCGCCGGCCTCCGAAATATCGAGGTCGCCCTTGCTGGCGCAACCGCCCAGAATCAGCGCGAGGGCGATCGGGGCGGCGAGGATGCGGAATGACACGGGCGAGAGAACCTTCTTCAACGCGGGAACGGGGCCGATCACTCCATAGGAACCACCTTTGCCTCACGCAAGCAATCGCGTAGAGGCTCGCGAGCTATGGCGACCGTCTCCAAACCTGTCCTCGAATTGCTGATCGCGGCGCCGCGCGGATTCTGCGCGGGCGTCGATCGCGCGATCCGAATCGTCGAACTGGCGATCGAGAAATACGGCGCGCCGGTCTATGTCCGGCACGAGATCGTCCACAACAAGTTCGTCGTCGACACGCTGAAGGCGCAAGGCGCGATCTTCGTCGAGGAACTCGACCAAGTGCCCGATGGCGTCCCCGTCGTGTTCTCCGCACACGGCGTGCCCAAGGCCGTGCCGACCAAGGCGGCCGAACGCGGGCTGTCCTATCTCGACGCCACCTGCCCGCTGGTCAGCAAGGTCCACCGCCAGGCCGAGCGGCTCGTCGCGATGGGCAAACACATCGTGTTCATCGGCCATGCCGGGCATCCCGAGGTGATCGGCACGTTCGGCCAAGTGCCCGAAGGATCGATGACGCTGGTGGAAACGGTCGCCGATGTCGCCGCTCTCATGCCGACGGACGCGGACAATCTATCGTTCCTGACTCAGACCACATTGTCGGTCGACGACACTGCCGAAATGGTTGCCGCGCTTCACGCGAAATTTCCGACGATCCAGGCGCCGCGCGGCGAGGACATCTGTTACGCCACCTCCAACCGTCAGGCCGCGGTCAAGGCGATCGCCTCATCCTGCGACGCCGTCCTGGTGATCGGCGCGCCCAATTCCTCCAATTCCTTGCGGCTGGTCGAGGTGGCCGAGCGTCAGGGCGTGCCCGCGCGGCTGATCCAGCGCGCCGCCGATCTCGATTGGGATTTTCTCGAAGGCGTCGGTGCGCTGGGCCTGACCGCGGGAGCATCGGCACCCGAGCAGTTGGTGCGCGAACTGGTCGATCGCCTTTCCGAGCGTTTCGATGTCCGCGAACGCGAAGTCGAGACGACGCGGGAGAACATCGCGTTCAAGCTCCCCCACGGGCTCGAAGCGGCCGCCTGAGCCTTGGCGGTCTACACGCACGTTTCGGCCGAAGCGCTGGGGGATTTCCTGACGCGCTACGATGTCGGCGACCTGGTATCCGCCAAGGGCATCGCCGAGGGCGTCGAGAATTCCAATTACATGGTCGATACGACCCAGGGCCGCTTTTTCCTGACTCTCTACGAAAAGCGCGTCGCGGCTGGCGACTTGCCGTTCTTTATCGCGTTGCTCGATCATCTCTCGGCGAAGGGCTGTCTGGTACCGCGGATGCTGCCCGATCGAGCCGGCGTAGCGATTCAGACGCTGGAGGAGCGCCCCGCTTGCTTGATCGAGTTTCTGCCCGGCGTCTCGCTGTCGCATCCGACCCCGGCGCAGGCCCACGCCGCAGGCGCGGCGTTGGCCGAGATGCATGTCGCGCTCGCCGATTTTGACCGCGGTCGAGAGAATGACTTTGCGCCACATGCCCTCGCAGCCTTCGCTGCACGTGAGGGTTTCGATTTCGAGGCGATCCGACCCGGCTTGAACGCGCGCGTGGCCGACGAAATCTACGCCATCGCTGCGATCGACGCCACGCTTCCCGCCGGGATCGTTCACGGCGATCTGTTTCCCGACAACGTGCTGATGATCGGCGACCACGTTACGGGGCTGATCGATTTCTATTTCGCCGCGAGAGGCATGCTCGCTTGGGATTTGGCGGTGATGCACGGCGCCTGGGCGTTTGACGTGTCGGGCGCGGCTTACGATGGAGCGGCAGGTGACGCGCTGATCGCCGGGTATGAAAGTGTCCGTCCGTTGTCCGGGGCCGAACGGGCCGCCATGCCGTTGCTCGCGCGCAGTGGCGCGTTGCGCTTCCTGCTCACCCGCGCGTGGGACTGGCTATACACGCCGTCCGACGCGCTGGTCACGCGCAAGGACCCGATCGCGTACCTCAACCGGCTCGATTTCTACGCGGCCAACCCCGGCATCTTCGCATGACCGAACTCGCCCATGTCGAGATCGCCACCGACGGCGCCTGCAAGGGCAATCCCGGGCCGGGCGGCTGGGGCGTGCTGATCCGCAAGGGGTCGCGCGAGAAGGAATTGTCGGGCGGCGAAACGCTCACCACCAACAACCGCATGGAGCTGAAAGCGGCGATCGAGGGGCTCAACGCGCTCACCCGCCCGTGCCGCGTGACGCTGTCGACCGACAGCCGTTACGTGATGGACGGGCTGACCAAATGGATCCACGGCTGGCGCAAGAACGGCTGGCGCACCGCTGACAAGAAACCGGTCAAGAATGCCGAACTATGGCAGGCGCTGATCGACGCCGCGGCGCCGCACCGCGTCGAATGGGTCTGGGTGAAGGGCCATGCCGGTCACCCCGACAACGAGCGGGCCGACCGGCTGGCGAGCGACGCGGCGGACGCCGCGCGCAAAACCGCTTAGGCGTTATCGACGACCTCAGCCCCGGGGCCGTTTTCCTTGATCGAATCGATCGCGTTCTGCGCGTTGGCCTTGCTCGAATAGCCCTCGGTCGAGAACATGATTGTGCTGTTATACTTGAAGCGGACTCGGAACTCCTCGGCCTTGTCCTTGTAGATTTCGAACGTGTACGCCATCGGAACCCTCCCTCTGATAGACTGATCCATGTTAGCGGTCCCGAACCGGCCCTGCTAGCGAAACCGTGCGGGCGAATAACGGTCCCGATCAATTCCCGCGACGAGCGGATCGGGCGTTGTGCCGAGCAATAGCGAGGCGGCAACCAGCGACGCGGCGGGCGCGGTCTGGATGCCGAACCCGCCCTGCCCCGCGCACCAGAAGAAGCCCGGCACCGCGTTATCGAAGCCATAGACCGGCAAGCGGTCGGGTGCGAAGCTGCGCAATCCCGCCCAGCTTCGTTCGACCCGCTCGATCCGCCAGTCGACCGCGTGTTCGAGCCGATCGATCGCGATCGCGATATCGAGTTCCTCGGGCTGGACGTCACCGGGATCGCTGGGGATTTCGTCGTGCGGGCTGAGCCACAGCCGCCCGCCCGCCTCCGGCTTGAAGTAGAAGTCGCCGCCGATATGCGCGACGTGCGGCGCATCGTCGGGCACCGGCGGATCGACGCGGAGCTGGACCAAGGTGCGGCGAAACGGGGCGATCCCGATCGGCGCGACGCCGGCCATCGCCGCGACCCGATCGACCCACGCGCCCGCCGCGTTGACCAGTATTTTGGCTTGGTACGCTCCGGCCTTGGTCTCCAGCCGCCACACGCCATCGGTGCGCGTCGCGCTGGTCAGCGCGGCGTCGAGTACCAACGCGGCCCCGGCTTTTTTAGCCCGCGACAGCGCCTGAGCGTGCAGCGCGGCGACGTCGATATAGGCGCAACTCGGCTCCCACACCGCCAGGTTCCACTCGGGCCGCAGCCCGGCGATGCGCTCGCGCGGATCGACCGGCGACAGATCGACCCCGGTGCCCGCGAACTGCGCCAGCATGCCGTCGATCAGCTCCCGCTCTTCCTCGCGTCCGATATGGAGCGACCCCAGGGGTTGCAGGAATCCTGCAGCGTCCAACAACCCGCGCGATGCTGCGGACAGCGGCTGGACGGCGGGCCCGCCGTACGTCTCCTCCCAGAATGCGGCGGAGCGCCCGGTGGCGTGATAGCCCGCGACATCCTCGGCCTCGAGGACCAGCACGCTGGCATGCGGTGCAACCTCGGCGGCAAGGCTCGCACCCGCGATCCCGGCGCCGATGATGGCGATGTCGAAATTCATTGCTGCGCGCGCGCCGAGAGGAAAATGTCGATCTCGCCAAGCGCGCGATTACGGACGTCATCGACCTCGCGCAGGATTTCATGTGCCGATTCGGCGCCGAAGCGGACGACGCGGCAATCGGGAATGTTGCCGGCAACCGACAATTCGTCCTGCGCGCGAACCAATTTGTCGGCGTCCGCCACCAGCATCAGCACGGGCACCTTCATCAGCTTGACCCGCCGGCTCAGCCGAAGCCGCCGAGTCGATTCGAACGCCCGCACCACCCAGCGCCAGCTCGGCGGGCCGAGCTGGAGTTCGGGGTGGGCCTGCCACCACCACGGCTCGTCGGCATAGCGATCGTCGTCGTGCGTCAGCAGCGACTGGCGGCTGCCCATCGTCGCCGGGCGTTCGTTCCCCTTCCACGCGCGCCGCTTCGGGTCGCCCCTGTTCATCGCGAAATTGGCGAGCCATTCGCCAAACCCAGAACTGATCGGCGCATGCACCCCCATCATCGGCGCGACGAGCACCGCGGCGGCGGGCTCGGCCAGGCTCTTGGCGAGCGCGCGGCAGATCAGATGACCGCCCATCGAATGCCCAATCGTCACGTGCGGCGTTGGCGCGGTCGGTGCCCAGATTTTCCAGAATGCACCGAAATCGGCGAGGTAGGTGCCGAACCGGTCGATATCGCCGACATGCGGATCGTCGGACAGGCGCCCGGACCCGCCTTGCCCGCGCCAATCGAACGAGCTGATCGACCAGCCCTGGTCGTGCCAGTGATGGAACGTCTCGAGATATTTTTCGAACAAGTCGCCGCGCCCGGCCTGAAACAGGATCGATCCGCGCGGTTTGGCCGCCGCCGACGGCCAGTCGAACCGGCGCAATTGCCAGCCGTCGGGGGCGGTCCACATCGAGATTTCGCTGCCGGGCGGATAGGCGCGGCGGATGTTTTCTGCGGAAGTCATCCCGCTGGTTACTTTTTGGAAAGCCCTCGCGTCTAGGGCTATGGTCCGATGGGCTGGGGTTTTCTGTCTTACGCGCTCGTTGCGGCGCTTGTCCTGATCCTGCTTTCCGCAGGGATCGAGGACGCGCGTACCCGTGAGATCGCCAATTGGAAGAACGCCGCGATCGCGCTGATGGCGCCGGCCTGGTGGTATGTTCAGGGCTATGGCTGGAGCGACGCCGCAATCCAGCTCGCCATCGCGGTCGGCGTGTTCGCGGTGTTCGTCGGCGCGTTCCACTTCGGGTGGATGGGCGGCGGGGACGTCAAGATGATCGGCGCGCTCGCTTTGTGGCTGCCGGGACAGGCGCTGCTGAGCATGCTGGTGATCATGTCGGTCATCGGCGGCGCGCTCACGCTGATCATGATGCTCGACCATTGGCGCAGGAAAGCGCCGGGGGCTGTCGAGACGCCGTACGGGGTCGCGATCGCCATGGCGTCGATGATCGCGCTGAGTGAACCAATATTTAACCAGTTTACGTAGATTAACGGTGGGTCAACCGGCCAGTCGGCCGGCAAAGGGGCATGAACGACATGGATAGTCGCAAGATCATTTTGCTGGTGGGGGCGCTGGTCGTCGCCGCCATCACCGCGTTCATGGCGCGCAGCCTGATCGCCGGATCGAGCGCGCCGGCGGCGAGCGCCCAAATGGCGCCGCCGACGGTCACGGGCACCGAAGTGCTGGTCGCGACCAAGGCGTTGCCGGTCGGAACGATCCTCGACGCCACGAGCTTCAAATATCAGCCCTGGCCCAAGGAATTGGTCGAGGGTGCGTATTTCGTGAAGAAGGACGGGTTCGATCCCAAGACGCTGCAGGGCACCGTCGTCCGCAACGTGATCACCGCCGGTCAGCCGCTGACCCAGGGGTCGCTGGTCAAGCCCGGCGACCGCGGCTTCCTGGCCGCAGCGCTGACGCCCGGCATGCGCGCGGTGACCTTCCCGGTCGAAAACAAGAATTCGGTCGCGGGCTTCGTGTTCCCGGGCGACCGCATCGACATCATGCTCACGCAAAAGGTGCCCGGCGGCGGCGATGGCCCGCCGCTCAGCGTCGCCGAGACGATCATGAAGAATTTGCGCGTGCTGGCGACCGACCAGCGCACCACCACCGACGTCGACGACCAGGGCAAGACCGTGGTCAAGAACATCTCGATGGTGACGATCGAGGCGACGCCGTCGATCGCGGAGAAGATTTCGGTGGCGCGTGCGCTCGGCGACCTGTCGGTCGTGCTGCGCCCGCTGGCCGACAGCGCGAGCGAGCTCGACGCGGCGATCGCCGACGGCAGCATTCAGGTGCCGAACGGCAAGGATCCCAAGGCCGAAAAGGCCATGCTGGACGCCGCTTCGAACCAGCCGACCGCGAACAAGACGACCTTTGCCACGGGTGCCGACGTGTCGCGCTTCCAGCGCCGCACCGTGCCCGGCAAGAGCGAGTCGCCCTATGCCCGCTCGGGCGGCAGCGGCGGCGGATATCCGGGGGGAGTCCCCGCGAATGTTGGCCCGACGGTGCGCATCGCCCGCGGGAATAGCGTGACCGAAATGCCGGTCGGGGGGAAGAACTGATGTTGAACCGTCTCAACAGGGCTGGCTGGCCGATGGCCGCCGCGCTGGCGATCGCCGCCACCGGCGCCGCCACGCCCGCCGCCGCGCCCGCTCAATCGGCCTCCGCCCGCGTGGTCGAGGTCGACACCAACCAGGGCCGGCTGATCACGCTGGCGCGTCCGATCAGCGACGTGTTCGTCGCCAACCCGACGATCGCCGACGTTCAGGTCCGCTCGCCGACCCAGATCTACGTGTTCGGCAAGCTGGGCGGTGAGACCACCGTCTCGGCCACGACCAAGACCGGGCAAGTGGTGTTCTCCGCGACGATCCGCGTCGGCGACAATTTCAGCTCGATCAACCAGATGCTCAAGCTCGCAATGCCCGAGGCGCAGCTCACCAGCTACACGATGAACGGCGTCGTGCTGCTGACCGGCACCGTGATGAGCCCGGACGACGCGCAGGAAGCGCAGAGCCTGGTCCAGGCATTCGTCGGCGACAAGACCAAGGTCATCAGCCGGATCAGGACGGCTACTCCGCTGCAGGTCAACCTGCAGGTCAAGATCGCGGAGGTGACCAAGAGCTTCGCCAAGAATATCGGGTCCAATCTCACCACGCTCGACGGCACCGGCGGGTTCAAGTTCGGTATCGCGAACGGGCGTAGCCCCGCGACCACCTTTACCAACGATCCCAACCTGCCGCTCGGCGTCGGGTTGGGGACGGTCACCGGCTACACGCGCGATCCCAATACCGGCCAGTTCATCCAGGCGCCGGGCACGGCGGTCCAGAAGGGTGCGCAGAGCACGACGATCGGCGGGCTGGGCCGGCTGTTCGGGCTCGATATCCTGGGCGCGCTCGATCTCGGTGAATCCAACGGCCAGGTCGTGACGCTGGCGCAGCCCAATTTGTCGGCGCTGTCGGGCGAAACCGCCAGCTTCCTGGTCGGCGGCGAAATTCCGATCCCGCTCAGCACCGGGCTTGGCGCGGTAACGGTCGAGTTCAAGCAATATGGCGTCAGCCTGGCCTACACCCCCACGGTGTTGTCCGACGGTCGCATCTCCTTGCGCGTTCGGCCGGAAGTGTCCGAGCTGACATCGGCCGGTTCGGTCACGATCGGCGGCAATATCATCCCCGGTCTCAGCACGCGCCGTGCGGAAACCACGGTCGAGCTAGGGTCGGGCCAGTCGATGGTGATCGGCGGGCTGATCTCCAATTCGACCAACAACAAGATCGACAAGACCCCGGGGCTGGGCAACGTGCCGATCCTGGGGGCGCTGTTCCGTTCCACCGGATGGCAACGCAACGAAACCGAGCTGATGATCGTCGTTACGCCGTATCTGGTGAAGCCGGTCAATGCGAACGAGATCGTGCTGCCGACCGACGGCTATCAGGCACCGACCGACCTCGGTCGCGTGTTCATGGGCAAGCTGGGCGGCGGCGTCCAGGGTGGCGATCGCGCCAAGCCGAGCATGGCGACGCCGAACGTCGCCGGCCCGTCGCTCGGCGCCAACGCGCCGGTGCCGGTCGCTCCCGTCAACAACGGCCCCGTCCCCGAAGCCAAGCGCGACGAGGGCAAGGCCGTGTTGCCCAAGAAATCGAAGAAGGACGCCGGTTCGCCGACGCCCGGGTTCAGCCAGTGAACGACGCCAGCGAGGGACATCCCATCATGCGCAAGATCCTGTTCGCCGCTTTCTCGGCCCCGGCCTTGATGCTGGGCGGTTGCGGCACGCTCAATCGCGGCGTCGACACCGTCTATCAGCCGGTCGTCAGCCGCACCGATTATACGTTCGACGTGCAGACCACCCCCGGCGGCCTTGCCCCCGGCGAGGCCGACCGCGTCGCCGGCTGGCTGGCGACGATGCGCCTGCACTACGGCGACCATGTCTCGGTCGACGATCCCAACCGTGGCGGTGGTGCCGCGACCGGCCAGGTCGCCGCGATCGCCGCGCGCTACGGCATCCTGATCGACGATCGCGCGCCGATCACGCCCGCACCGATCACCGCCGGCATGGCGCGCGTGGTGGTCAGCCGCACAGCCGCCCGCGTCCCGGGCTGCCCGGATTTCAGCCGCAGCGGCCAGGATGAATTCGAAGCCAGCACAACGTCCAATTACGGCTGCGCCACCCAGGCCAATCTGGCGGCGATGGTCGCCGATCCGCTCGACCTGGTGCGTGGCCAGCCGGGCACCGACACGTTCGACGCCAGGACGTCGGGCCGCGCGATCGACACCTATCGCAAGGCCACGCCGACCGGTGCCGGCGGCACCGTCATCAAAACCGAATCGACTGGAGGCAAATAAGATGAACGCGCCGTGGAAACCCGCAGGCGTCGCACATCGCGAGCCCTTCGTCGCCTATGTCTGCGACGAGACGACCGCCGAGGCGTTGCGTCCGATCGCCAGCGAATTGGGGTGGTCGGCCGAGAAGGTCAACAAGGGCGGGCTGCGCAATGCGGTCCAGTCGCTGTCGGTCTCCGCGAGCCCGCAAGTGCTGTTCGTCGATCTTTCGGAAAGCGGCGATCCGCTCAACGACATCAACGCACTGGCCGAGGTCTGCGAGCCGGGCACCGTCGTGATCGCGGCGGGCCAGGTCAACGACGTCCGCCTGTACCGCGACCTGACCGCGAGCGGGATCCAGGACTATCTGCTCAAGCCGCTGACCGCCGACATGTTGCGCGAAGCGTTCGGCAACGCGCAAGCGATCCTCAACGCGCCGAAGCTCGCTGAAGGGTCGGTCGATCGTCCGCATTGCGCGACCGCGATCATCGGCACCCGCGGCGGCGCCGGCGCCTCGACGGTGGCGACCTCGGTCGCGTGGCTGATGAGCGAAAAGGGCGGCCGTACCACGGCTTTGCTCGACCTCGACGTCCATTTCGGCACCGGCGCGCTGGCGCTCGACCTCGAGCCGGGCCGCGGCCTGACCGACGCGATCGAGAATCCCAGCCGCATCGACGGACTCTTCATCGAACGCGCGATGGTCAAGGCCAGCGAGCGGCTCGCGGTGTTGTCGGCCGAAGCGCCGATCAACTCGCCGATGATGACCGATGGATCGGCCTTCTATCAGTTGCAGGAAGAGATGCGCGCTGCGTTCGAATGCACCGTCGTCGATCTGCCGCGCGGCATGCTGGTCCAGCACCCGCATCTGATCAGCGACATCCAGACCGCGGTCGTCGTCACCGAACTGACGCTGGCGGCGGCGCGCGATACGATCCGCATCCTGTCGTGGCTCAAGTCGAACGCCCCGCAGACCAACGTCGTCGTGGTGGCCAACCGCGTGCCGCAGGGCGCGCTGGAAATCGCGCGCAAGGATTTCGAGGGCTCGATCGAGCGCAAGATCGATTTTTTGATCCCATACGACCAGAAGCTGGCAGCGCAGGCGGCCAAGCTGGGCAAGCCGATGGCCGAAGCCGGCAAGGGGTCGAAGACCGTCATGCCGATCACCGAACTCGCCACGCGGCTGATG
>NZ_JAQGKZ010000140.1 GCF_028289855.1 Sphingomonas bacterium | reverse complement strand
TTCATTCGCGGCTTCGACGCGCAAGGTTCGATCTTCGTCGATGGCGTGCGCGACCTCGCCTCGCAGAACCGCGAAGTGTTCGCGATCGACTCGGTGCAGATCATCCGCGGCTCGGACTCGACGCTGGGCGGGCGCGGATCGGCCGGCGGCACGATCAACATCATTTCACGGTTGCCGACGATGGGCACCTACGGCTCGGTCTCGGGCGGCTACGGCAATGGCGATTACAAACGCGTCAGCGGCGACGCGAACTGGCAGCTCGCCCCGACCATCGCGCTCCGCATCCAGGGCGTATGGCACGACCAGAATGTGGTCGACCGCGACGCGATCTACAGCAAGCGCTGGGGCGTCGCGCCGTCGCTGACGATCGGGCTCGGCACCTCGACCCGGCTGACCGCGAGCTATTATTATCTCGAAAGCCACGAGCTGCCCGACAGCGGCTTGCCGTACCTCTATGTCTGCTCGGCGACGGTGTGCAACGCACCGACCGGCACCACCTTCACCACGCCGGTGCTCGGCAGCGTCACCACGGCGGGCGGGCAGACCGGCATTGTTAAACGCTCGACCTTCTACGGCTTGGTGAACCGCGATTTCCGCGACACGACGAGCCAGCAGGCGACGCTGCGGGTCGAGCACAATTTCGGCAGGATTGCGCTGCGCAACACGTCGCGCTTCACCAACGACGATCAGGCGTATAGCTTCCTGCTGCCCGACGACAGCACGGGCAACGTGTTTGGGACCGCGGCGGTCAACCCGACCACCGGGGCCGGCGGTGCGCGCGGTGACGTGCTGACCGGCGGGCTGGTTTGGCGCCGCGCCAATACACGCTATGGCTATACGCGCAGTCTGACCAACCAGACCGATTTGTACGGCACCTTCAAGACGGGATCGATCGAGCACAGCTTCGCGATCGGCACCGAGCTTTCATGGGAAAAGACTCACCGCGGCGCGTTCGTGCTGGCGACCGGATCGACCGCTAGCCCGCGCTGCAACACGGCGACGATCGCGCGCTATTATTGCACGAGCCTGTTCAACCCGAATCCCAACGATCCGTTCGTCAATTATGCGTCGGACACATCGAGCGTGGCGACGCCGATTGTGAAGGGCGCGAGCAACACCGAGACACAGAACGACGCCAGCACGGTTTCGGTTTACGGGTTCGATTCGATCACGCTGCTGCCGTCGCTGATCCTCAACCTGGGCGCGCGGTTCGACCGCTTCACCTCGACGATCACGCCGCCATTTGCGGCCGGCGGGACGGCATTCCGCTTCAGCCGTACCGACAAATTGTTCAACTGGCAGGCCGGTCTGGTGTTCAAGCCGACCAAGGAAACGAGCATCTACGCCAGCTACGCGACGGCGGCGACACCGCCCAACAGCCTGCTCGGCGAGGGGCGTGAGGACAATGCGCTGCCGACCACGATCGCGACCGCGAACGTGCTCGATCTGCTCAAGGTGCAGAAGACCAAGTCGTACGAGGTCGGCGCCAAGGCGAGCCTGTTCAAGGACAAGCTGTCGCTCGGCGCGGCGTTGTTCCAGACCGATATCGCCAACGCCCGCGTGCTCGACGCCAGCAACAACGCCGCGTTCATCGGGTCGACTCGAATCCGTGGCTTCGAGTTGAGCGCGAGCGGCGTGATCCTGGAGGGTTGGACGGTCTTCGGCGGCTACACCTATCTCGACCCGAAGATCGTCGACGGCGGGTTCGCCGCGCTGACCGCGCCGGCCAACGGCGCTGCCCCGGCGAAGGTCGTACTGGTGCCGTCGGTCAACACCGGCAAGCAAGTGCCGCAGACCGCCAAGAACAGCTTCACCTTCACCACCAATTATCAGGTGACGAAGCAATTCTCGTTGGGCGGCAGCGCGATCTACACCGACCGGCAATATGGCGGCTACGCCGACAACCGCACCGCGACGCAGACGACCGCCGGCGTGGTGACGGTGACGCCGGCGACCAAGTTCCTGTCGCGCGGCATTCCCGATTACTGGCGGTTCGACGCGCAGGCGCGCTTCGCCTTCACCAAGAGCATCGCGGTCAGCGTCAATGCGCAGAACCTGACCAACAAGATCTATTTCTCGAACGTCTACACCAACCATTACGCGACGGTTGCGCCGGGGCGGACGGTGTTCGGGACCGTGGAGTTCAAGTTCTGACGGCTTCGGCAGCCCCCTCGCTGGCCGACGGCGCCGCGCGTGTCCCGGACGAACCGGTGGCCCGCGCGGCGTTCCTGCGCTCGCTTGCCGAAGACGGGGAGGCCGAGGCGCAGGCACTGTACGGACAGCTTCTGCTCGACGGCAACGGCGTGACGCAGGACGAGGCGGCCGGGTTCGGCTGGTTCAACCGGGCGGCGGCGCAGGGCCATCTGATGGGGCTCAACATGGTCGGGCGGTGCTACGACCTCGGCTGGGGCGTCGCGGTCGACAAGGCGCGCGCTGCCGAATGCTACCGGATCGCGGCTGGGCAGGGACTCGATTGGGCGATGTACAACTACGCGACCTTGCTCGCGCTGGGGCAGGGCGTGACCGAGGATAAGGCGGCGGCGTTGGCCTGGTTTCAGAAGGCGGCGAAGCTGGGCAACGCCAAGGCGGTGAACTTCGTCGGCAGTTTTCACGAGGACGGCTGGGTCGTGCGGCGCGATGTGACCAAGGCGGCGCTGTATTATGCGCGCGCGGCGGAAGGCGGCGATTTTCGCGGGTGTTTCAACCATGCGCGCATGCTTGGCGATAAGGGACGTGCCGAAGAAGCGCTGAGGTGGATCGAGCGCGCCGGCGTCACTGCCACACTGGCATTCGTCGCGAAGGCGGCGGCGTTCCTCGACGCCTCGCCGGTGCCGGCGTTTCGCGCGCGGGGCAGGGCGGCGATCGAGCGCGGGGCGGCGCGATGCTGATCGCGATCCCCGATGTGCTCGACGCGGCGGGCGTGGCGAAGGTCCGTGCGCTGATCGACGGCGCCGACTGGATCGACGGCAACGCGACATCGGGTCATCAATCGGCGCTCGCTAAGCAGAATGAGCAGCTGCCCGAAGACTCGCCCGTTGCACGCGACGCCGGATCGCTGGTCCTCGACGCGCTGTCCGCCGCGCCGTTGTTCGTCGCCGCCGCGCTGCCGCTCAAGGTTTATCCGCCATTGTTCAATCGCTACGCTGGCGGCGACACGTTCGCGTCCCATGTCGACAGCGCGATCCGCATCCGGCGGGGCAGCGACTTTCGCGTGCGCAGCGACCTGTCCGCCACGCTATTCCTCGCCGACCCCGACAGCTATGATGGTGGCGAACTGGTGATCGAGGACAGTTTCGGCGAGCAGCGCGTCAAGCTCCCCGCGGGACACATGGTGCTCTACCCCGCCTCAAGCGTCCACCGCGTCGAGCCGGTGACGCGCGGGGTCCGTGTCGCGTCTTTCTTCTGGGTCCAGTCGATGGTCCGCGACGGCGGCGCACGGCGGATATTGTTCGAGCTCGACCAAGCGGTACAGGACGTCGCCGGCCGGCTGGGGCAGGACGATCCGGCGTCGGTGCGGCTGACCGGCACCTATCACAACCTGCTGCGGCGCTGGGCCGAGGCATAAGGACGACCATGACCAAGATCGGTATGCGTAAAGCGTGGTTTCAGGTGCACAAATGGATCGGGCTTAGCCTTGCGATCCTGATCATTCCATTGTGCGTGACCGGCGCCGCGTTGGTATGGGACGAAGCGCTCGATCACAGCCTCAACCCGCAGCGTTACGCGGTAAGCGGGCAGCAGACGATCGACCCGCAGCTTTATGTCCAGGCAGCGAAGGCGGCGCTCGGGCCGGACGATCGCATTTCGACGCTGACCTTGCCCGAGGGCGACGGCCCGGTGATCGTCGCCACGATCCCGGCCGCCAAAGGCAAGCCCCAAGCCGGGCCGCCGTCGCGGACCAACGTCTGGCTCGACCCGCCGACTACGCGCGTGCTCGACAAGGCGTCGAGCGCGTCGGGGGCGATCCGCGTGATGCATCAAATCCACGGCACGATGCTGATCCCCGTGTGGGGCCGTTCGATCGTCGGCTGGATCGGCGTGGCGATGCTGTTTTCGTGCTTCACCGGGCTGTGGTTGTGGTGGCCGACCGTGGGCAAGTGGGTCCGCGGGCTGCGCTGGCGGCGGCACCGCAATCTCGACACCAATTTGCATCATCTGTTCGGCTTCTGGATCGCGCTCCCGCTGTTCGTGCTGTCGCTGACCGGCGCGTGGATCAGTTTCCCGGCCTTCTTCGGCGGCGGGCAGCGCGCGCCCGGGGCCGACCGCGCCGCGATGGCGCGCGCCAAGCCGCTCGCGGCGCCTGCGATCACGCTCGACAGCGCGATGGCGGCGGCTCAGCTGGCGTCGCCCGGCGATATCAAGTCGGTCGGCTGGCCCACCGATCTCAAGGCCGAGTGGACCGTGACATTGGCAGGCGGCGCCGGGCGTCAGGTCAAGATTGACGACGTGACCGGCGCAGCAAAGGCGTCGCCGCCGCCCAAAGAAGACACCGCCCGCCTGATGCGCCGCATCCACGACGGGACGCGGATGGGGTTTGTTTGGCAGCTGATTATCTTTTTGGGAGGGATGCTGCCGGCGATCCTTGGCGTGACCGGCGTGATCATGTGGTGGCGTGCGCGAAGCTGGAAGGCGGAGTTAGCCGCCAAACAAAAGGCGCGAGCTGCAACCTAGATCCTCCCCGGGACGGGGAGGGGGACCGCCGCCGAAGGCGGTGGTGGAGGGGGTGGGCCGCGAGCGAGCGGGTCGCTTGCTGCGAACCCCCTCCGTCAGCGCTTCGCGCTGCCACCTCCCCGTAAACGGGGAGGATTTACCGCCCCAGCAACACCCGCGCCTGCCCCGCGATCTGCGCCA